>DXIJ01000130.1 GCA_019112945.1 Candidatus Monoglobus merdigallinarum | reverse complement strand
TGTTTTCGATTTCTGTCTGTTCAGCTCCGGTCAGTATAGTGAGCAGCTTTATAACATTACCGCTCTCAACTTGGCATACCATAGATATATCACTCCTTTCTTTATAAATATTATATTCGCAGTTGCTCATCCCTATTATCAAAAGCTTAATTTCTCTTGACATGTATAATAATAGCACGTCATTGTTAATAATTAATGAACGGCAAGTTAATATTAGTTAAATAATTGTGAAAAATATAAAGAAAAAAATTTAAATATTTTGCTTGATTTCTACCATGTAATATGATATACTAATAAAGTTGAAAATGTGCGCCCGTAGCTCAGCTGGATAGAGTGAACGGCTACGAACCGTTAGGTCGGGGGTTCGAATCCCTCCGGGCGCGCCATTGCCGGAGCAAATTCTGTTTTGCTCCGGCTTTTTTATTTTCGCTGTTTTCTGCGGCGGCGGTTCATTTCCGACATTGAAGCTAAGGTGTCGATCCCAATAGGGCAAACATCAACACACGAAAGCGCCTTTGAGCACCCAGCTGCAAAATGCTTGTTATATTCACCCAAAAGCTCCCCGCTGCGGTCTGCGGTCTGTCTAAAGAGCAGATACATATCGTTTGCAAACAGTGCACCGAAGAAGCTTTCACCGCTGTTGTAATTAGGACAGACCTCAAGGCAGAGGCCGCATTTAAGGCACTTTGCAGCTGAATACAGCTGCGGAAAATCACGCCCGCTCTGCTGCTCGTAGCTTCCGAGATACGCCTCCGCCCGACGGAGGTTTTCTTCAATAATCCCTCTGTCAACAATCAGGTCTGACACAACCGGGAACTTCGAAAGCGGCTCCAGTACTAAGGTTTCGTTCTTTATATCACGAATAAAGGCGGCGCAGGCAAGTCTTGGCGTACCGTTTATCACCATGGCGCACGCACCGCACATCTTTTGCGTACAGCTGCACTCCCAGCGTATACGGCGCGCAGGATTGCCCTCCGTATCAAAAAGGTCATCGCTGTAATTAAGTTTGTCAAGCAGTGCGCTTACCGTCATGTCCGGTGCAGCCTCGCACTCAAACGTCTGCCAGTACGGCTTGCTCACCGCATCATCTTGTCTTTTGATCTTTATAAGCATACTTAATCCTCGCTCTCGTACGTTATCTCATACCTGCCGCCGCTGTAGCTGATAAGCGTGCATTTTTCAAAATCATCGCTGCGCTGCGGATAATCCGCGCGTATATGCGCACCGCGTGTTTCCCTGCGCGACTGTGCACACGTGAGCACCGCACGTCCGAGCGTCAGCATTGGGTGCAGGCTGTAGCCCTGATACGGCGATACATCACTGTCATACAGCAGCTTCTCACTTACAGACAGATAGTAGTCAATGCTCTCTATGCCTGAGGCAAGCTTTTCACCGGTACGCAGTATTCCCAAATCCTCATTCATTATCTTTGCCAGGCTGTTCTTTATATACACTGCCGGAAAGCGGCTTTTTGACGCAAGCCTGCCCGAAATAATCTTCTCCTGCCCGCGGATATATCCGTCAAAGCCCGGACTTTTGGCAACCGGCGGCTCCTGAGCTATTTTTTGTGCAGCCGCCCGTCCGCTGTGAACTGCGGCAAGCAGTGAATTCCCGCCCAGGCGGTTTGCCCCGTGATATATAGAGGCGCATTCACCGACTGCATAAAGTCTCTCGATATTCGTACGGTGATCGATATCGACCGCAATACCGCCCATAAAAAAATGTACGGACGGCGCGACCGGGATACTCTCCTTTGTCACATCAAGACCCAGATATTCACTGCAGATATCATAGACCTCGCCCAAATTCTTCTTTATCTTTTTGCTGCCGAGAAAGGTTATGTCAAGATATACCTGAGACGGTGCGTCATATATGCACTTTGATACAATATCACGCGGCATAAGGTTGCCCCTGTCTCCGTACAGCTCCTCCATAAAATATACACGCCGGCCGCCGTCAAGATAATACAGCCGTCCCCCGTCGCCGCGCGCTCCCTCTGTTATGAGCATACGCTTCTGCGGTGTTTCTATCGTAGTCGGGTGATACTGTATGAATTCAAGATTTTTCAGCGTGACACCCTGCATAAACAGCTTGCCGGCCGCATATCCGTCGCACAATGCCGAGCCTGTAGTCTTGCCGAACAAGCTGTTCTGTCCGCCTGCTGCGACAACGACCGCATCGCCGAAAACCGGTATCAGCTTTTTAAGCCTCTCACTGTAGAAAAGCGCACCGTAACACACGTTATCATTAATAAAGGCCGAATGGAACATCAAGCCGAGCCGCCGCTCAATATAACCACGGCATTCCCACTTGCGCGCCTCCTGCACCAGCGCGGTGACAATCTGCTTGCCTGTAGAGGCTCCGGCATACACTGTACGCCTGCGCGACTGTCCGCCGAACGCACGTCTGGCAACGCCCCCGCTTTTATCACGGGTAAACACCACCCCGATACTCTCAAGCCACTCAATGATGTGCGGTGCGTCCCCGCACAGCGCAGTGACAGACCTCTCTCCGGCAATATTGCAGCCGCCGTCTATTGTTTCCTTAATATGCAGGCTCACGCTGTCGTCTGTGTCAGAGCCCGGCATAACAGCGTTTATACCTCCGGCCGCCATGACAGACTGCGAGCGTTCCGATTGATATGGTGATATAAGTATCGCCTTTGCACCCATTTTTGCCGTCTCGATCGCACAGGTCAGCCCCGAGATACCGCTGCCTATAATCAATACCTGCTTCATATAATATCTCCTATAAAAAATCGTATCACTGCGAAAACTGCCGCAGCAGCAAGTACAGCACACACGGCATACACTATGCGCTCAAGCCGCACAGACGCTCTGACGGAGCGGACAAATCCCAGCGTAACAAGCGCCTTGCTAAACGACACCGCAGTATGCGCAAACACCGACAGAATGTAAACGCACTCAATCAGGCAGTTAAACAACGCCTCCGCGGGCGTCAGCGTCTCGCCTGTCGCCATGTGCGCATAATTTGAAATATGCATATGCACAAGCACGATAATCAAAACCGCCGATGCGCGCTGAACTATCGTAGAAATATTCCGGCGCGGATAGCGCAGCAAACTGCTGCCGTCACTGCTGAAAAAGAATATACATATGCTGATGAGCACGTGCAGGAACATAATAGTCTCCGCCAAGTGAGCAAAGTACTTGCATACCGTAAAATTATACCAATGTGTAATCAGCGAATATGTCATTGTTCCCGCATGACAGAGCAGCGCTGCTATAATCGCAATACCCAGTATTGCATTCAGTTTTTTAAGTTTCATACAATTTTCCTCTTTTACAATATATTATCTGCTAAGCATATAAAGCGCACATCTTCCGCTCCCGGAGCTGCTAATAATGCCTTTATCTATAAGACCGTTTAATATTTCCCTCGTCTGCTTCCGCGGCGTTCCTATAACCTCGCTTATCTCCATAAGGCTTGCCGATGGGTTCCTGGTTAAAAATTCAACGATGATCTTCTCTCTTTCAAGCGTCCTGATAGCAAGCGGCGCCCGCAAGCGTCTTTTTCCCTTACGCAGCCTGAGCTTTACCGATATCCGCTCCGGGTCGAAGAGCTCGGTTATTTCCGGTATCTCCCAGCCCTGATTTTTCCAGGTCATGTAAATGCTCGGAATACCCCTGCCGACTCCTCCGCACACCTCTATATACCCAAACAACTTGATAAGCGCTGCATTTCTCGGGTCGGAGACTCCGCCGGATGCGGCAGTCTCGGCGTCTACACGGAAGCTTCCCGGATTCTCTATCACTATTTCATCGGCATTCTTTTTCACGGATATACCGCCTCTGCCAAGATAGTCAGCATTTATCAGCGCATTTGCAAGCGCCTCGCGCACAGCGCCGCAGACAGCCCCGCGCTCCTCCGGATCATCAAGCTCTATACCGCGGATAAGCTCCGGGTACACACTGAAAAAGAACTCGTATATATTGCCCCCGCATATCCTCAACGGCTCGCCGTTTTCCGCCTCACCTATATACTCTGCCATATACTGCGGATATACCCTGATGATCTCACGCTCATATCCAAACATCAGCAGACCTGCGCCGGTCGGGTGCAGTACGCCGTCTCCGCCGCGTACGGCGGCTCCTGTTTTTATCAGGAACTCCTCCGTGCCAAGACCTGCGTACCCCGGATTGTGCCGAAGCGCACGGCTGCGGTAGCGGTCCAAAACCACGGTATCAAGCGCGCTTGTATCAAGCTCAGTAATCACACGCATATCCTGCGTTTTCAGCTCCGCATCGCGCCTCATGCTCTCGACCTCTTCCTCCGAGCAGCGGTAGTCGCCCTCTCCGCTGCGCCGGTATGTGCCGTGCCGCGGGTTATTGTCAATATAGACCGGCCTGTCAGTCCTCTGTGCACGCGGCACCTCAATCGACACTATATTCTTGCCGTCAACAACATGCTTTGAAACAAGACTGTCGGTCAGTATATTTATGCTGACCCGCATCGGGTCATTGACAATGCTCCAAAACTTATGTATCAGCGCGTCGGGCTCCGGCAGGTTTACAGTATGCAGCGAATGGTCGCTGTGCTCCTCAACTCCGAGCAGTATGACCCCGCCCATAGTATTGGCAAAGGCGGAGTATGTCTCCCACAGGCTCTCCGGAAGCCCGCCCAGCGCCTTTTTAGCCTCTATCCTATTATTTTCTCTGTATTTTTCGACCTCATTAAAATCAATCATGCCGCCTCACCTTAAAATCAGAATGAAATCTGCGAGCTGTCCGGCAATCCGTCTAAAACTCCGTTTTCGGCCAGTGTCTCGATAACCGTCTTAGTAACTCCGGACCTCTGTTTCAGGTCCTCCTTTGACAGGAACTCGCCGTTCTCACGCGCATCAGCGATCGCCTGAGCCGCTGAGGTGCCGACGCCCGAAAATGCCCTGAGCGGCGGAATAATCTTGCCGTCACTCTTTGCAAACTTATACGGGTGGCTCTTATACAGATCCACGCTGCAAAACTCAATGCCGCGCTCATACATCTCATGGCAGACCTCAAGTATCGTGAACAGTTCTTTTTCATTTGCGGTCGCGCTGTTGCCCTTTAGCTTAATCTTCTTCATCTCCTGCTCGACCTTGTCCTCGCCGTCTGCCATAATTGCCGCATCAAACAAATCGGCGCGCACTGTATAATATGCTATATAAAAATCTATCGGGTAGTGCACCTTAAAGTATGCGATCCTGAAAGCCATCATCACATACGCTGCCGCATGAGCCTTCGGGAACATATACTTTATCTTACAGCACGAGTTTATGTACCACTCGGGCACATTATTCTCACGCATTGCCTGCTCAAAGTTCTCTGGCATACCCTCTTTTGCGGCTCTGCCCTTTCTTACAAACTCCATTATGTCAAACGCCGTATTCGGCTCCAGCCCTTTTTGGATAAGGTACACCATTATATCGTCACGCAGTCCTATGACCTCAGACAGTGTAGCAGTCTTGTTCTTTATCAAATCCTGCGCGTTGTTGAGCCACACATCCGTACCGTGGGAGAGACCGGATATGATAAGCAGCTCCACAAAGCTTGTAGGCAGCGTCTCGACCAGCATCCCTCTGACAAATCCGGTTCCGAACTCCGGTATCCCGAACGTTCCCACACGGCTGTCTATCTGCTCGGGCTTGATACCCAGCGCCTCGGTACTGCTGAAAATGCTCATTGTCTCGGGGTCGTCAAGCGGTATCTTGAGTGCGTCCAGCCCGGTCAGATCCTCAAGCATTCTTATGGTAGACGGGTCGTCATGACCGAGTATATCGAGCTTGAGCAGGTTGTCATGTATGGAATGGAAGTCAAAATGTGTGGTTGTAACATCTGAATCCTTCTTGTCCGCCGGGTGCTGAACAGGTGTAAAGTCGTGAATATCCATCGTCTTAGGACATACGATGATTCCGCCCGGGTGCTGACCTGTTGTGCGCTTAACGTCGATCATGCCCCTTGAGATACGCTTTAGCTCTGCCTCCGGAGCGGTAATGCCCTTTGCCTCATAGTATTTTTTTGCAAACATGATAGCCGTCTTGTCCGCAATAGTGCCTATAGTCCCTGCCTTAAACACATGCGTCTCTCCGAACAGCTCACCAACGTACTTATGCGCAGTCGCCTGATATTCGCCGGAGAAGTTCAGATCAATATCCGGAACCTTGTTGCCGCTGAAGCCCAAAAACGTCTCAAACGGTATAGTCAGCCCGTCTTTCCTGAGCGGCTCTCCGCAGTGCGGACATGTTTTAGACGGCATATCCATTCCGGTTGGGTACTCACCGTTTTCATAAAACTCACTGTACTTGCACTTGGGACATACATAGTGCGGACAAAGAGCGTTGACCTCGGTTATACCCGAGAGAAACGCCACAAATGATGAGCCGACACTGCCTCGGCTTCCGACTAAGTATCCTGCCTCGTTCGATTTTTTGACCAGTTTGTGCGCTATCATGTACATGACCGAGAAGCCGTATTTGGTTATACAGTCAAGCTCCCTGTTCATGCGCTTTTCAACAATCTCCGGCAGCACATCTCCGTAAATCTCATGCGCCTTTTTATGGCACATATCGATCAGATCCTGCTCACAGTTCTCTATCTCCGGCGGATATGAGCCGTCCTTTACCGGCCGGATATCCTCGATCATATCAGCTATTTTTAAGGTATTGTCTATAACTATCTCCTCGCACCTGTCTCCCAGGTAGCTGAACTCCTCAAGCATTTCTTCGGTAGTCCTTAAATAAAGCGGAGCCTGATTATCAGCGTCCTCAAACCCCTGTGCGCCCATCAGCACACGCCTGTACATCTCATCCTTAGGGTCAAGGAAATGCACATCACAGGTAGCGACCGTCCTGAGCCCCACTCTGTCGCCAAGTGCGACTATCCTCTTGTTTATCTCTCTGAGCTCATTTTCACCGCTGACCTGCCCGTTCCTCATCATAAACGCATTATTGCCTATCGGCTGTATCTCCAGGTAATCATAAAATTCAGCGATCTCGCAGAGCTCGCTGTCCGGTTTTTTATCGATTATTGCGCGGTAGAGCTCGCCCGATTCGCACGCCGAACCGATAATGAGACCGTCTCTGTGCTTGTACAGCAGGCTTCTTGGTATGCCCGGCCTGCGATAGAAATATTTAAGGTTAGACATAGAGATGAGCTTATACAGATTTTTAAGCCCTCTGTAATTTCTGACAAGCAGGATAATATGGTACTTGCGCTGCTTTATCACAGGATCGTCATCGCCCGGCACCGGAAGCTGCTCCTCCAGCTCCTTAGCCTCTCGCCACGCTGTCATGTTCATCATTTCTATAAAGCACAAAGCCGTTGCTTCAGCGTCATCGGACGCTCTGTGGTGATTTTCAAGGCTCACGCCGAGCCTTTGGCACATCTCATCGAGCTTATGGGTCTTCTCCTCCGGAAACAGCTGTCTTGACATTTTCAGCGTATCAGCCGTCTTGTTCGGAAAGAACATACCAAGCCTTTTGGCATTTGCGTAGATAAAGCTCATGTCAAACTTAGCGTTGTGCGCAACCATTGTGCTGTCGCCGCAAAATTCCTTGAACCTCGGCAGCACCTCCGCAATGACAGGCTTATCTTCAACCATTTCGTTGGTTATGCCGGTCAGCGAGGTTATGTAATCGCTTATCTCGCACTCGGGGTTCACCAGCTGCGAAAATTTATCAACAATAACTCCGTCACGTACTCGGCATGCTCCGATCTCGGTGATCCTGTCGCTGTCCGCACTGAGGCCTGTGGTCTCCAAATCAAACACCACATACTCACCGCTCCGCTTCTGCTTTATCTCATTTATACGCCGCGGGGCTATATCGTCGATCAGATAGCCCTCCATTCCGTATATGACCTTAACGTCCTTGTGCTTCAGCGCGGCATTTCTGGCGTCCGGAAAAGCCTGAGCTACGCCGTGGTCGGTAATAGCTATAGCCGGGTGCCCCCAGTATGCCGCACGGCCTACAAGGTCGCCCACATGTGAAACGCCGTCCATTGCGCTCATCTTTGTGTGCAGATGAAGCTCCACCCTCTTGCGCGGGCAGTTGTCCCGGCGTACAGGCGGTTTTTCCAAAAGCTCCGCCGCACTTACCTTTATAACGTTTTGGTGCAGATATTCGTCAAATGTATAATTTCCGGCAAGCCTCAAACGGTTCCCGTCTTTCAGCATTGAGACGAGAGGCTTCATCTTGTCCGAGCTCCCAAACCCGCTGCATGATACAGCCCACTCATCGTCGCCTATCGAAAATTTTACAGATGTGTTCACACGGCTGCCCCGCACGATCTCTCTGTGCTCACAGTCAAACACCTCGCCCTCGACAACGCAGAACTCCGTTTCATCACCCAGCTTTATGATAGGAACGGCCTCTTCCTTTATCGGCCGCCCAAACCTATGCGCAGCACTCTCAGCAGATTTTGAGGGCTTTGCAGCCTGCACAGACTTCATATTCTGCTCCACAAGCTTTTTCTCGTTCTCGGCACACCTTTTAAGATATTCTTCCATATCAGGCTTAGAAAATTCGAGCTCTACACCAAGCTCCCGCCCAAGCCCAAACGACGCATGCCGCTGTATAAAGCCTGTAAAATCCATATTCCTCAGCGTACTCTCTCCGCCGCTGCCCACGCCGCCTATCTTCAGCATGCCGCCGGAAAACTCATACACCGCCGAACTTAAAAATGCGCGGCCTGCCTCATGGTTCTGTATAAAAGCGTCTATCAGATACGAAAAATATTCGTCCGTCAAGCCGATATCCTCATATCTTATATAAATATCAAACTCACTTAATCTGTATGATTTCTTGGTCAAATCAATAAACTGCTTCGCCGCACGCGGCGAGATAAGCTCACCCTGCCCCGACAGATACAGGTTGACGCTGTTCTTGACAGTATCGACATTACACGATAGTATATCAAACCTTTCAAGGTCTGCGGCAAAATCCGCCATAACCGTCACTTTATCAAACAATTCCAACACACTGTGTGCCATTGTTACCTCCAATACTTCACTGCTTCGTCATTGCCTCGATTTCCTCCAAAAGGCAGGGCACGATCTCATCTTCATCAATTTTTCTGATTATCTCGCCGTGTTTAAACAGCACCGCGCAGCCGTCTCCGCCCGCAATGCCGATATCGGCGTCCTTCGCCTCGCCCGGGCCGTTTACCACACAGCCCATAACGGCCACTTTCAGTTTTTTGTTTATTCCCTCGACCGCATCGTTTACCTGCTTTGCCGCCTTAATCAAATCTATCTTGGTTCTGCCGCAGGTAGGGCACGAGACTACCTCAACATAGTCGCCGCCCATATCCAGCGAGCGCAGGATCAGCTGTGCCGTCCTGACCTCAAGCACCGGGTCGTCGGTCAGTGAGACCCTTATCGTATCACCGATACCGTCAAGCAGCAGAGAACCGATCCCAACCGCAGACTTGATTATCCCCTGCCGCGCAGTTCCCGCCTCGGTCACTCCCAGGTGCAGAGGATAGTCAAACCTCTCCGAGGCCAGCCGGTACGCCCTGACCGTGTCCGAGACCTTGGACGACTTCATTGACAGAACTATATCGTCAAAGTCAAACTTATTAAGTATCGCAGCGTGCCGTTCCGCGCTTTTTACCATCGCCATCGCCAGGTCGCCGCCGCACTCCTCGAGCAGTCCCTTTTCAAGCGAGCCGCCGTTTACGCCTATGCGTATAGGTATGTTTTTAAGACGCGCGGCTCTTGCAACAGCCTCCGCCCTGTCCTCGCCGCCGATGTTTCCGGGGTTTATCCTTACCTTGTCGATTCCACGCTCTATGCACATAAGCGCCAGCTTATAGTCAAAGTGTATATCCGCCACCAGCGGAATATCGGTCTGCTCCTTTATCTTCTCGACCGCCAGAGCGCTTTCGGTATCGGGCACCGAAAATCTTACAATGTCGCACCCCGCAGCATCAAGCTCGTTTATCTGCTTAACCACAGCGTCAACGTCGCTTGTCGCGGTATTTGTCATTGACTGTACAGCTACTCTGTTTTTTCCGCCAATCGTGACGCTGCCTATCTTAACCTCTTTTTTCATATCGATCACAACCTTTTTAAATGTTTATCACATCACCGCACCGCAGTCCATGCAGCCTTTCGCCAAGCTCCGCCTTTAAAATACTCATCGGTCCCTCTCCGGTGCAGTGACAGGTAAAGTATTCTTTTACTTTAATCTCTCTCAGACATGCGCCGATCTTTGACACAGCCTCAGAGCTTTCATCTCTGCCCGCACCCGGTGCCGTCAGATGAAAGCCGGATATTACATAATCCGGAGCCCTGCCGATAATCTTTGCCGCACTGCTTATAATGCTGACAATGCCGCTGTGCGCACAGCCTCCGAACAAGACATATGTACCGCCCTCGTTTATTATCAAAAACTGCTCATGCTCAAAGCTGTCGGGGATCAATTTTCCGTCTTTTTCCTGAAACAGCACACTGTTTACAGACAGCGGCGGCATTAATTTATCTATACCGCGAAAGATCATCATTTCATTATCACCGCAGTCCGTAACTATCCTTCTGTCCTGCGGGCTCTTAAGGCCGATGTATCTTAAATCTCCGGTCGATGCGGAATAATACTTTTTAAATGCGCCCTCACTCACGTATACCGGCGCGCTTTGATTTGCTTTTAAAAAATATTCAAGGCCTCCGCCATGGTCATAGTGCCCGTGCGAGATGACAGCTGCACCGGCATCTGCAATATCGATGCCGAGTACCGCCGCATTTTTCAAAAATGTATCATCAGGGCCCATGTCAAACAAGATATTCCTCCCGCCTGTCTCTATATAAAGGCTCAGCCCGTGCACGGCGATAAAGCCGTCTTTCGCACTGTCGTTTACAAGCACCGAAATCTTCAAACCGTTCAGCTCCTTTTATATTAATTTTAACACAACTTACACTGAAATTCAATCCAAAAAAACTGCATATTAAAATTTGGGTCAAAAATGTCACTATTTTATAAATCGCGCTTGTGATTGGACTGTTTATATGCTATAATGTTTAAAAATGATTATTAAAAAATATTGCTGCGGCAGAATGGAGATTTTTTGTATGATTGGTATAGGCAGTGACCACGGCGGTGTAACGCTGAAAGAGGCCATAAAGGAATTTTTAAATCAAAACGGTTATGAGTTTAAGGACTACGGCACACAAAAGGACGTACCCATGGACTATCCCGACATTGCCGAGACTGTGGCCAGAGCTGTTGTCTCGGGAGAATGCGACAAGGGAATTTTGATCTGCGGCACAGGTATAGGCGTAAGTATCGCTGCCAACAAGATCGACGGCATAAGAGCCGCGCACGTGACAGACGTATTCTCGGCAAAAATGGCCAAGGAGCACAACGATGCACAGATAATATGCCTCGGTGAGAGGATCACCGGCCCCGGCCTCGCGCTCGAAATAGTAAAAGCGTACCTGGAATCGGAACACCTCGGCGGCAGACACCAGAGACGTGTTGACAAAATAATGGCTTTGGAGCGCAAGAGAGACTGAATATTCCGAATAAACCCGCATTTGCTGTAATATACTGAACCAACCGTGAAATCAGGAGGTAGTATATGTTATGGCTGAAAGAACATTGACCGGGTTTTTAAAAATTGCTCTGGCTCCGGCTCATACCACGATGTACATATGGGGCGGAGGCTGGAATGCCGCCGGGGACGGCGCCGGAACCGACGCCCTTCGTATCGGGCCGAGCCCTAAGTGGAAAGAATTTTATAACAAGCAGAGCGAGAGCTATGACTTTAAAGAGCACAAATTTGAACACGGCTCAGGTCTTGACTGCAGCGGCTTTGTCGGCTGGGCGGTCTATAATCTGCTGGGCGGAAACGGCTATGTTACGCAGGCGCAGGCACAGGCCGGAATGCTTGGCAGCCTGGGGCTCGGCAGCTGCATAAAAAACTGTAAAAAATTTATGCCCGGCGATATCGTCTCGGCAAGCGGGCATGTGTATATAGTAATAGGCGAATGCACCGACACAAGTGCGGTTATCGTTCACTCAAGCCCTCCGGGAGTACAGCTCTGCGGTACATCGACAAGGGGCGGAAACGAAATCAGCCGCGCTGCGGCGCTTGTCAGAAAATATACCGCCAAATACTACCCGGACTGGTACAAAAAGTTCGGCAGCTGCCGCCGCGGCCTCAGCTATTTTCAGGACTGCACCGTGTTCCGCTGGTCGGAAAACGTCCTGCCGGACTGCGACAACTTAAAGTCAATGTGTGCCGAACAGATACTTGGGCTGCTTTACAGCAGAAAATAAACGACAGGATAAATCTAAACAGTATATTTCCTTTAATTCGTATATTTTATGGATATCATCCGGATAATATACAGACGGCGGATTACTTAGGGACGCAGCTGAAAAGCGACGATATTTTACGGTAAGTACATTTAAGACACACAACAAAAGACCCGTAGGAAAACTCCCCGGGTCTTTTAAAATGCATTTTAGTGCGAGATGATGTTTTCTGTGTCTTTGTCAAAGAGGTGGATCTTGTTAGCATCAAAAGCGATCTTGATGTTGTCGCCATGCTTAGCAGTAGAACGCGGATTAACTCTTGCTGTGAATTCCGTTCCCTCAACCTGGAAGTAGAGATAAGTCTCAGCACCCATCATTTCAACGAGGTCGATATCAACATTCACAACACAGTCAGGCGCACTTGAAATAAATGCCTGGTCATCATAAATATCTTCAGGTCTTATACCCATGATAACTTCTTTACCGTTGTACTTCTTGATCTCAGCTCTGTTGCCCTTTCCTTCGGGAAGCTTGATCTTAAAGCCGCCTGATTTTAAGTATGTACCGTTTGAAGAGCAGTCAACCGTAACATTCAGGAAGTTCATCTGAGGTGAACCAATGAAGCCAGCAACAAAGATATTGCACGGATACTGATAAAGATTTGTCGGAGAATCAACCTGCTGAATGATACCATCTTTCATAACAACGATTCTCGTACCCATCGTCATAGCTTCTGTCTGGTCGTGTGTAACGTAAATAAACGTTGTCTTAAGCTTCTTATGCAGCTTACCGATCTCGGTTCTCATCTG
>DXIJ01000129.1 GCA_019112945.1 Candidatus Monoglobus merdigallinarum | reverse complement strand
GTGTATAATGAGAATTTTATCCGGTAATACGGATAAGATTCATTTAAGGTTAGTTAAAAATTTGATTTTAAAATAAATAGGGGGAATAGTAATGAGAAAATTTAAAAAGTCAATGGCATTAGTTATTGCGTTGGCAATGGTACTCACTACTTTCGGATTCACCGCGGTATCCGCTGCGAACTTCCCGGATACGCAGGGACACTGGGCGGAATCGGAAATCGATAAGTGGAGCAATGCCGGGGTAATCAACGGTTATTCCGACGGGCAGTTCATGCCTGACGCCAATATCACAAGGGCGGAGCTGGCAAAGATAATATCCACCGAGAGGCAGTATGAGACCTCGGCCGATATCAGCTTCTCTGACGTCAGCGGAGATGAATGGTTTGTGGATTGCCTCAAAATGTGCGTGGCACAGGGTATTATCGGCGGCTATGAGGACGGTACGTTCAGACCCGACAATGCGGTCACCCGTGAAGAGGCTGCCACAATGTTCCAGCGCGCGTACAAGATAAATTCGATCGGTCTGCTTAGCTTTACGGACAGCAGCAGCATTTCCGACTGGGCAACGACTTCTGTTACGGCTCTTGTGGGCGCAGGAGTTATAAACGGTTATGAGGATGGTTCGTTCCAGCCGGCCGCTCCGATCACCCGTGCAGAGGTAGTTAAGATCCTGGACGGCATCACGACAGCTGAGACAGACCCGATGACAACCTCGAGCGTTTCCGGAGGCACCAACACGACCGGCGGAATCGGACATCTCGGTAATGTCGGCGGCAGCGCAAGCAGCGGCGGCGGTGCAAGCGGCGGCGGCAGCCAGAGCAACAGCGTTAGGATCACGTTTAATGCAAACGGCGGTTCGTTCGGCGGTTCGTCAACGACGTCGCTTTCTATCAGCAGAAATACTCTGGTAGGCACAAAGGCTCCCACACCGGTACGCGAGGGCTATGTCTTTGACGGCTGGTACACGACGCAGAGCAGTGCAGAGTCTCTTGACAGCAGCAGAAGCTGGGATCCGTCATCAAGCCCGGTTTCAAGCAGTATGACAGTCTATGCCGGCTGGTATATCGAGGGCTCATCGGCTGTTACATTTGAGACAAACAACGGTACTCCCAAGATCGCAAGACAGGACGTCAAGAACGGCGAGTATGCGACAGAGCCGACAGAGACGCTCACAAGAAGCGGCTACACTTTCACCGGCTGGTACGAGAGCAATAAATCATCAAAGACATTTGATTTTGAGAACACACCGATAAAAAAGAATACTATTATATATGCAGGCTGGCAGGTCAATGCTGACATGGCCGCATCGGAGATAACTCTCCCGACGGCTCCTGTCGGATCGTATCAAAACGGTACGCTTGACGCTGTTCCCGCAAGAGTTCTCCCGGGCGAGAGCGTTACACTTTACGTTACTCCTCCGAGCGGATACGGAATCGAGGGAATGCCGGAGCTTACATATACATCAACAGACGGCACAGAAAAGCAGATCACAGGTTTAAACGAGGACGGCGACAATGTATACTCATTTGTAATGCCCGGTGATGTAGTGAACGGAACACTGCAGTTTAAGCCGCATTATATCGCAATAGATCCTCCTACGCCTTCACCGACAGCTACACCGGCTCCCACGCCTACATGGGATCCGTCTGTTCCGACGCCAACTCCGCCGAGAGTTCCTACATATATGTTCTCGGTTGAGCCTTTCTCAAGCATGGAGAATATGCCTGCGAACACAGAAATTGGAGGACTCACAGTCAGTAAAGCATCTGATGTAGACAACAGTAACAAGACTTTTAGAGTAACAGGTGATAATCCTAACAACTCCGGACAGAGCTATACAAGGCGCTTAAAGATAGGTACTGCGGAGCTTTCATTTAAAGTAGACGGTTCGTGTAACCTCACTATAGACGCGGCTTCTGCAAGTGGGGCTGACAGATCTTATTCGGTCTATGCGGGCAGCCAGAACCTTGGCAGCTTTATGTGCTATGAGGATGCAAGCGACAGCTTTAATGTTTCGTACAGCGGACCTGCAACAACAATAAGAATAGTTCCGGATGCCGGAATAAACGTTTACGGAATCTTTGTTGAGTATTCGGGAGACATTCCCACAAGCGATCCGTCGGTCACAACCGGTCCGGTAGTTACCGAAGCGCCGACTCCGTCGCCGACTATCGACCCGAACACCAGATATCCGATCACTCTGTCGGAATCGATCGTTAACGGCTCTATCACTGTTCAGTCGGGAACGACCTCAAGCGATGATATAAGAAATGTGTCGCTTTCGGTAGAGGATCTTGAAAAAAATGTTGATGCAGACGGAAATGTTATAAAAGCGGGCGAGCCTATACCGCTCAACGGTACGGATAACTCAGACGGTACATTGGTAGGCTTCCTCGATATGCAGGTATGTACAGAGACCTTAAACGGAGAGCAGGTTAAGCTTGTCAGAGATCCGGACGGTGCTAATCCGGCAGGAGACCCGCCGTATAACGTAGACGGTATGGGCGAGCCGTCGGGTAACGTATTCAAGGTCACCGCGGGCGCAAGCGGATATCTCACTATCCAGGTATATGTATTCGGAAACAAGCCGTTTGCAATTTACGATAACACTAACCGTGAATATATAACGGAACTGCCCAACAGCACTTCTGCTTATATCTACACGGAAACATTCCAGTGTGAAGAGGGCGGCTCCTATTACTTCTGGTCAAGGGGATCAAAGGTCGGCCTCATGAATGTTACATATTCATCAGGCAGCCTCGGCGCAAGAGCCGGACAGGAGGTCACTGTTGTAACAAGACCTGACGCAGGCTATAAGACCAGTTCCGTATTCACAGACCCGTCAACAAATGTTACTCAGACGGCGGAGAATACATACAGGTTCCTGATGCCGGCAACCGGGGTTGAGGTAGGAGCGCTGTTTGTAGATGCTTCAGCTCAGGAATATACTGCTACAGCGCCTCAGCCCGAGAACGGAAGCGTTGAGCTCAGAAAGATCGCAGCAAGCACAGCGTCTGAGACAGCAGAGCTTGCAGACGACCGGACTATACTTGACTGCAGCGACAACTTCCTGATGGCTAACCAAAGCGGCGGCAAGTGGATCATGTCCTCAGACGTTAAGGACAGCAGGGTAGAAAACCCCGTAACCGAGGATAATACAAATATTAAAGGAAACAGCACTGCAAAGATCAAGCTTTCAGACAAGGCTGTACAGTATGTGCTGAGTGAGCCTATAAACGAGGGCAGCTTTGAATTCTCGTATGATTTCTATGACGATAATACGGCTTCGGCAGGACGTTCTTTCAGAACATATTTTGATAATGCCGCACACCCGTATGATGAATCTACGGGAATGGCAACCGATTTTGGAAATGCAAACGCATTCTTCCATATGATGGACGTCAGAAATAATGTATATGTCACAGATGCTGAAGCTGATGTAGGAGCTACATCAGCTGCGGGAACACAGGTCGGTTCGGCGTCGCTCGAAAACGGCAACTGGTACAGAGTTGTTATAAGCGGTGAGTTTGGCACTTCGGATCCATACACAGTTTCGTACTACCTGCATGGAACAGACGGAACATATAACCCGGATAACATCTCGGCAGAGCCTGTTATTACGACAAACGAGGCTCCGGTCGTTGCAAACAGAAGCCATGCCCTGGCTCAGATCAAGTTTATGAGAACCGCGAGCGGCAATCTCTACTATGATAATATCAGGCTGACGGCAGAGACGGGAACTCCGGAGACTGATGTGTACTCTATCGGAGCATACCCGGGCGAGAGCATTCAGGTCGTAACAACTCCGGACAGCGGCTATGAGACAAACAGCATTACTGTCACAGCTGCTGACGGTACACCGGTAACGGTAGACGGCGATGTATTTACAATGCCGGCAAGTGACGTTACAGTCGAAGTTGTATTCGGAGATCAGGCTCCTGCAACGCCTCCGCCGACAGAGAAACCGGTAGTAACGGCTGACCCGGCGGGAGAGGTCACATCATGGATCACCGATTATGCTTCACTGCAAACATACGGCACTACCAGTGTAAACGGCGATATCAATGAAGTTTCGATAGCCACAAATGCAAACTATAACGGATTGACTATTTACGGTCAGGCAAGAGCTCTGGTCGCAGATGACAGCGGCAAAGAGGCCGGCGGAACCGAATACAGCGGAAGACTGAAGATGGGCGGAAGCGGAAGCATTAACGGAGACAGCTCCAGCCGTGCGATAAGCTTTACACCGGATGCTTACGGAACAGTAACGGTAGTATTTGCGCACGCATCCGGCAGCAGCTCGGCAGACAGAAGCTGTGTAGTTGAGCAAAACGGCGCAGCCCAGAGCTATGCTGTTGCGGGCGGAGCAAGCGACACCTTTACAGCAGCCGTATACGGCGGCGCACCGGTATACATATACGGTGAGGGCGGCGGAATAAATATCTATGAAGTAAGATATACAAAGTCAACGCTTGAGAATCCGCCAACGCTGCCCCCGGCTCCGGCTGAGCCGACAGAGCAGCCGTCAGAGCCGACAGAGCAGCCCACAGAGCCGACAGAGCAGCCCACAGAGCCGACAGAGAACCCGACAGATCCTGACCCGGATGAAACTCCTTCGTCAGACGGTAATGTATGGACAGCATCTGACTATGAGCAGCTGTATAAGCAAGTTGGTGATCCCGAGCCTGTCACAGTAAACGGCATGACAGTCGATCCGCTTAACAACGATACAGGCAGCTCCGAGACATGGAATCTTGGAGATAACAAAGACACGGGAATAACCGGTTTGACGGGCGGCGGCAATCCGAGACCGGCGTCGCTCAGCGGCGCTCCGGGAGCGGATAAGATACCGACAAACGGCACCGTTCTTAAAATAACGGTCGACAGACCGGGTACGGTAAGCGGCGCTTTCTCGCTCGGCGGCAATAAGACCGCATATGTGCTCAAATTCCCTGCGGGTGCGGCTAACGGTGAGATAATAGCTACGCAGAACAATCCGGATGGAAATCCGACTGTTGCGTTTGAATACTCGTTTGCGGCTGAAGAAGGATATGAATATTATTTGTATGTAGCAGCATCAAAGGCAGTATTCGGACCTATCACATTCACAACCGAATAACAGTCATAAAAATACTCCGCGGTTTAGTCCGCGGAGTATTTATATTTAAGCGCTAATCCGTAAAGCAATACTTTTCGATAATTTCGGCGGCATTCCCGATTATATTAATGCACGGACGCTTTTTATAGTATTCCTCAGTCCGCTTTGACGGTACCGAAGAAAACCTGCTGCCTCCAAGTCCCAAAAGCTCCCTGCATATGATCGAGCCGCCGTTTTGTTCTTTAAACATTTCGGCAAGCTCCTGCACCCGTTTGTAGTGTGCAGCTTTCTGCTTAAAGCTCTTGGGGTCGGAATATCCCGCCCTTAGGCCGAGTACCATAAGCATGCCGGAAAAAGCGCCGCACACCTCGCGCATCCTGCCCATGCCGCCTCCGAACGAACTGGCAAGTCTGGCGGCGGTCTCCGTGTCAAGCCCCAGCTCCTCACAAAATGCACAGAGCACCGACTGCGAACAGTTGTAGCCCTGCCTGAATAAATTCATAGCATATTCCTTTTTAGTCATACGATCCCGCTCCTTAAAGATTTAAACACAGTATATCAGAAATCAGCAAACAGCGCAAGTGAAATTACAGCCGAATAAAATCAACAATTATTTAAAATTTTGATTGATATTTTATATCAAATGTGTTAAAATAAGAAAAAAAACAAGGGACGGGGAGTACATTGAAGAAAAGAGACAGTTTTTCAGGGAAGATAGGATTTATACTGGCCGCCGCGGGAAGCGCGGTAGGACTTGGAAATCTTTGGAGGTTTCCGTATTTGGTAGCAAGATACGGCGGCGGAATATTTTTGCTTGTATATCTTGTGCTGGTAATAACTTTTGGTTACGCGCTGATGACGCTTGAGATAGGGATCGGGCGCAAGACGGGGCTCAGTCCGGTCGGAGCTTTCCGGGCATACGGCAAAAAGCATGCCTGGGCAGGCTGGCTGACAGTGCTTATCACTTTGATAATAACGGGCTATTATGCCGTGATAGGCGGCTGGGTTCTTAAGTATATTGTCGTTTATATCGCCGATCAGGGCGCTGCAGCCGCGGCCGATGGTTATTTTAATTCGTTTATAAGCCGTCCGGCCGAGCCGCTTATTTACGCGCTGGTGTTCTCGCTGGCAGGGCTTGCCGTATTGTTAGGCGGCGTTAAGGGCGGGATAGAAAAGGCCAGCAAGGTGCTTATGCCGCTGCTGGTGATACTCTCAGTGTTTATAGCGGTGTATTCCGCTACGCTGCCGGGCGCAATTGAGGGTATCAAGTTTATCTTAATACCGGATTTCAGCAATTTCGGTTTTGAAACGGTTATCGGTGCAGTCGGACAGATGTTCTATTCGATGTCACTTGCGATGGGTATAATGCTTACATTCGGCTCATATCTTGACAAAAAGACAAATATCGAAGCAAGTGTGTCAAATGTCGAGATTTTTGACACCGGAATAGCGATACTTGCGGCGTTCATGATAATACCGGCCGTCTTTGTGTTTTCAAGCGATACGGCCGCGCAGCTTGACCAGGGCGCCGGTCTGATGTTTGTGACGCTTCCCAAGGTGTTTGACTATATACCGCTTGGCAGGTTCGTTGGCGCAGCGTTTTTTGTCTTAGTTGCATTTGCCGCCCTTACCTCGTTTATTTCGGTAGACGAGGTTATAATAGCGACGCTCAGCGATATATTTCATCTAAAGCGCGTACCGGCTGTTTTGCTTACGCTCGGAGTGTCGTGCCTTTTGTCGGTGCCGGCTTCATTGGGCTTTGGTGCATGGGATTTTGTAAAGATCATGGGTTTTTCGATACTCGACTTTATGGATTTCATATCAAACTCACTGCTGCTGCCGCTGTCAGGTCTTGGCATGTGTATAATATTCGGCTGGGTGGTCGGTCTGAAGCCCATTGTTGAGGAGATCGAGCTTTCGTCAAAATTCAGGCGCAGGAAGATATTTGAAGTTGTTGTAAAATATATTGCCCCGATACTTCTCGGCGCAATAGTAGTGACCAATGTACTGCAGATTATGGGGATCGTCAGCATTTAAGGCAGAGATATGAATTTAAAGCAGATGCAGCATAATAGCAAAATTAAAACCTTTGCATAAATTTGTATAGATTATTAACAAAATAACAGTAACTTCAATAATAAAATTGTGTTTAGTAATTGTTTTGATTGACTTTTGGGACAAAATGATATATAATGTATAGTAGGTACCTTTGTCGGCATTTTTGCCGTGCAATGACGGTGAATAATAATAAAATCTTTAATTTTTTTAGGGGGAATAGACATGCAAACAACAAAAAGACTAAAAGCAGTTCTTGCGTTGCTTGTTGCGATGATGTTCGCGTTTCAGACAGCACCGATGCTTTCCTTTGCAGAGCAGCCGGTTTCTGATACTGAGGCCGGCGCCGAAACATCTGCGGCGCAGGACGCGGAAGCGGCAGATGATGAAGAAACGCTCAATTTTGCTGTTGACAGCGAAGGCAACCAGGTTGAGCTTGCTGACGGCAGCAGCGATGCGGAGTATGACACTGTTGCAACGCCCGAGCCTCAAAGCGACGGCTTTTATGAGGCGGACACCGATGCTTTCTTTGAGTATGACGAAAGCGATGTAACTCTCGCTGCTGAGAGAGTTGCTGCTACATATGATTTTGAAAGCGCGAATGTAGGAGATACGTCTGCTGACGGCTGGTATATAACTGCATTTTCAAGCGGCGGTTACAATAACACCTCAACCTATGAGGTCGTCGAGAGCGACAGAGGCAAGGCTCTGAGACTGACAAAGAATCAGAACGGTGCAATGAACGGCGATGCTTCAAATGCCGGCGACGAGTCGCTTTTTGCAACTCACGACTTTGAAACACCGATGTCCGGCGTTATTGCAGTCACGGCCGATATATATGTTGACCATCCGGGAAGAATGGGACTTTTTGTATACGGTAAGACGGACGATATCGCATCTGATCTGCGCGGAACGAGCTTCCCGTATCTCGGCAGAGGTTATCTGTGGGACAGCGGTGCAACCGACAAGGCGGTAGCCAACAACTCGCCGCAGGGTCTGTCGACCTGGGACAATATGGAAAGAACCCAGTATAAGGACGATGTAAATTACGAAGTCGCTCAGTGGTATACAATGAGGGCTGACATCGATACTGAAAACGCTACATACGACTATACGCTCCTTGATGCGGATGGCAGCACTGTTTATTCGCAAACAGGCCTTTCTCTTCATTTGGAAAACCTTGCCGCTTCAGACGGTCTTGTCTACGGCGCAGGTATAACTGTTATGGGAGATGTTAAATCTCTCGGAACTGTTACGGTTAAGAATATTACGCTTATCGACAACAACCTGGCAGCACAGGACGCCGAGGACGTAGCAGCTGACAGAACAGCGCTTTCGCTTCCCGAAGGTTTTGACGCCAACAATGTTACAGAGGGCTTCACTGTTCCGATCAGCGGACAGAACGGCTCTACTATCACATGGACGTCGTCCGACTCAAGATATGTAAGAGTTGACAATACAACAGGTCAGGTAACAGTTGTCCGTCCGGAGTTTACGGGCGCCGGAAGCATAAATGTTTCGCTTACAGCACACCTTGAAAAATGGACAGCTTCTGCTGACAAAATGTTCACACTGAGAGTTCTTGAAAACGCTCCCGGTACAGACAGAGAAAAAGCCGAGGGTGACGCGGCGCTTCTTGAGCTCCCCGAGGGACTGAGAACAACATCTGTTGAAGAGAACTTCACATTGCAGACAGCAACCACATACGGCTCGACTATTACTTACACGTCTTCAAATGACAGTATAATTTCTGTTGACAATGCAACAGGCCTTGCAACCGTTACAAAGCCGCCTTTCAGCGGAAGCGGCACACAGCCTGTTACGATTACCGCGGCTGTTAAATACGGCTCGGCAACTGTCACAAAGACGTTTGATCTGCAGGTAGTGGAGCAGGATCCTGTGAGCGATGCGGAAAAGGCTATATATGACGCAAATAACGCTTTGATCGGCGGTATCGATATCAATAACGTCAGACAGGAAAGCTTCTATCTCGGTGAAACCGGTACTTACGGTACGCTCAGCTGGAGTTCAAGCGACGAAAACTATATTGCGATTACAAAGAATGCCGACACTATAATCACAGATGAAGGTGATGAGGACGGCAGCGGTACTGAGACCGAGGTTCAGAGCGATGGTTACAAGGCTACCGTTACAAGACCTGACAGAAACGCTTCGTCCGTACAGGTAACGATCACCGTTACGGCGAACGTCAACGGACAGACAGCGACCAAGGACTTTGTGCTGACAGTCGTTCCCGAGGATGCGCTTAAGGCATACCCCGGCGTCGAGGGATACGGTGCATATACGACCGGCGGACGCGGCGGCAAGGTATACCATGTTACCACGCTTGCGCATGACGGCGAGGGCTCGCTGACATACGGACTTGAGCAGGTTGCCGGTGCAAGAACCATTGTGTTTGACGTCGGCGGCGTTATTGATTTGACTCCTCTTGGCAGACCTATCTCTATCAGAGGCGAAAGATACGCCAATGTTACAATAGCCGGACAGACGGCTCCGTATCCGGGTATCACTCTGAAGGGCTACGGTATAACGATGAACAGTACTCATGACGTTATCATGAGAAACATCAAGATAAGAATAGGTGATGTTCAGCCTGATAACCACTATTACCAGTCCGACCCGATGAGTATAGGAAACTCCAGAAACGTAGTTGTTGACCATTGTACAATGCAGTGGGCTATAGATATGGACTTCCGTGCGACCGGTGAGTACATTACCATTTCAAACACAATATTCGGAAAGTCATTGCTTGAGAACTCACCCCACGAAAAGGGCGGTCATGCCTATGTTGGAATGATTAATGAGGGTGCGAGAAAGGTAACGTTTGCAAAGAACTTTATCGGTGATAGTACACAGCGTTCACCACGTATAACGGACGCTGACTGGGTTGATTCATATAACTGTTTGCTTTATAACTGCGGCAACGGTTATGACCTGTTCAACTATGAGTGGCAGGACAAGAATGCAAAGATGAACGTCTATAACAACTATGCGCGCAAGGGCCCGAGTTTGTCAAATGCAACGCCGTACAGAGCAGGCCGCGGACGTGATTATTCAGGCGGAGTATTTGCATATTTTGAAGGTAACTACGGCAGAAATGCCAGTGACGGATTGCAGGAATCAGCAACCAACAACGGTAAGATAAAATATATGCTGCAGTTCGGAACCGATAACGGATATGGTGCGGATTCACCGTATAATCTGAGCAACGTGACTCTGAACGAGTGGAGCACCAATCCGGCTTCATATGATAACGACGGAAAGACGTCGGGCTCGGCGGCAACGTTCACTTATATGACCTATCCGTTCCCGGCGCCCAGAGGCGAAGCGCTCGAGGTATTTGAAAACGGCAATACAAGCGGCACCAATAATATTGTTAATTATGCGTCTGATGACAACGGTATGGGTGCAACCAGACCTGCAAGAGACCTGTATGACACAATGATTATGGAGGAGATGCTCACGGGAAATCACTCAAGAGCCAGCCTGGACGAAGATGAGGTCGCACCGTTCTTTGAGGAACTTGAGAAGAGAACCGGCCGCGATTATTCGGAGTTTAAGACCGAGCGTGACTGGAAAATTCAACAGGGCGCAGGTCCTGTGCTCAAGGGTGCAGAATCTGAAGCAGGTGAAACAAAACCGGTTGATTGGGATAATTATACAGATACAAATGTAAACAATCCCAATTACAACGCAGCCGATAAATATGATTCCGATCATACAACAAACTTTGAGGTAGGCGACTGGTGGGGCGAGTACTGCGGTTCACCCGGACAGGAGACTGCATACACACTTTATGACAATGTGCTCAACCGTACCTACACAACAACCGATCCGAACTATGATCAGACGCGTTATACTCTGATAAGTCAGGAGCAGCAGTATATCCCGACATACAGAACAGTATCCGATTTGGTTCCTGCTGACTGGGTAAGAGAAGGCTATCCCGAAATCGCTGACTTTATGGACAGCTACAGAGAAGCACACTACCCGGGCATGACAGATGAGAACGACCCGAGATACAACCCGTCATATCAGATCGCATGGGACGGTATGGGCGACGGTATACCGAACTGGTATAAGGAGTACAGAGGCTGGAATACATCTCAGCATCTCGCAAGCACGGTTAATCCTGACACAGGATATACCTATCTTGAGGAATACATCCAGTTCATGGCTGACGACCAGCCGCTGAATGTTGACAATACACCGGCGTCTATAGAGAATTTCAAGGTAAACAATCTTGGTTACTCAACGGCGCAGCTGTTCTGGAACACAGATTACAGAACGACCTGTGTACTGGAATACGGTACAGAGCCGGGCGTTTATACAAACAGCGAGACGCTCGTGTATGACGAGACAACCGATTACTACCACACATATCATGCACAGACTCTGGTAGATTTGCAGCCCGATACTCAGTATTACTATAAGGTCACGGCGATCGATGAGAACAGTAATGTAACGGTTGCAGAGTATGATGCAAACGACCCGCAGGCGAGAGCAATGACATTTAGGACAACAATTGCTCCGGCCGGTGCGGCGGACATTCTTCCGGATAAGCCGGTTATTACCAATCAGGTTCCGTATCTGAATCAGGTAAGAATTAACTGGACCGGAAACGTTGCAACAGATGAGAGCTATGAGATATACTATGACACGACCAATTATGGAACAGACTATACTCAGTATTCAAACAGGCTTACAGGTATAGATGCGAGAACAAACAAGCAGGTCGTTACAGGCCTTACAAACAACCAGACTTACTACTTCCTGGTTGTTGCGGTAAACCAGAACGGACGTACAGCTTCAGATGTTATTTCCGCTGTACCTTCCGGTGTGCTCTTCGACTTTGATTTCACCCAGATGAATGAAGAAGAGCAGGAGAGATACATGCAGGATGAGTTTATGTATGTTCTTGGCGGAAACGT
>DXIJ01000128.1 GCA_019112945.1 Candidatus Monoglobus merdigallinarum | reverse complement strand
ATAGAAAATCCGCTCAAAAGGGCGGATTTTCTGCATTTAATGGGATGTTTTAATTTTTTGAGCACATTAAAAGCAAATATCGTCAAGTTTTTTTGCCCTTGAACGCTCTGGGCGATTTTTTTACACCCCCTCTCTATTCCTTTATTCCCGCATGGATTCTTCTTTCGGCGTTTGCTATGCGCTCAGGCGACGGCGGAGGGACGTCACCCAAAGCATATTCCAGCCTTAAATTCTCCCATTTGAATTTTCCGAGAGTGTGATACGGCAGCACCTCTACCCTTTTGACATTAGAGAGCGTATCGATAAATCCACCCAGTGCATCTAAATCCTCATCAAAGTCACTGTACCCCGGCACAAGCACGTGCCGGAGCCAAACGGGCTTGCTGATATCCGATAAATATTTTGCCATTTCAAGGATATTTGTATTGTCAAAGCCTGTCAGCAGCTTATGCCGCTCAGGGTTCATTTCTTTAATATCCAAAATCACCAAATCGGTGTACTTCATAAGCTCGCGGAACTTCTCAAAAAAGCGGCCTTGCCTCACAAACGGCTGTCCGGCGGTATCGATAACAGTGTTTATACCGCGCCGCTTCGCCTGTCTCAAAAGCTCTGTCAGAAAATCTATCTGGAGCAGGGGCTCGCCGCCGCTGACGGTTATGCCTCCCCCGCCCCTCCAGTAGCTCTCATATCTCAGTGCGCGGCTTATCAATTCGGCAGCGGTCATCTCTTCTCCGCCGCTTATGTCCCAAGTATCGGGATTATGGCAGTAGCGGCATCTCATACCGCAGCCCTGCAGGAATATCACAAACCTAACGCCCGGGCCGTCTGCCGCTCCGAAGCTCTCTATGGAGTGCACACGCCCTTTTATCTCCGCGCTACATTGAGCCATGGCATGTCCTTGAAATAACGTCCAGCTGCTGCTCGCGCGTGAGATCTATGAACTTGACCGCATATCCCGAAACACGTATCGTGAAGTTAGCGTACTCCTCTTTCTCGGGGTGCTCCATTGCATCGATCAGCTTTTCCTTGCCGAACACGTTGACATTGAGGTGGTGTGCGCCCCTGTCAAAGTAGCCGTCCATAACGCTCACAAGGTTATCGGCCTGCTCCTCCTCGCTGTGGCCGAGCGCGTCAGGGTTTATCGTCTGGGTATTTGAAATTCCGTCGAGAGCATACTCATACGGCAGCTTTGCCACCGAGTTGAGCGACGCCAAAAGTCCGTTTCTCTCCGCTCCGTACGACGGGTTTGCTCCCGGTGACAAAGGCGCTCCGGCTTTGCGTCCGTCGGGCAGAGAAGCTGTTGCCTTTCCGTAAACAACGTTTGAGGTTATCGTCAGTATTGAAGTCGTCGGCTCTGAATCACGATAGGTATGGCACTTCTTTATCTTGTTCATAAAGGTTTTCAGCAGCCAGACAGCTATATTGTCGGCGCGGTCGTCATCATTGCCGTAACGCGGAAAGTCGCCCTCGGTTTCAAAGTCATACACAACGCCGTCCTCATCGCGTATTGTCCTGACCTTTGCATACTTTATCGCAGACAGCGAATCAACAACATGAGAAAATCCCGCTATACCGGTTGCAAACGTGCGGCGGACGTCTGTGTCTATCAGCGCCATCTCTGCCGCTTCGTAGTAGTATTTATCGTGCATGTAGTGGATAACGTTGAGCGTGCGCACATAAACTCTGGCCAGCCATTCCATCATCTTGTCATACTTCTCTATGACCTCGTCAAAATCAAGGTATTCGGACGTTATCGGAAGATACGCGGGGCCTACCTGCGTCTTGGATTTAGCGTCAACGCCTCCGTTTATCGCATACAGCAGGCACTTTGCAAGATTAGCTCTTGCACCGAAGAACTGTATTTCCTTTCCTGTCTGCGTTGCGGACACACAGCAGCAGATTGCGTAATCGTCGCCCCAGACCGGACGCATCACATCATCGTTTTCATACTGGATAGAGCTTGTGCGTACCGATATCGCCGCCGCATACCGCTTAAAGCTCTCCGGCAGCTGTGATGAATACAGCACCGTGAGATTCGGCTCAGGTGACGGACCCATATTCTCCAGAGTGTGCAGAAAGCGGAAATCGTTCTTTGTGACCATAGACCTGCCGTCCATACCCTTGCCGCCCACATTCAGCGTTGCCCAGACAGGGTCGCCCGAGAACAGCTCGTTATATGACGGTATTCTGGCAAACTTGACCATTCTGAACTTCATGACCATATGGTCGATAAGCTCCTGCGCTTCCCTTTCGGTTAAAACGCCCTCGTCAAGATCGCGCTGGATATAGATATCCAGGAACGCAGAGACGCGTCCGACGCTCATTGCGGCTCCGTTCTGTGTTTTGATAGCAGCAAGATATCCGAAATACAGCCACTGACACGCTTCTCTTGCGTCCTTGGCGGGCTTTGATATATCAAAGCCGTAGCTTTCAGCCATCAGCTTCATTTCTTCAAGCGCCTTTATCTGCATCGATATCTCCTCGCGCAGACGGATCTCGTCCTCAAACATCGACTCGCTCGCACAGCCGGCAAAATCCTCTTTCTTTTTCTCGATAAGATAATCGATACCGTAAAGCGCAACGCGGCGGTAATCTCCCACAATTCTTCCCCTGCCGTAAGTATCGGGCAGACCCGTGACGATCTTGTTTTTGCGGACAGCGCGCATCTCCGGGGTGTATACATCAAACACTCCCTGATTGTGCGTCTTGTGATATTTGGTGAATATCTCGTGAAGTTCACTGCTTGGCTCATACCCGTAAGTTGTGCACGCCTCCTCCGCCATTCTTATGCCGCCGTACGGCATGAAAGCACGCTTGAGCGGCTTGTCCGTCTGCAGGCCGACTATCCTTTCGAGCTCCTTCATGCTCTCGTCAATATATCCGGGCTTATGTGACGTAAGGCCTGTTACAATATCAGTGTCCATATCAAGCACGCCGCCCTTTGAACGCTCCTCTTTCTGAAGCTCCTGAAGCTTTGCCCACAGCTTGTCGGTCGCCTCTGTCGGCCCCTCAAGAAACGATTCATCTCCGCTGTACGGGGTATAGTTATTCTGTATAAAATCGCGTGTATTTATATCATCGCGCCATTTTACGCCTCTGAATCCATGCCATTGCTGAAAATCAGTAACTTCCATCTTCATAATTTGCGCTCCTTTCAATACTAAATTTTAATTAAAAATAATTTTTTACCGCTGCAAAATATATGCA
>DXIJ01000127.1 GCA_019112945.1 Candidatus Monoglobus merdigallinarum | reverse complement strand
ACAGCCAATTTACAATTTGCTGTTTCCAAAAATTTAGCATTGAAAATTCAGATTTTTTAGTTATAATTAAATTCAAGCGAGCATAAATTTATCGAAAAAGGGGCGGGAGCCTTAATTTGTTGTGGAGGTTTATATAGGGAGATTTGACATGAGAATTGAAAAAATTGATGAAAATAAGATAAAGGTTTTGATGGATACCGATGAAGCCAGGGAGTGGAACGTCAGCAGCAGTAATATGGCCTCGAATACTCCGGAGATCCGCGAGATGTTTATGACGGCTCTGAAGCTTGCCGAAAGGGACGCGGAGTTTTGTATTGACGGGGCGCGGCTGTTTGTGGAGGCTATCCCGGGGCATACAGATGGTTTTGGCATGCTTATAACAAAAATATTCAGCGACAGCGACCTTGAAGAGGCGGTTTCAAAGTGCCCGTACAAGGGGACTGTAAGAAAGCGGCAGCTGACCTTTGGCGCGGGCGGCGGGAAGATTTCCGGAAAGAGGATATTCAGGTTCCGTGAGTTTGACGACGTCTGCCGTGCGGCGGACGCCATACATAATTTCTTTGAGGGAGAGAGCACGCTTTATAAGCACGCCGGAGTGTATTACATGCTGCTGATACCCGAGAACAGCTCCATGATGCTGAGGACCGAAAAGATAATGCTGGAGTTTTCGGATAAGCAGAGCAGGACGCTCATATCGCACGGACGGCTCAACGAGCTTGCCGATGTAATGATAAGGCGCAACGCCGTTGATGTTTTGATAAAATATTTTTTATAAAAGTAAAGAACGGCTTCCTTGGCCGCGGCAGCAATGCCGCGGCTTTTTTGCGCGCGGGCTTTTTATCTTTTCCGGAATATTTAGCTTTGGCTCCGAATAAGAATATACATAGAATAAGCCAAAAAAAGGGGGACTTTAGATGGAACCGGGAGACAGCGCCTTAAAGCACAGCGTTACTATAGAGGACAGAGGAAAAATCGTCATCAACTGCGTGGACGATGTGGAGAGCTTTAACGATGAAAAGGCCGTGGTTTACACCTCGATGGGTACGATGGTCATAAGAGGCAGTGACTTTAAGGTCCACAGCCTGAATGTTGACGATGGGAGGCTGGTGATAGAGGGGACGATCGATAATGTCGAGTATATGGACGATGCGTCCGATACGGCCGACAGCGGCGGTTTTTTCGGAAAACTGTTCAGATAGCCTTTTACTAAATAACAAATGAGTAAAACTTAAAAATACAACGGAGGAATTTATATGGAAATTATATCTGAAGCCAATGAACTGATCTATTTTTTGCGCTCTGCGGCCTGCGGCGCGGCCATGACGGTCATTTATGATTTTTTCAGAGCAAAAAGGCACAGCAAAAAGGTAAAAAACCTGGTTATATATATCGAGGACATAATTTGGCTGTGCGCGGTGGGATTTTTGATTTACATACTGGCTTTCCGCGAAAACGCCGGAATGTTCAGGTGGTACAGCGTTATGGGAATGGCTCTCGGCGGTTTGTGCTATAAGCTCATGCTGGGAGACAGACTGACGCGCGTGTTTGAAAAGCTGTATGTTCTTTTTGTCGGGGTCTTATGTTTTCTGGTCAAAATACTTACTGCGCCGTTTAAGCTCCTGTGCAGCTTGATAAAAAAACCGGTATCGGTCGTAATATGGCACTCGCGGGAGGGCTCCGGAGAGATAATGGACTTGCTGCGGAGTATAAAGCGGCTTGCATTAAAAAGACTCGGGAATAAAAACGTAAAACAGAACGATTGATATTTGATATTTGATTTTGTGTAAATAATTTTTTATCCGGATTGAGATAGTTTTTCATTGACAAAGGCTTTTTTATAATATATAATATTCATGTTAGACAGCATACTTGTTGATGAATTAATTGCTTTAGGTAGGTGTCAATAGTGAGAAGAAGGCAGCGGAACATTGACAGGAATTTAGTTTCGGTGGGAGCCGGAGTAAGAAACAAAACGGTCAGTACGATCAAAAAAACCGGCAGGGTCAAGCTGAATTTCAAGCGTTTATTCGTGTGCGTAGGTTTGTTTGCGTTTTGTATATATTTTTTGTGCGTTATGGTCAGTCAGCAGCAGGTGCTGAACCGCAAAAACAAAGAGATTGCGGAGATAAGCGAGCAGATAAGCATTGCCAACAGTGAAACCGAGCGGCTGCGCGGCGAGCTTGAGAGCGTAAACGACCCGGAGTATCTTGAGAGAATGGCACGTGAAAAGCTGGGGCTTACGGTTCCCAATGAGCGGGTGTTTGTTGACAAGAACAGCAGCAATTGATATTAAATAACGGTTAGGCAGCGCTTGAGGATCGTGTGTAGTCATTGAGCTTGACTTCGCCTGATAAAGTTTTATGTGCAGCAATAATTAATATTTGAGCCGGTACAGAGCGGCGGAATGGAGAATTTTAAATAATATGCAAATTGAAGTTGGAATGGTTTTTAACGCTAAGATTACCGGGATCACGTCGTTTGGCGCCTTTGCACAGCTGCCGGAGGGAAAGTCGGGTCTTATTCATATTTCGGAGATCGCCGCTGAATTTGTTGACGATGTAAACAAGCATTTAAAAAAGGGACAGGTTGTCAAGGTGAAGGTCATCGGCACAGACAACGGAAAGATAAGCCTTTCGATAAAGCAGCTTGAAAGCGATAAGAAAAAGCAGAGGGCACAAAAGAACGATAAAGCCGAAAGAAAGGCGAAGACTCCGCGGAGGACTGCGCCGCCTGAGGAGTTCGAGTTTGTCACAAAGCGTCCTAAAGAGGATCTGAGCTTTGACGATATGCTCCAAAAATTCAAGCAGGACAGTGACGAGAAAATACAGGCGCTGAAAAGAAGCAATGATAACAAGAGGAGCGGCGGATATAAAAGAGCTTATTAAAACGGGACAGATTGGTTTTATAACCGAGACGTCTCTTTGCTTTTCGGCGGAGGGCTCGATTAATTTTTAGGCATGGGATTTGTCATTTTCTTAAAACGCCCCCGATGCGGGGAACAGCCATTACTAAACGAGGTGATATTATGTCGGCGGCCGTTATTATATGGATCATAGCAGCGGTAGTGTTTGCGCTGATTGAGGCGGCGACCGTTTCGCTTATTACCGTATGGTTTGCTGTCGGTTCGGTAGCTGCGGCTGTGGCAGCATATCTTGGAGGATCGGTTTTGGTGCAGCTGGGAACATTCGTTATTGTTTCGGGTGTTTTTTTGTGCCTTACGCGTCCGCTGTTTAAAAAGATCGCTGTGAAGAAAACTCAGCATACAAATGCAGACAGACTTCTCGGCAGAGAAGCGCTTGTGATAAAGCGCATTGACAGCATAGAAAACAGCGGCCAGGTCAAGATTATGGGTCAGGTCTGGTCTGCCGTATCGGAGGACGGCAGCGTGATAGAGGAAGATGCAAAGGTAACTGTTCGGGATATCTCCGGCGTAAAGCTTGTGGTAAGGCCCGCAGGCTAACTGAAAGGATGGGCATTATGATATTATTGTTGATAATTCTTGCTATAATAGTCGTGCTTGTTGTTGCGAACATAAAAATCGTTCCGCAGGCAAAGGCTTATGTCGTTGAGCGTCTCGGTGCGTACAGCGCCACATGGGGCGTTGGTTTGCATATTAAGATCCCGCTTATAGAGCGGGTCGCAAACAGGGTGACGCTTAAAGAGCAGGTGGTTGATTTTCCGCCTCAGCCTGTTATAACAAAGGACAACGTCACAATGCAGATAGATACGGTCGTGTACTATCAGATAACCGACCCTAAGCTCTACACCTACGGCGTTGAGCTGCCTATGTCGGCTATAGAAAACCTTACGGCAACAACGCTGCGCAATATCATAGGCGATATGGAGCTTGACGAGAGCCTGACGTCAAGAGATGTTATTAATACGCAGATGCGCTCGATACTGGACGAGGCAACCGACCCGTGGGGTATAAAGGTCAACCGTGTTGAGCTGAAAAATATAATACCGCCTGCGGGAATACGCGAGGCGATGGAAAAACAGATGAAAGCAGAGCGTGAGAGGCGCGAGGCTATTCTGAGAGCAGAGGGAGAGAAGAAGTCGGCTATACTCGTTGCAGAGGGTGAAAAAGCGTCGAGGATACTTGAGGCGGAGGCTGAAAAGGCGTCGCAGATATTGAAAGCGGAGGCTGACAAGGAGGCTTCCATAAGGATCGCAGAGGGCGAGGCCGAGGCGATAAGGAATATCCAGCAGGCGACGGCGGATGGTATCAGAATGCTCAACGAGGCCGCGCCGTCCGAGCAGGTGCTTGCTATCAAGAGCCTTGAGGCGTTTGAAAAAGCTGCCGACGGTCAGGCGACAAAGATAATCCTGCCGTCGAATATCCAGGGCATTGCGGGGCTTGCGACCACGATAAAAGAAGTCATGTCCGAGTAGAGGATATATTTGCACAGATGACAGCCGTCATCTGTGCAATGCTATGATTATCGAAAATTCAGAACTAAAAACAGGAGGAAAGTAAATATGTCGGGACATTCAAAATGGGCAACAATAAAGAGAAAGAAAGGTGCAATTGACGCAAAGCGCGGCAAGGTATTCACAAAGATAGGCAGAGAGCTTATGGTGGCTGTCAAGGACGGCGGCCCCGATCCTGATACCAACTCAAAGCTGCGCGACGTTATCGCCAAGGCAAAGGCTAATAATATGCCGAACGATACTATCCAGCGAAGCATTAAAAAGGCTGCCGGAGAGGGCGACGGCGGAAACTATATGGAAATGGTCTACGAGGGCTACGGCCCCAGCGGAATAGCTGTAATAGTGGAAACTCTGAGCGACAACAAGAACAGGACTGCGGCAGACCTCAGGCATTACTTTGACAAAAACGGCGGAAATCTCGGCCAGACAGGCTGTGTAGGGTTCATGTTCGACAGAAAGGGTCTTATCGTAGTAGAAAAGGGTGACGGCATTGATGAGGATGCTTTGATGATGGACGCTCTTGACTGCGGAGCGGACGACTTTGACGCCCAGGACGAGTGCTATGAAATACTGACGGCTCCCGAAAATTTCGGAAAGACCAGAGAGGGGCTTGAGCAAAAGGGATATACATTTGTGCAGGCGGAGATAAACTATATACCTAAGACAACGACCGCGCTTGATAACCCTGATGACGTCGCAAAGATGGAAAAGCTTATCGATATGCTTGAAGAGAACGACGATGTACAGAACGTATATCACACCTGGGAGATGCCTGACGAAGAATAATCAGTATCTATGCTGCAGTTGACATTGACGCGGGCTGCGTCGGTTTTCTGCGGCATTATTTTTTGGAGGTTTAAATGGCAAAGATTTTACATATGGCGGATATGCATTTGGATTCGCCGATGACGTCCGTGCTCTCTCCCGATGCGGCAAGTCTGCGCCGGGCAGAGCAGAGAGAGACGTTCTCGCGCATTTTGGAGCTTGCCGCGGAAGAGTCGGCTGTGCTGCTGATATCGGGCGACCTCTTTGACAGCGGAAGAGTAAGCCGTGAAACCGTTAATTTTCTAAAGCGGAGATTTTCGGAGATAGGCAATATCCCTGTATTTATCAGTGCGGGTAACCATGACCCGTATGCAGGGGCTTCGCCGTACAAAACCGTGGATTTCGGCAGCAACGTGCATATCTTCGGCACAGAGCCCGGGTATTTTGACCTGCATGATTTAAAGCTCAGAGTGTCGGGAGTGAGCTTCCCCTCTGAGGGAACGGCAAGACTGACGCGTCCCGGTGAATTTGAAAAGCACAGCGAATATGCAAATATCCTGGTCATACATGGTGACGTCCAAACAAGCGGCCGCAGGGACACGGGCTACAATCCGATATCGGCTGCGGAGCTTCAGGAGTCGGGCTTTGATTATGCCGCTCTCGGGCATGTTCACTCGTTCAGCGGGATAGAGCACAGCGGAGCTGTGAGCTGGGCATATCCGGGTATCCCGGAGCCGCGCGGCTTTGATGAGACAGGTGATGCGGGCGTGATAATCGGCAGTGTGGAAAGGGGCAGTGTCAGCCTTAAAAAAATATCAGTTGCAAAGAGGAGCTGCCGTGTCGCAGAGCTTGAGCTGACAGACAGCGTTGCTGACAACGAAGCGGTTATCGAGAGGCTTGCCGAAAAACTCGACGATCCCAAAGACCTGTACAGGATCATACTGTGCGGCAGACCCCGCGCAGGCTTCAGCCCGGATATCGATTTGCTGCAGAGGCGTATTGAGGGAATGGCGTTTTATACGGAGCTTATCGATAAGACGCTGCCGGGCTACGATTTTGAGGTAGATGATAACGACGGCAGCCTGCGTGCTGTGTATATCAGAATGATGAAAAAGCGTCTCGCGGAGCTTTCGGCAGGCAGCCGGGAGTACAGGATAGCGCAGGAGGCGCTGAGGCTCGGCGTTGACGCAATGGAAAGCGGGGAGTGAGCTTATGATAAAATTTACAGAGCTTAGACTGATAAAGTTCGGCAGGTTCAAGGATTATAAGCTCGCGCTCGGCGAGGGAATGAATTTGATATACGGCGGCAATGAATCCGGGAAGTCAACGATGCAGCTGTTTATCAAATTCATGCTGTACGGAATACCGACCCGCGGCGCAAAGTGCAGAAACGTCAGGGACAGAGAGCGTATAATACCGTGGGATGAGACTAAAGCCGCAGGCGCAGTCAGGCTGAATAAGGACGGAGTGGATATCGAGATATACCGGGAGTTCGGAAAGCGTGCGTCCTCCGATGTAACAAAGGTCACTTTGAGCGGTACCGGGGAGGATTATTTCGATGGCGGCGTAAGCGGCTCCGAGGTCGGTGAAAAACTGCTGGGAATGAGCGCGGCCATGTTCGAGCGAACCGTCTGGATCGCGCAGGCGGATATCGTAAAAACCGGCAGGGATGATGAGCTTATCACAAGGCTGATAAATTTGATAGAGAGCGGAGGGAGCTCTGAGGTCTCTGTCAATGAATCTCTCGGACGGCTGGACAGGCAGATCGCCGCGCTTAAAGCCAGGGACAAAAGGAGCGCGCCCGGCGAGATAGATATGCTGCTCAGCGAGAGGAGGGCTCTTTGCGATGAGCTTAAACGCGCGGAGGAGAGAAGTGAGCAAAACGCACGCACAGAGCGCCGCATCCGCGAGTTGGAGCAGCGGTCTGACGCTATTGAAAAAGAAGTTAAGCGGCTTAATGAACTGGAGCTGTCCAAAATGGCTGCGGAAAAAATCGCACGTGTCAGCAGTCTGGATTCGTGCATGACGCAGCAGCTGCAGATAGCAAATACAAGGCGGTTTCAGGTGTTTAAGCATATGACGGACGAGAATACCGCAGAGCATATAAACAGTCTTGAAAAAACGATCGATGAGAGTGAAGCAAGGGCTTATGAGCTGAAAAAGGAGCTGGACGGCAGCAGGCAAAAGTCGGAGGGCGAATCAAAGAAGCTCAAAAGAACGGTTTTGGCGGCTGTGCTGTGCGCGGCGGCGGCGTTTATCACTGCGGCGGCAGCAGCCGCAGGCGATGCTCCGGCAGCTGCATGGGTGGTGTGCGCCGCGGCCGGGATATGCTTGATCATATTCGCCGCAGCTTACGGCTTGGGTAAGAGAAAGAATATATTAAAATTAAACAGCAGTACCGAAAGCTTAAGCTGCGAACTCACAGAGCGCGAGATTAGGATAAAGGAGGCCGAGGAGCAGCTTAAAGATATTTTAGATAATCTTGAGTGTGATTCGGTCAGGGACTTTAACGAAAAATACGGGTTATATTCTGAGGATAGGGCAAAAATAAAAATGGCGGAGGAGCTTTATGGAGAGCTGCTTGGCAGTGACGACTATGAGACGCTTAAGAGGGAAGCAGAGGAGCTGAAGCAGCGGTTTGGCACAGTAAAGCCCTCCGGCGATATAGACGCAGGGCAAAGAACAGCCGAGCTGTCTGCGGAGAGGGAAAAGGCGTCGCTTGAGCTTGCAGAGCTCAGAGTGTCTTTGGGGCGCGGCGGCGAGGACCGCCTCTCTGCTTTGGATATACGGGACAGCATAGCAGGGATAGACGAAAGGCTTGCGGCAAAGGAAGAACGCCTTGATGCGCTTATGCTTGCGCGCGGGTGCCTGAGCGAGGCGTATATGTCGGTCAAGTCGGATTACACGCCGCTTTTAAACTCCAAAACCGAGGAGATATTCACGGCTGTTGCCGGAAAGGCTCACAGCGGCGTAAAAATTGCCGATGACTTTACAATGAGCCTTGGCGGCGAGGCCTCCGGAGGCAGCCTGAAAAGTGCGGGATTTTTCAGTATCGGAGCGTATGAACAGATGTATATGTCGCTCAGGCTGGCGGTTGCCGAGCTCACATTAAGGGCTGAGGACACGGTTTTGTTTATTGATGACGCCCTCGCGGCGTTTGACGATTTACGCAGTGCGAACATGATAGAATTTTTAAAGAAGTTTTCTGTTAAAGGCGGCAGGCAGGTCTTGATATTTACCTGCCACAGGCGTGACGCCGAATTTGCGGAAAAACTTGGAGAAATAAATATAATGGAGGTATAATGCAATGAACGGTAAATTTGACAACAGCAGAGGAAATGTGAGGGTCGCCAACAGAGTGATCGCCAAAATAGTCGGATACACGGCAACGGGCTGCTACGGCGTTGTGGGTATGGCGCTCAGCGGAGGAAAGGACGGTATTGCCAAGCTGCTGAAGCTTGAACAGATGGACAGAGGCGTTAAGATAAGGATGACGGACGACGGTATAGAGATAGCGTTGTTTATCATAGTCGAGTACGGTACAAATATAAGCGCCATAGGCGAGGTAATAAGAAGCAGTGTCAAGTATCACGTTGAAGATATGACAGGACTTAATGTTGCGCGTGTTGACGTGAACGTTGAGGGGATAAGGGTAAATTAAAGACCGTAGCATAAGGAGAAGTCTAATGAAATCATTCGATAGCAAAATAATAAGGCTCATGGTGAAGTCTGCGTCCAACAGTATAGTGAACTGTGCAGACGAGATAAATGATATGAACGTATTCCCGGTGCCGGACGGCGATACGGGAACAAACATGAGCTTAACGTTCAGCGCCGCTGCCGCAAGCGTTGACGCGCTTGATTCGGAGGCGCCGGTGAATGTGATTTTAGAGACGCTTGCAAAGGTGTCGCTGAGGAATGCAAGGGGAAATTCCGGAGTTATTTTATCGCAGATCCTGCGCGGTGTTTGGCAGGGGATAGGAGACTGCGGCGAGGTCGGAGTGAGTGAACTGAAGAACGCTGCCTGCGGCGCCAGAGACACCGCGTACAGGGCAGTTATGAAGCCTGCTGAGGGAACTGTGCTCACGGTCGTGCGTGAGATCGCTGAGTTTGCCGAGGAGCACTTTGTTGAATTTGATGACGTCTTTGAGTTTGCACGGAGGCTTTTAAAGGCAGGAGAGGATAGCCTTGCAAGAACGCCGGAGGCTTTGCCCGCGCTGAAACAGGCCGGTGTTGTGGACGCAGGCGGCTGTGGAATAATCATACTCCTTAAAGGGGCGGTCGAGGCAGCCGAGAGCGGCAGGCCTGCCGCGCTTAGGGAAGGCAAGGGGGCGGCGCTTCCAAAGGAAACTAAAACTATAGAGACCGAGATAAAATACAAGTACTGCACCGAGTTTTTGATAAATAAGGAAACAGCGCGCAGCACGGCGCAGTTTATGGCTGCCATTAAGGCCAAGGGCGATTGTATGCTGGTAATAGACGATGACGATATCGTAAAGGTACACATTCATACAAATCACCCCGGATATGTTCTCGAACAGGCTGTCAAGCTGGGAGAGATGACCAACATAAAGATAGACAATATGAAGTATCAGCACAACGAGATAATCGCTGCAGAGAAAGACAGTAAAAAAGACGGAGAGCTTAAAAAGTACGGGTTTGTGTCGGTGGTATCGGGCAGCGGTATGCGCGATCTGTTCAAAAGCCTTGACTGTGACGAGGTGGTCGAGGGAGGACAGAGCATGAACCCGAGCGCACAGGATATTTTGAGTTCGGTCGAGCAGGTGAATGCCGAGAATGTGTTTATACTTCCGAATAATAAAAATATTATTATGGCCGCCGATCAGGTGTGCGGTTTGACCGACAAAAATGTGATAGTTATACCGACAAGGGACATGCCTCAGGGGATCACCGCCATGGCGTCGTTCATGCCGGAGGCGGAGCCGGATGAAAACATTGAGGCCATGAATGAAGCGTCCGCTATGGTGAAGTGCGGGCAGGTAACGATTGCCGCGCGCTCCGCTAAGATCGACGGAATGGATATAGCAAAAGGCGATGTGATAGCGGTAGCCGGCGGCAGCGTAAGGTTCAGCGGCAGCGATATGCAAAGCGTGGCGATTTCGTTGGCCGGAGAGCTTGTCGATGATGACAGCGGAGTTCTGTCGCTTTACTACGGGCTTGATGCGGATTCCGACGAGGCGGAGGCCATAAGGGATGCACTTGAGGATATCTACCCCGACTTGGACGTTAAAATGAACTACGGCGGCCAGGATGTGTATCCGTATATTATAGCAGCCGAGTAATAAAACTATTCTGCGGACGGGACGGAGCTTGCCATGAGACTTTCAGATAACATTCAATATTTAAAGGGAATAGGAGAAAAACGCGCTGAGCTTTTTCACCGGCTCGGTATTTTCACTGTGAGGGATCTCCTGTTCCATCTGCCGAGAGGGCTTGAGGACAGAACCAATTTGAAAAATGTTTCGGAGCTGATTGACGGCGAGACAGTTTGCGTCAAGGGCATACTTTCATCGGGACTTAGGAAGTTCCGCGCAAGAAACGGCACTTGGGTATTGCAGACCCGTATGTCAGACGGTACGGGTATTATGCAGCTTACATGGTTCAATGCCCTGTATGTTGAAAACACCCTGGCGGATTTAGATGCGGAATATACATTCTTCGGCAAGGTGTCATACAGAACAATGTCGCCCGAGATGGTTAACCCCATAATAGAGCGCAGCGGCGGCGGGAGCTCAAAGATGGGCAGGCTGGTGCCGGTATATCCGGCAACCGCAGGGCTCAAGCAAAAAAATATCAGAGATGCGGTTGCTCAGGCGCTTGCAGGCCTGAGCGATGGCATGACTGAGAGCCTGCCGGAGGACCTGCGCCAAAAATACGGGCTGATAGGTATAGACGAGGCGATACGCAGCGTACATATGCCGGAGAGCTTTGATGATTTTAACAATGCGCGCCGCCGCCTTGTGTTCGAGGAGTTCCTTGTTTTGCAGCTTGGAGTGTCAATGGCAAAGCAGATAAGCAAAAGCGCTAAGTCTGTCAGGATAAACAATGTAAAGTGTATTGCGGAGTTTGCAGCAGGCCTTGGATTTCAGCTCACCGGGGCGCAGAAGCGTGTAATAAACGAGATAGCAGCCGACTTAAAAAGCGATGTGCCCATGAGCCGCCTCGTGCAGGGAGATGTTGGCTCCGGAAAGACGATAGTGGCCGCTGCCGCAATGTTCGCGGCGGCGAGAGAGGGGCACCAGTCCGCGATGATGGCGCCCACAGAGATCCTTGCCGAACAGCACTATAAGAACCTTAAAAATTATTTTGAGCCATGGGGTATTAAGACCGTGCTGCTCAGCGGCGGTCAAAAGGCGGCCGAGCGTAATCATAACCTTAAAGCAATAGAGAGCGGCGAGGCTAAAATTATTGTAGGTACCCATGCGATAATAACCGAAAAGGTAAGGTTTGATGATCTGGTTCTGTCCGTGACCGATGAACAGCATAGATTCGGTGTGAGCCAGAGGAGCAGGCTGACCGACAAGGGCGCGCATCCGCACACCCTTGTTATGACCGCGACACCTATACCCAGGACGCTGTCGCTGGTGATATACGGCGACTTGGATATTTCGGTGATAGACGAGCTGCCGCCAGGAAGAAAGCCGGTAAAGACAGTAATGCTGAGCGAGGCTCAAAGAGGCAGGCTCTACAGCTTTGTCAGAAGCGAGCTAAGCAAAGGACGGCAGGCGTATTTTGTGTGCGCGCTTGTGGACGATTCCGATGCGGTCAGCGCAAAGGCGGCAAGTGAATATTATAAAAAACTTCGCGATGGGGTGTTTAAGGATAAGACGGTCGGGCTTTTGCACGGCAGAATGAAGTCTTTTGAAAAGGAAAGCGTAATGCGCAGCTTTGCCGAGGGCAGGATAGATGTGCTTGTCGCTACGACCGTGATAGAGGTAGGGGTAGACGTGCCGAACGCAACGGTCATGGTTATCGAGAACACCGAGAGGTTCGGGCTCTCGCAGCTCCACCAGCTCAGAGGCAGAGTGGGCAGGGGCGCTGCGCAGTCGTACTGCATAATGCTTGGGAATGCCGGGAGCGGTATAGCAAGAGAGCGCATGAAAGTAATGTGCGAGACCAATGACGGGTTTAAAATAGCGGAAAAAGATCTGGAGCTCAGAGGCCCGGGCGACTTTTTCGGAACAAAGCAGCACGGGCTTCCCGATATGAAGATAGGCAACTTTTTTACCGATATGGATATTCTGCGGGAGACAAGAGGCACAGCTGAGGAGATTTTGGCAGAGGATAAAATGCTTTCGTCAAAGAAGTATGCGCAGCTCAAAAAAAGCATAACCGAAAATTTCAGCCGCAGCGGAAATATACTTAATTAAGCTGTTTTTTGCGGTGGCTCATTACATAATATTTGATTATCTCTGTTAAATATTTAAGTTCAGTCTTATTACAGCTTTTGAGCATATTTATTATAGGCTCAAAGCTGTTTTCGTTTTCCTGTCCAAAGAGTATATAATCAGTCGATATGTTAAGGATCATCGAAATATTGATAAGAGTTTTAAGCGACATACCCTTTGCGCCGATCTCTATATCGCGGCAAAAATTGGTGGAGACCGCAAGCTGCTCCGCCAGAAATTCGCGCGTGTAGCCTAAAAGCTCCCGCTGTCTTCTGATCCTTGAACCTATCGATAAATAATCCGGATTATTCACGAAATTTTACCTCCTGCATGTCTGTCTGTAATAATTATGCTTTATTTGTGATACAATTATTATAGAACTGATAGTTGTTGATATAAACCAACTTTTAGGCTTGACAATTCACAGCTTATAGGCTATAATTAGTATAACAATTAGGATATGAAAATGCTGTCGATATGTGCTTTGATGTATATTCTAATGTGTTTAAACGGACGGAAGTTGTGTTTTTTATATATTTTTTGGTGAGTTGTTATATAATAATTTATTTACGTCCGTCTGTTTAAAGTTAATACAAATAAAGAGGCGTCCGTTAAAATTTGGACGTCTCTTTGTATGCGGTGAAAAACGAGGCGATCGGATCGATCAGCCTCGCTTTTAAATATTTCGTTCGGCAAATCACTTTATCAAAAGCGATTCTCCGGTCATTTCCGCAGGTTTTTCAATACCCATCATGTCAAGCAGGGTGGGAGCCAGGTCGGCAAGTCTGCCGTCCTTGAGCTTAACATCGCTGCGGCCTATCAAAACAAGGGGCACAACATTTGTTGTGTGAGCGGTAAACGGCTCGCCCGTCTCGTAGTCTATCATTTGATCCGCGTTTCCGTGGTCGGCGGTGATGAGTGCTTCTCCGCCCATTTCGGTGATGGCGTCAACAACTCTGCCCACACAGGTATCGACAGTTTCGACAGCCTTTACGGCAGCCTCAAACACGCCTGTATGTCCGACCATGTCGCAGTTGGCGAAGTTTAAGATAATGCAGTCGTATTTTCCGCTCTTTATGCGCTTTTCGACCTCGTCTGTGACCTCGTACGCGCTCATTTCGGGCTGCAGATCATAGGTCGCGACTTTGGGTGAGTTTATAAGCGCTCTGTCCTCGCCCTCATAAGGCGCTTCAACGCCGCCGTTAAAGAAGAATGTTACGTGCGCATACTTTTCCGTCTCAGCTATCCTGAGCTGCGTCATGCCCAGCTTGCTGATGTATTCGCCGAAAGTGTTGTTAAGGCTCTCGGGTTTAAATGCTATCTCAACGTTCGGCATGGTAGCGTCATACTGTGTCATGGTGACAAAATAGGTCTTAAAAAAGTTTCTTTCAAAGCCGCTGAACTCAGGGTCTACTATGGTTCTTGTTATCTCTCTTGCTCTGTCGGGGCGGAAGTTGAAGAAAATAACGGAGTCGTTTTCCCGAAGCTTGCCCACGGGCGCGCCGTCCTTTGTGATAACCGAGGGAACCACAAATTCGTCGGTGACGCTGTCGTTATAGCTCTCCTCGATTGCGGTGACCGCGCTGTCATAGGTCTTGCCGACGCCCTTGACGATCGCATCGTACGCCTTTGAAACTCTTTCCCAGCGGTTGTCGCGGTCCATTGCATAGTATCTGCCGCTTATTGTGGCGATGTCGCCGATCCCTATCTCACGTTCCTTGGCTATAAGTTCCTTGATGTATTCCTCGGCAGAGGACGGAGGAACGTCACGGCCGTCGAGGAAAGCATGGACATGAACGTCCTTAATGCCGTTCTTTTTTGCCATTTCCAGCAAGCCGTAAAGGTGGTTCTGGTGGCTGTGAACGCCGCCGGGCGACAGCAGTCCCATAAGGTGGAGCGCAGAGCCGTGCTCCTTGCAGTTCTTTACAGCGCCCATAAGAGCCGGATTTTCAAATATAGTTTCGTCCTGTATGGCTTTTGTTATGCGGGTGAGTTCCTGATACACAACTCTGCCCGCACCGATGTTTGTATGGCCGACCTCCGAGTTGCCCATCTGACCGTCCGGCAGACCAACGTCCATTCCCGAGGCGTGGACGATTGAGGACGGGCACTCTGACAAATACTTGTCAAGGTTCGGGGTGCTTGCGGTATAGATAGCGTTGCCGTCATGCCTGCTGTTCTTGCCGAAGCCGTCCATTATGATTAATGCATATGGCTTTTTGCTCATAGTTAATTATCATAGCCTTTCTGCTCACAGATTACCGGTATTTGCCTCATATGTGAGCCTATAAGGCAAAATATTTGTTCAATAAGCGGCGTTTTCAGCAGGGGGATTTATCCCCCTGCTGAAAAAATTAAGAGGGAGCCGCCTAAAAATCAGAAATATCTTAATTCAGTTATACCGACGCCGCTTTAATGATTTCCGCAAAGTCGCCGGGCTTCAGGCTTGCGCCGCCTATCAGGCCGCCGTCTATGTTTGGCTGAGCCAAAAGCTCTGCGGCGTTTGAGGCATTCATGCTGCCTCCGTACAGTATCCTTATCTTTTCGGCGGTATCGTCTCCGTAAAGCTCGCCCATGACGCTGCGGATAATTCCGCATACCTCGTCGGCCTGCTCGGCAGTAGCCGTCTTTCCGGTGCCGATAGCCCAGACCGGCTCGTATGCAATAATAACGCCTGCAGCCTCGTCCGCGCTTATATTCATCATGGCAAGTTTTGCCTGACGGCGGACGACCTCGTACATTATTCCGTCCTCGCGCTCGCCGAGGCTCTCGCCTATGCAGACGATAGGCAAAAGTCCGCCGCTGAGAGCCGTTCTTGTTCTCAGGTTGACTGTTTCGTCAGTCTCGCCGAAGTATTGGCGGCGTTCGCTGTGACCGATAATAACATATTTAACTCCGGCGTCGGTCAGCATTGCAGCGGAAAGCTCGCCGGTGTATGCGCCGTTTTCTTTAAAATGAACGTTTTGGGCGCCGACTTCCACATTGGTTCCGTCAACGCTGCTTATAACACCGGGGATACAAACTGCCGCCGGGCAAACAACAACATCGCACTTTGCGTCCAATGCTTTTTCGGAAATTTCCAATGCCAGCGCTGCAGCCTCTGAGGGTGTCTTGTTCATTTTCCAGTTGCCGGCAATAAATTTTTTTCTCATTCCAAATCTCTCCAAAAATCCTGTATTATTTGTCGTCAAGCGCAGCGCAGCCCGGAAGCACCTTGCCCTCCAGGAATTCCATAGAAGCGCCGCCGCCGGTCGAAATGTGGCTCATCTTGTCACCGAAGCCGAGAATGTTGATAGCCGCCGCACTGTCGCCGCCGCCGATTATTGTTGTAGCGTCCGTGTCTGCCAGCGCCTGAGCTACAGCAACCGTGCCCTTGGCGAGTATCGGATTTTCAAATACTCCCATAGGACCGTTCCAAACGACTGTCTTGGCTGTCTTGATCGTTTCGGCAAAGAGTTCACGTGTCTTTTCGCCGATATCAAGACCCATTTTGTCGGCCGGAAGAGAATCTGACGGTACTGTTTCAACGCTTATCTCAGCATCGATCGGCGAGGGGAAGCTGTCTGCCACAACCGTGTCAACCGGGAGCAGCATTGTCTTGCCGAGCTTTTCGGCTTTTTCTATCATCTCGGCGCAGTATGAGATCTTATCCTCGTCAACCAGGGAGGTTCCGACTTCAAGACCTTTTGCTTTAAGGAAAGTGTAAGCCATTCCGCCGCCGATGATAAGGGTGTCACATTTTTCGAGCAGTGTTGAAATAACATTCAGCTTATCCGAGACCTTTGCTCCGCCGAGAATAGCGACCAGCGGCCTTACGGGATTGTCGATTGCGTTGCCGAGGAAGTCAAGCTCTTTGGCAAGTAAGTATCCCGAAACACAGGGAGATAAATATTCGGTAACGCCGACGGTCGAACAGTGTGCTCTGTGCGCGCTTCCGAAAGCGTCGTTTACGAACATTTCGGCGAGCGACGCCAGTTCCTTGCTGAAGTTCTCCTCGTTCTTTGTTTCCTCAGCCCTGAATCTTGTGTTCTGAAGAAGCACAACGTCTCCGTCTTTCATAGCGTCAACAGCAGCCTTTGCGTTTTCGCCCACAACGCAGTCATCATTTGCAAAAACCACTTCCTTGCCGAGCTTCTCGGACAGGCAGGCGGCAACCGGAGCCAGAGAAAGGCTCTCAACTACCTGACCCTTGGGCTTTCCCATGTGCGAGCAGAGAATGACCTTTGCTCCGTCGCCTATCAGCTTCTTGATGGTCGGCAGCGCGCCGTTTATTCTTGTCTCGTCGGTTATCTTGCCGTCCTTGATGGGAACGTTAAAATCGCAGCGTACAAGAACCTTTTTTCCGCTTACCTTGATATCGTCGATTGTCTTCTTATTCATTGAAATACCTCCA
>DXIJ01000126.1 GCA_019112945.1 Candidatus Monoglobus merdigallinarum | reverse complement strand
ATATCTGTCACATAAGAATTTACACGGTTGCCTACTATGTTTTTTTCATTTTTAAGTCCAAAATACTGAACTTCATGGCCATGCTCCTCCAGCATTTTCCCCACATCAAAGGTGTAAGTTTCTGCTCCGCCTTTCGGATATAAAAATTTATTAACGATTAGAACTTTCATATCTTTTTCTCCGCTTTCTTTAACAAATATATACCTAATCTCCCGCTACGGTTAAACCTATCAATCATCCAAATTATACAAAGAAACCGTTCTTTTCACGATTTCATCCCAGTTAAACGGCTTTAAAATCTCCCTGCACCGCTCCCGGCCGCGGCAGCTGTCATAATCGCCGCTTAAAACCTTGATAAGCTCCTGCCTCAGGCTTTCTGCATCGCCGTGCCTGAACGACGGCATTTTACCCTGCACCACCTCGAGATTTTCGGGTATATCACTTACAAGGCACAGCTTGCCATAGCTGAGCGCCTCCAGCAGAGTCATTGCCATTCCCTCAATATCACTTGGCAGAACATAGACCAGGCAGTTGTCAAAAAGCTCATCCATAAGTCCGCCGCTGACAAAGTCCGTAAATATTATCCGCTCATCTCCGGCCGCAGAGGCCTTGATTTCATTAACATAATCACCGCCGCCGCTCAATGAACCGGCGATAACCAGCTTTTTAGAGGTATCTATCTTCTTATAGGCCTCAATCAGATAGTGCAGTCCTTTTTCGGGTACAAGTCTTGCCAAAAACAGTATATACCCGTCTCTTTCAAGGCCAAAACGCTCTTTTATTATCTGAGGCAGAAAGTCCCGTTCTTTCATGCATATCCCGTTTGGGATAAACTTAGCTTCCCGTCCGTAGTTTTGTTTAAAGTACAACCTGTTGTTCTCAGACAGCACAATAAGCTCATCTGCGAACCGCGCTGCGACCCTCTCGCCAAGCTTTAAATATTTGGTCGAAAAACCGCCCCATTTGGCTCTCTGCCAGTCAAGCCCGTGAATTGTGGCAACAATACGGATACCAAAAAGCTTAGGCAGCCACAGCATAGCACACGGCCCCTCAGCATGGTAATGAATGCAGCCGTATCTGCCAAACAATGCCCTCAGCGTTGCCAGCACGGAATACACAAACGCATTGAGTGCACTCGTCTTAAAAGTCGGGATCTGTATTATCCTGACGCCGCAGTATTCCCTTTGCTGCGGCTCAAACCACTTGTCACGGCGGTTATAGGCCTCAACCTCAATCCCGAGCTTTGCCATTCTCACCGAAAGCTCTTCAACTACGACCTCAACGCCGCCCTCGCGTCCGGGTATGCGCTTATGCCCTATCATTGCGATTTTATGTCTCCTGCTCATCCGCCACTTACTCCTCTCATGAAACGATTATTTTTGAAGCTTCCGCCTCTTTAAACGCGGCTCTATAATACGGTACAGTTTTGCAGCGAACCTTATCATAATATCCCGCAAATATTCAAACTCCGCGGTTCTTGCAAAAATCGTATAGTTGATACAAAACGGCACCAGCACTGCTACAGCCGCTTTAACAACAAAATTCAAATACAAGTTATTAAACTCAATCTCAGCACAGATAAAATCAGCCATAAGCATTATCAGAACACCTATTACGGTGTAAATAAAAAGTCTTAAATAATACTTAAACGGATTAATTTTAAACTTTTTTGAATAGAGAAGATAGATTTTTAAAATAATTTGGATAAGCAGCGTGGCAAATGTGCCCAGCAAAATTCCAAAAGTCCCGAATTTCAGCCCAAACACCACTGAGATTATCAAATTCGAAATACTTCCTATAATAGAAATATTTTTATCTTTTGAAAAAAGGCCTGACACCGCCATAAATCTCCACAACGGATTTTTCAGCGCCATCATTAAAAAGTTAAGGCTGATAAAAAATACAACAAGCATACCAAGCGCAGTGTTGGTATTGTAAATATAGCTCTCGCCATACATTATACTGACAGCAGTCGTCGACAGGCAATACAGGCACGAGGCAAAAAGCGAACCGAAAAAATAGTTTATAAACGTCATCTTTTTGATAACGCTGTCACACCTTTTCCCGTCCGCTTCCGCCATCAGATTGCCGACGCTGCCGGCCGTGGCTGCGTCAAGCTGGTCAATAATACGCCTGAGCCCCATGGCAAGCGTTGAATAACCCGTGTAGATTCCGACCTCATATGTGCTGACCAATACAGAAATCAAAATATTGTCGGTTGAGTTCGTGATCTTGCCTGACAGGCTTCCGATAAAAATATTCTTTATATCCTTAAAAACTATCCGCCTTTCAACATTAAGGAGTTCATCTCTGCCCTTTAAATAAGGGTACATTTTATCGACCTGAATAGATATTATCATATTGGTGGCAAAGGTGAGGAGTATCTCAACCGCCAAATAAACAATGTAGCTTTTAAAAACAAAAAGCAGGACTATATTTATAACCTCAACAATTATTTTAACTATCGTTGTGACAAGCGAGACGATATAAACCTTTTGGTCGGCATTGAGCAGCGACGCTTTATATGAAAACAAATAGGATGATGCAGTCTGAACAAGGAACATAAAAAATACAAGGCGGACATAATTGTCTGCAACGTCAACCTTTGTAACTATATTCTGGATAAACGGCACAAGACACAAGCCTGCGGCGAACACTGCAAATGCAATCGTTCGATACGCAGACTTATATAGGTTCATCAGCCTTATGATCTTCTTTTGGTCATGCTCAGCCAGCGGC
>DXIJ01000125.1 GCA_019112945.1 Candidatus Monoglobus merdigallinarum | reverse complement strand
AGTTATCCATAAGATCGTTGAGGTTTCCGGAATGAAAGAACGGTTTTTGCTGAGGTTTCCGGACAGTGTTATAAAAGATATCATTGAGCCCGGCAAAAAGAAGAGTTATATCAGAAACTTTGATGTATGCTGTGTTCACACTCCGGAATCTACAAGAAAAAATATAGAAAACAGGCTGCTGCGTATAGAATATGAGCTGAGTAACCTTGATGATATGTCGGGGCTCATGATAAAAAGCTATATTCTCGAGCTGATGATCGGAATTGTCAGAGCGCGCTCAAAGCAGCGTGCGGAGCTCATGCCGGAGAATTTTGCCGCAAGCATTGTCATAAAAAAGGCGGTTGAATTTATATCTCTTAATTACAGCAGACAGATAACCCTGGAGAAAACAGCGGATTATGTGAGTATGAGCCCAACGTATTTTTCCAAAAAATTTAAAAAGGAAATCGGAGTCGGTTTTAATGAATATTTGCGCAGATACAGGCTAAGCGAGGCAGAAAAATTGCTTAAAAGTGATTTTGGCGGTTCGATCACCGATATTGCGGCCAGATGCGGATTTAACGACAGCAATTATTTTGCGACCGTATTTCGTGCTGAGTACGGATTATCGCCGAAAAAATTCAGGCAGCTGCCTTAGGCGTTTGCACTGAATATGGTGTATAGGCCTTTGAGAAGTCCGTATGAAATAATGCCCTGAAATACTGCGGAAACGCATGAAAGTATGAGATAGATCCCAAACAGCGCAGAGAGCCGAAGCAGCTGCTTGCCGCCGGGCAGCAGCGCTTTAAGCCGGCCGGACTTGTTTTTTAAGGCGCTGTGCCGCCTTTTTGTGCGTGCTTCGCCGGCGGCCAGAATGAACCAAACGGTCGAGAGCAGCATGGGCAGGTTGCACAGGATAGTTGAGGCGAGCGCGAAGACGAGACCCTTTAGCCCATAGCGCGATACCAGAAAGACTGTAGAAAAGCCCAGGCTCAGCCCCTTGGCAAACAGCCGTACAAAGCATAGGGGATATAAGTACGGAACAATGCAGCAAATAAGAATTATCAGTCCGGTTATCAGGTGCTCCGTGAAAATATCCTTTAGTATTTCCGCCTGAGGTGCGCCGATAACCACAGAGCCTATAAAATAATTCTGCATATATGAGAATATCTGGTTTTTTGTGTCCCGGGAAAGGTAGGAATATATTATCCCGCCGATAATGCAGCCTGCGATTATTACAGAGATGCAAACAGTCAGCGCGATCCTGCTGCGGAACAGAAATTCAGCCGCGGCGCCCTTGTATTTGCGGCTGAGCTGCGGCTTGCCGATGTTTACTATCAGGCCTGATATGTTTTCATTGAGAGCTTTTTTCATGCGGTTGTCCTCCGTTCGGCAGATTATTCGGGATTATGCGGCAGCTTGGCTGTTAATAATAAATATATTTTAATTCTATGCTTGGTTTATAATATTATGAGGAGATTTTAAGCCCGCCTGTACATTGATTTCCAAAGGGTGCGGCAGAATGGAGAGTTTTATGGAGATAAAGAATATTTTGGAGGATTTGACAAATGCGCGCGGTGTAAGCGGCGGCGAACGCGGCGCGGCAGAAGCTGCGGCCAAGTATCTGTCAGAGATTTGCGAAGAGACGTCCGTAGACAAGATGGGCAGCGTCATAGGCAAAATAAAAGGCAGGAGCGGCAAACGCAGGATAATGCTTGAAGCCCATATCGACCAGGTGGGGTTTTTGGTTACCGAAATCGATGAAAACGGCTGCCTGTCATTCGGAGCGGTCGGGGGCATAGACAAGAGAATACTGCCGGGTCTGCGCGTTAGGATCCTTGCCGAAAAATCAGTATTGAGCGGCGTGATCTTATCGCCTCAAAAGGTGCAGGATAAGACCCCCGACATCAAGGACTTAAAAATTTTTACAGGGCTTGACGAAAAGCAGGCAAAAGAGCAGATAAGATTGGGAGACCTTATCGTTTACGACTATGAGCTCACAGAGCTGCTGTCAGACAATTTGTGCTCCGGCGCAATGGACAACCGCGCCGGAATGACGGCGCTGATTCTTGCGGCTGAGAAGATAAGCAAAAACAGGCCTGAGGACGATATCTATATCGTGTTTTCGACCCAGGAGGAGCTTGGCCTCAGGGGTGCGTACACTGCGGCTCATGTTGTGGATCCCGACCTTGCGATCGTTGTCGATGTGACCCACGGCGCCACAGAGGATTCCAAAGACAGCCCTGCGGTTTTTGAACTTGGCTGCGGAGCGGTTGTGCTGAGAGGACCCAGCGTGGATTATGAAAAAAGCCTCAGGCTTATCAAAGCGGCGGAGAAGTATAATATACCGCATGAGATCGAGGTCGCGGGAGGGGCGTCGGGCACGACTGCCTGGGCGATACAGACGGCGGGCTCCGGAGTGCCGGCGGTGCTTATCTCAATACCGCTCAGGTATATGCACACAAATGTTGAGGTCCTGAATACAAACGACATAGCGGCGGCGGCCGAGCTGGTATACAGAGGTACGGAAGTCTTATAAATATGGATTTGGCGGTGATTTAGATGGAACTATTTGATTTTATAAAAACACTCTCTGAGACAAACGGTGTGTCGGGGCTTGAAGCTCCGGTCAGAGAGCTTATCGTATCGGAGATAAGGCAATACTGCGACAGCGTAAAAATTGACAAGGCGGGTAATATAATCGCCCAAAAAGGGAGCGGTGAAAAGAAAATCCTTGTTGTTTGCGGAATGGACGAGCCCGGATTTATTATCAGCGGTGTAAAAAGCGGCTGCGGAGCGTTTTTATCCTTTGAGCCGGTCGGCAGGATAGAGGCGGCGTCTGTGATATCCGAGAGCGTAGTTGTGGGTGAAAACCATATTCCGGGCGTTATTTCGCTTAAAGCTGTTCATTTGAGCAAGAGTGAGGAGCGTGAAAAGCCTGCAGGGCTCTCAGAGCTGTATATCGATATAGGCGCAGGCAGTGAGAAAGAGGCTGAGCAGGCCGTCATGACGGGCGATTATGCGGCGTTTAAAAGCAGATACCGGGAGCTTGGCGAAAACGCGGTCTGCAACAAGGCGATAGGTCTGCGTGCGTGCTGCGGCGTGCTTGCAGAGCTGCTGAAGCAGGAGTTTGGCGGAGTGAGCCTTATATGTGCCTTTACCGTTCAGCGGCAGACAGGGGGACGCGGCGCACGGGTCGACCTTGAGCATGAGGGGTTAAGCGCGGCTGTCGTGCTTGACACCGACCATACACAGGAGCTTGGCAAAGGGGCGGTTGCTCCGTTCATGTCCGGCGAGACAGCGGCGGACAGAGAGCTTGTGAGTCGGCTTCTGAGCTTTGGCGCAAGGCCGTCGGCGCAAAAAAAAGACGAAAGCGAAATCTCAAGCATAAGCATAAAGGGCGGCGGCGTCTCGGCGGCTGAGCTTGATATACCGGTAAAAAACAGCGGCACTGCGTCCGAGATTGCCGACAAAAGAGACGTGAGAGCCGCATACGAGATATTATTTAAGTTTATAAAGTCCGCAGGAGAGCAGGCGGCGGCCGGAGGAGAAAAATGACTGACAAGATAAAGAAAAAGCTATTGATTATTGACGGAAACAGTATTTTAAACAGAGCGTATTACGGGATACGCCGGCTTACTGCGCCGGACGGAACACCGACCAATGCGGTATACGGATTTTTGAATATACTGTTTAAATATCTGGAGGACGAGAAGCCGGACTATGCCGGAGTGGCGTTTGATCTAAAGGCGCCGACATTCCGGCATAAGATGTTTGCTGAGTATAAGGCGAACAGAAAGCCGGCTCCGGATGATTTTATTGTACAGATCCCACTTATCAAGGAAGTGCTTAAAGCGATGGACTTTAAGTGCGTTGAGCTTGAGGGATACGAGGCTGATGATATAATAGGCACGGTTTCGAGAATATGTGACGGCAGCGGCGTCTCATGCAGTATACTCACAGGCGATAAGGACGATCTTCAGCTCGCTTCCGGCAACACTGTTGTAAAGCTGGTCATAACGCGCATGGGGAACACGTCCACTACCTCTTACGATGCGGCGGCTGTGTATGAAAAATTCGGAGTTACGCCCGAGGAATATATCGACGTAAAGGGACTTATGGGCGATACGAGCGACAACATACCGGGCGTTAAGGGCGTTGGAGAAAAGACGGCGTTTTCGCTGATAAAAAAATACAAGAGCATTGAAAAGATATATGAGAACTTGGACGGAGCGGATATTACAAAATCAGTGCGCACCAAACTTATGAACGATAAGGACATGGCGTTTATGAGTAAAACGCTTGCCACGATTGACAGAAGCGTCCCGATAGATTTTGATTTTGAGGATTATAGATATGACAGTCCCGACCGCACAAAGCTTGCGGAGATATTTGGGAGGCTGAATTTTAAATCATTTCTAAAGAAGCTTGATTTGTTCGGCAGCGGGCAGGAGACAGTTCCTGAGATATCGGCCGAGAGCATATCCGTTTCATCAGACGGCGCACTCGGCATTATCGATGGCAGCGCCGAGCTGTATTATTATTTTAATGCAGCCGCGGGCGCCCTTGCATTTTCACCGGACGGCAACGCGCTGTACAGCTGCGGGGCGGATGAGGATATTTTAAAGCGTGTGTTCGAGGATGAGAATATCAAAAAAATCGGCTATGATATAAAGAGTGATATCATAACGCTTGATAAAATGGGTATAGGATACGAGGGGCTTGGCTTTGATGTGCTTATAGCCGCGTATATAAACGACCCGTCCCGAACCAAATATGATATTGACATTCTGTGCTTTGATATTCTGGGAAAGAGCCTGAACCGCAAAGGTATGGAAAAGGAAGGTCAGCTTAGCATGGATGCGGAGGATACGCCGGGGGACGCTGAAACCTTAGCGGCGATAGCGGGGCTTAAGCGCTATTTTGAAAACGACTTAAAGGCCAACGGTCAGGAGCGGCTGTATTATGAAATAGAACTGCCGCTTATCAAGGTGCTTGCGGATATGCAGATAACCGGAATGTATGTCGACAGGGGCGAGCTTGAAGCCTTTGGGGAAAACCTGAAGCAGAGGATAAATGCTCTCACGGCCGAAATATACGAATACGCGGGCGAGGAGTTCAACATAAATTCGCCTAAACAGCTGGGTCATATTTTGTTTGAAAAGCTCTCCCTGCCGCACGGCAAAAAGACGAAAAGCGGATATTCCACGAATATCGAGGTGCTTAACAAGCTGTCGGGCTCACACCCGATAATTGACGATATCATTGAGTACAGAACAGTAACAAAATTAAACTCAACATATGTTGACAGTCTGATAAGCCTGGTGAGCCCGAGCACCGGCAGGATACATTCGAGCTTTAATCAGACGGTCACCGCTACCGGGCGAATAAGCAGTACCGAACCAAATATGCAGAATATCCCGGTTAGGACGGAGCTTGGCAGAGAGATCAGAAAAATGTTTGCCGCACAGGGTGATGACAAGATTTTGATAGATGCGGACTATTCGCAGATAGAACTCAGGGTGCTGGCGGATATTTCGGATGACGTGAATATGTGCGAGGCATTCAGGAATAATATCGATATTCACCGCCAGACCGCTTCACAGGTGTTCGGCGTTCCGCTGGAGAGTGTAGATTCAACAATGCGCTTTCGTGCCAAGGCTGTTAATTTTGGTATAGTTTACGGTATAGGAGCGTTCTCTCTTGCAAATGATATAAAGGTCAGCCGAAAGGAAGCCGAGCAGTACATCAATCAATATCTTATGCACTATAAGGGTGTTGACAATTATATGAAAAATATTGTCGAAAAGGCAAAGCGGGACGGTTATGTCACGACACTCTACGGCCGCAGGCGGTATTTGCCGGAGCTCAAGGCTTCCAACAAGATAACTGCCGCGTTCGGCGAAAGGGTGGCGAGAAACGCGCCCATACAGGGCACGGCTGCCGATATAATAAAGATAGCCATGGTAAACGTGTATTCGCGCCTGAGGCGTGAGGGGCTCAGGTCAAAACTCATACTGCAGGTTCATGACGAGCTGATAGTAGAGGCGCCTGTGAGCGAGAGGGAGGCCGCCGAAAAAATCGTCCGGGAGGAAATGGAGAATGCGGCGAAGCTGAAAGTGCCGCTTATCGTTGATTTAAACAGCGGCAGGAGCTGGTACGACACAAAGTAACAATTTTATTACATTAAGTTAATTGTTGGTAATAATTTAGGGTTTGTGCTTGATGAATACAAGATATATATGCTATAATTATAGTCTGAGGTTTTGAATTATGATTATTATAGGCTTAACAGGCTCAATAGGCGCGGGCAAGAGCGCGGTGTCCGGTATCTTTAAGTCTCTGGGCGCATATATTATAGACGCAGACAAGATTGCTCATGAGGTGACAGAGAAAGGCGAAAAGGCTTACAGCGAGATCGTTGAGTACTTCGGTACCGGTATTTTAAGCAGCGACGGCAGCATAGACCGTAAAAGGCTGGGCTCTGTTGTATTCGGCGATAAGGCTAAACTTAAGATGCTCAACTCAATTACGCACAAGTATATTTTTGAGGAGATTGAGAAGCGTATCGGTGAATATACCGGAGACGTTGCGGTGCTTGACGTTCCGCTGCTGTTTAACGATGATTTTTCGATCGGTTATGATGTGTCTGTCGCTGTTTTGGCGGACGACGATGTGCGGATTAAACGTGTTGAGGCAAGGGACGGCTTAAGCCGGGAGCAGGTCATTGCGCGCATGAACAGCCAGAAAAGCCAGGCCGAGCTTGCGGAGAGGGCGGACTATGTTATTGAGAACAGTTTAGACGGTCTCGGCAGCCTCAGAGAGAAAGTAAAAAAACTCTATAAAAGAATTATAGAGCAAGCATGAGGTATTATATATGAGATCAAGTAACAGGAGACGACGCAGACGGAGCGGGAAAAAGAATGCCGGCTGTATGGCTGTCACTTGTTTGGGAACAATATTGGTTATAGCTCTTGCCGTGTTTCTGCTGAGGGGATGCGTATTAAAAATCTCCGATATGTTCAATAATGTCGGCGACAGCATTTTAAGACAGCAGTACCCGATTAAGTATGAAAAGTATGTCAATAAGTATTCCAGGGAATATGATGTTGATAAGTTTTTGATATATGCGGTAATAAAAACAGAAAGCGGCTTTGACCAATATGCGGTTTCAAGAGCCGGAGCGTACGGTCTTATGCAGGTTCAGGAGGAGACGGCAGGCGACTGCGCAGAGAGGCTCGACATGGAAATAGCCCTGCCCGACGACTTATATGAGCCGGACATAAATATACATATCGGCACATATTATTTGTCCTGGCTGCTGGATATGTACGGCGGTGACATAAGCCTTGCCGTCGCCGCATACAACGCCGGAATCGGGAATGTTGAAAAATGGCTCGAGGACGGCGGCGGAGAGCTTTCATATATACCGTTCCCGGAAACAAGAAATTATGTCGAGGGAGTTAACAATTCATACGAGAAGTATAAAGAAATTTATGGATAGAGGAGTATGATACAATGTCAAAGACAAAGAAAAAGGACTTGCTGTATGAGAATAAGAACAGGTTCGGCGAGATCGGCAAGAATGATAAAAAGAGCATCAAGGTATACTGCGAGGACTATAAGAAATTTCTTGACAATGCAAAGACCGAGCGCGAGTTTGCGACTGAGGCACAGAAATATCTTGAGGAGTGCGGATTCAGACCTCTTGATTCCGCAGAGAGCCTGAGCGCGGGCGATAAGGTGTATGCCGTAAACCGCGGCAAGGGCATTGTTGCAGCGGTGATAGGCCGTGAGGACATAACAGAGGGAGCTTCGATAGTCGGCGCGCATATTGATTCGCCGAGGCTTGATCTGAAGCCGAATCCGCTCTATGAGGATAATCATTTTGCATACTTTAAGACGCACTATTACGGCGGCATCAAAAAATATCAGTGGCTGACAATGCCCCTGGCTATCCACGGCGTAGCAACGCTGGAGGACGGAACTCAGATAAATATCTCGGTGGGAGAGGAGGATGACGATCCCACATTCCTGATAACGGATCTGCTCCCGCATTTTGCAAAGGATCAGATGCAGAAAAAGCTCTCCGAGGCCGTGCCGGGCGAGAGCCTTAACGTGATTTTGGGCAATACCGAGTGCGAGGACTGTGATGACGATATCAAGGAAAAGGTAAAGTATAATATTCTCAGCCTGCTGAATGATAAATATGACATTTGCGAGGAGGATTTTGTCAGCTCCGAAATAGAGGTAGTGCCGGCATACAAGGCGCGCGATCTTGGCTTTGACAGAAGCATGATAGCCGCATACGGCCAGGACGACAGGATCTGCGCTTATGGTGCGCTGCGGGCGGTAACCGAGATAAAAAAACCTAAGTACACCGCGGTTTGTCTGCTTGTGGACAAGGAGGAGATAGGCAGCGTCGGCAATACCGGTATGAGGTCGAGAAATTTTGAAAATACCATGGCTAAAATTGTCAGCAAAACAGTCGATAACTACAGCGACTTAAAGCTCAGAGACACGATCTCAAATTCAATCTGCCTCTCTGCCGATGTGTGCGCGGCATTTGACCCAAGTTTCCCGGAGGTCAGCGAGAAGAGAAACGCGCCGGTAATAAACGGCGGCATAGGTCTTATGAAGTACAGCGGCTCGGGCGGAAAGAGCGGCGCGAGTGACGCAAGTGCGGAGCTCATGGCAAGTATCAGAAAGATATTCAATGATGCGGACGTTAAATGGCAAGCAGGCGAGCTTGGCAAGATAGATGCAGGCGGCGGCGGCACGATAGCGGGATTTGTCGCAAACCTTGATATCGGAGTTGTTGACGTGGGCGCACCGCTGCTTTCCATGCATTCTCCGTATGAGGTCTCCGGAAAGCTGGATACCTATATGCTTTTTAAGGGCTACAAGGCCTTTTTTGAGAGATAATTGTTTTAGGGCGGAATAACTGATATTCCGCCCGAATTTTAATAAGAATTAAAAGAGGTGAGT
>DXIJ01000124.1 GCA_019112945.1 Candidatus Monoglobus merdigallinarum | reverse complement strand
ATGCTATAATTTATTTATTGTTTTTTTAAAGGTTGTGAATAAAATTACTGTAAAATTTATTACTCTCGGCTGTAAGACGAATATTTACGAAAGCGAAGCCATGGCCGCCATGTTTAAAGAGGCCGGCTATGAGGTCGTAAGCTCCGATCCTGCGGACGTCTGTGTTATTAACACCTGCACCGTTACGGGAATCGGTGCAAAAAAATCGCGCAGCCAAATAAGAAAAGCCAAAAAACTGAATCCAAACGCGGTGATCGCCGTGACAGGCTGCTTTGCCCAGACAGAGCCCGAGGCTGTTCGGCAAATCGGGGCGGATGTAATCATCGGCAACAAGGGCAGAGACAGGATCGTTGAGCTCGTCGGCGAAGCCTTAAACGGCAGAAAAACGGACATGGTCGGAAATATTCTGAGCGTTTCCGAGTACGAGGATCTGCCGGCCACGCATCATCAGAGCAGGATACGCGCAAACGTCAAAATAGAGGACGGCTGCGGCAACTTCTGCTCCTACTGTATCATACCCTTTGCGCGCGGCCCCGTGCGCTCGCGCAGTCTTGAAAAGATAATTGAAGAAGCAAACGCTCTGACGAGCAGCGGCTACAAGGAAATAGTCCTGACAGGTATACACATCGGCTCATATGGCAAGGATCTAAACAACGGCACAGGCCTTATCGACGTTATTGAAGCTCTCGATATGGCGGGCGGGCTGCCGCGCGTGCGGCTGGGCTCAATCGAGCCGGTGCTTATCACCGAGGATTTTGTCGGCCGCATAAAAAATATCGGCAATCTCTGCCCGCAGTTTCATCTGTCGCTGCAAAGCGGCTGCACCGAGACCTTAAAGCGCATGAACCGGCGCTATACGGCGGAAGAGTTCCGCCGGGCGGTCGATTTGCTGCGTGATAATATACCGGACGCTTCGATCACCACAGACTTAATGGTCGGCTTTCCCGGGGAGAGTGAGCATGAATTTGAGCAAAGCTATGAATTCTGCCGCTCTATCGGCTTTATGCAGATGCACATATTCAAGTATTCTGTAAGACAGGGCACTGCCGCGGAAAAGCTCAGGCCTCAGATACCCGAGGCCGTTAAACACGAACGCAGCCAAAAAATGCTGGAGCTCTCAGAGGATATGAAACGCAGCTTTTATGAAAAATATATCGGCAAAGAGCTGACGGTGCTGACAGAGCAGACAAGCGGCGAGGGCTTACACGCCACTTCCGCGAACTATATGGACGTTATCATAAGGCCCGGAGACGGCATAGCTCCGGGGCAGTTTATAAAGGTTATGCCCGAGGGCTATGAAAACGGCTTTCTGTACGGCACAGCTTCGGATTTTTAAAAATAACTTTGGAAAGGATCTTTAAATGAAAGACGGATTTATAAAGGCTGCCGCGGCTACGCCCGAAATACGGGTAGGCGACACAGCGTTTAACACAAAAAATATCATTGAGCAGATAAGGCAGGCGGCGGAGCATGGCGCAAAGCTCATAGTCTTTCCGGAGCTTTGCATCACCGCCTACACCTGCGGGGATCTGTTTCTGCAAAGCGCGCTTATCTCCAACGCAATCGACTGTGTATTCAAAATAGCGGACGCTTCGGCAGGGCTCGACATCCTTATTGCGGTCGGCACGCCGCTCCCCGTAAACAACAGCCTCTGCAATGCGGCGGCTGTGATAAAAGACGGTGAAATACTTGGTTTTGCGACAAAAACGCACATTCCCAACTATTCGGAATTTTATGAGGCGCGGCACTTTGCACCGCTGAGCGTCAACACCACGGTAACGCTCAGAGGCCGGGAATATCCCGCCGGGCCCAAACTCCTGTTCTGCTGCGAGGATATGCCCGACTTTAAGGTAGGTACGGAGATATGCGAGGACCTTTGGGTCTCAAGCCCGCCGTCCGGATATCTTACCGCAGGGGGTGCGACTGTTATTATGAACCTCTCGGCAAGCGACGAGGTCATTTCCAAAGCGGAATACCGCCGCAGCCTGGTTTCATCGCAGTCGGCACGCTGCATATGCGGTTATATATACGCGGACGCAGGAAGCGGAGAATCCACGACCGATATGGTGTTCTCGGGGCATAATATGATATACGAAAACGGCGCTGTGCTGAATCAGTCAAAGCTCTTTGAGAACGGCATAATTTATGCCGACATCGACGTCCAGCGCATAGTTCTTGACAGAAGAAGAATGAACACCTTTGAGAACGATTTTAGCGGCGGTCTGCAAAAAATATTTTTTAAGACAGAGATAAATGAGACAAGGCTCGAGCGCACCTTTGACAGCCGCCCGTTTGTCCCGCGCGACAGGGAAAAGCTCACGGAGCGCTGCGAACTGATATTCACAATGCAGGCGGAGGGGCTCAGGAAGCGTCTTTCGCACATAGGCTGCAAAACTGTGACGATAGGAATTTCAGGCGGGCTTGACAGCACGCTGGCTCTGCTTGTAACGCTGCGCGCATTTGAAAAGCTCGGGCTTCCCACAAGCGGCGTCAACGCCGTGACAATGCCGTGCTTCGGCACGACCGACAGGACGTACAACAACGCCAAAAGGCTGATAGCCTGCACCGGGGCAAGCCTTGCCGAGATCCCGATAAGCGAAGCGGTGACGGGGCATCTACGCGATATCGGAGCGGACATTAACAATCACAATCTGACATATGAAAACTCTCAGGCAAGAGAGCGCACGCAGGTGCTGATGGACTATGCCGGAGAGACCGGCGGGATAGTGGTCGGCACCGGAGACCTCAGCGAGCTTGCTCTCGGCTGGGCGACCTACAACGGCGACCATATGTCTATGTACGGCGTCAACTGCTCGATACCCAAGACCCTTGTCAGGCATCTTGTAGAATACGTTGCCGCAATCAGCGGCGGCAAACTCCGCCAAACGCTTGAGGACATTTTGGCAACCCCTGTCAGCCCGGAGCTGCTGCCTCCCAAAGACGGAGGTATATCTCAGGAGACAGAGAGCATCGTAGGCCCGTATATACTGCACGATTTCTTTATATATAACTTTTTAAGATACGGATTTTCAAAGTCAAAGATATTCAGGCTTGCTAAATCGGCGTTCGCCGGCGAATACGATGAAAAAACGATATCTAAATGGCTGGATTCGTTCTACAAACGCTTCTATCAGAACCAGTTCAAGCGCTCCTGCATTCCGGACGGGCCGAAAGTCGGAACCGTCACGCTGTCGCCAAGAGGCGACTTTAGAATGCCGAGCGACAGCACTATAATAATTTAAAGGAAAAAATCATGAAATATAAATCAATAATTATTTTAACGGTTATTTTTTCAATAATAGCCTCCGCACCGGCATACAGCGCGGATATCAGCGTATATATAAATAATGACCGGCTGGAGCTTCCGAATGCGCCGTACCTTGAAAACGACAGGACTATGGTCCCGATGAGAAGCATATTTGAAGCTCTCGGCGCAGCCGTTGAATGGAACGATATAACAAGCGAAGCCACGGCTTTAAAGGACGGCACTGTCATAACGCTCAGGATAGGCGGCACAGTGATGTTTGTAAACGGTGAAGCCGTCGCTCTGGGTGCGCCCGCCGCCCTCAGAGACGATCTGACATATGTTCCCCTCAGGGCGGTCTCGGAGGCTCTCGGCTGCGAAGTGCGCTGGGACGGCGAGAGCGGCAGCGTATATATTACATCAGGCGAAAACATCCCCGTTTCCTACAGCGGATATACAAACGTGCCGGATTTCGGAGCATTGGCAGGCGTATCGCCGGTATATATATCGGGAGACCAAACAGTTTATGTGTACAGCGGCGAAGCTCTGCCCGAAAACGCCGAAAGCGGCTACGAGGACGTCATGACCTCACGCGGCTTTGAGGCGCTGCACGGCGAAAATTACACCGTCTATACGAGGGATAATCTGAGTGTGCTCGCAGGTTTTTCGGGCGGCATGTTCAGAGTGGTGATAACGCCGTATTAGTTTGTGAATATTTGATTAATAATTGACCTCTCCTTATTGACAAGGACGCTGAATATGGTATAATCAGATAGTAAAAATCGAATTTTGCTGAAAGCTGCCGCAGAAGCATAAATTAACGAAGGGAAATGAAAATGACCAAAAGATATAAAACCGTTGCAATCATTGTTATGATCGTTATGATATTTGTTTCGGCATACAGCGGTGTGTTAGCGGCTCAGAAACTTGACAGCCTGGCCTTTGGCAGCCTGATAGAATACGCCTCGCTTGACGAGCTCAGCGAGGACGTCGGCATGGTAAACATACTGCTTATCGGTGTTGACGAGGGCGGCGTCAGAAGCGATACTATCATTCTGGCGTCAATCGACGGTTATTCAGACCGCGTCAGTCTGCTGTCTGTCCCACGCGACACCAGAATAGAGGTAAACGGCTCTGTGCAGAAGATAAACGCAGTTATGGCTATTGCCGAAGCGAACTCAACACCGTCTCCGAGCCCTATTGCAGAAGAGAACTCAGAGCCCGCACAGGAGCCTGACGATGAGGCAACAACACCGTCAACGCTCAGCACAACGAGCGGATATGAGGAGGTTCTGATAGAAGAGATAAAGCAGATCACCGGGCTTCCTATCCACTACTTTATAACTGTGGATTTTGACGGGTTTATCGACCTTGTGGACGCGCTCGACGGTATAGACTTTAATGTGCCGTATGATATGGATTACGACGACCCGGCTCAGAATTTGTCCATTCACTTAACCGCCGGACAGCAGCATCTTGACGGAAAGCATGCGCATGATTTTGTCAGGTTCCGTCACAATAACGACGGCTCGGCTCCCGGTGAATACGTCATGGGCGACGAGGGCAGAATGTATTGGCAGCAGGAGTTCATCAAAGAACTTATACGCCAAAAGCTCAATCCCACATATCTATCCAGGATAGATGATGTATATGAGGTGTTCCAAAACAACGTGCGCACCAATCTGACTTTTACAGAACTTGTCCGAAACCTTAACGCTATCATGAAGATAAATATTGACGATATTACAGCGTATCAGCTGCCCGGCGAGTCGCAGTACATCAGTCCGCTCTGGTACTATATATACGATCCTGCCGAGACCGAAAAAATGATCGAAGATGTATTCACGCCTCAGAGCCGCGAGGAGTGGGAGGCCTATCTTGAGGAGCAGCGCACTGCTGTAACAGCGTCGCCGTCTCCGACAGATGACACAGAAGATGAATAAATATATTGGGGGCTTTGACTAATATGTCAGCCCCCTGTTTTTATTTTACAATATATAGTTGTCTCAAATCTTATGGACATAACCTCGGTATATGCAGGCCCCACGTCCTCGGCTGCGATAAGGAGCGGCAGCAGCATCTACTTCTGGGGCACGACCTATATCGGAGCTCCTGCAGAGGACGAGGAACCGATAATCCTTGACAACAATCCGGAAACGGTTGACGAGGCGGACGCGGACGGATACTACCGCTATGACAAGCCGCGGCGCATTTTAAGCGTGCATTATGACACAGTCGAAAGGAGCTATACCGGAAGCGTGCTTTTGGGCGCAGACGGCGTCTCCTGCGGCGAGTATCAGGCTGCCGCGATTGCCGGAGGCAGGCTTTACTTCTGGGGAGACAGCCCGAACAATTCAAGATGGACGAATTTTCAGTTCATAAAATTTTATGCTTCCGAGTACGAACAGTTCAGCAATGCTCAGGCGGTATACTGCGGATACGGCAAGACCGCATATGTGCTGGACAATGAAAATAAGCTGTGGAGGCTCACCTACGGCGAAAGGGAGCAGATGACGGCAGAGCTTTGATGCAAAAAAAAGGGGGGTGTAAAAAAACTCGACATATAAAATGATTGCATGGGGTGTCCAAAAAATCGCCCAGAGTGTTCAAGGGCATAAACATAGAAAATCCGCCCTTTTGAGCGGATTTTCTGCATTTAATGGGATGTTTAAATTTTTTGAGCACA
>DXIJ01000123.1 GCA_019112945.1 Candidatus Monoglobus merdigallinarum | reverse complement strand
AATCACCCTCGGAGTATACCTATACGCCGTCGGGCAAGGTTTACAGCGTCGGCTGCGCCCGCCGCTGTAAACTGATTTTTGTCCGTTCTGAACGATTTTTTGGACACCCCATACGCAATCATTTTATATGTCGAGTTTTTTTACAGCCCCTTTTTAATGCTTATCTATACTCAAGTATGTTCAACAGTCTAATAGTCCCGCACGAAGCTTTTATTTGTCTGATTTGTTCACCAGCTGCAGAAGCAGATTGAGTATTTTAAAGTATATGTAAATTATTGTGTATGCGAGCCCGAACGCCGCCATCCACTCAAGCTTTTTGGGCATACCGTTTTCAACGCATTCCTCGATTGCGTTAAAATCCGCAAGCAGGAACAGTGCAGCGATTATGATAAATACGATCGAACTTATAATGCTCACAACAGGGTTTTGCATTATTGAGTTAAGCCCCTCAACCGCATTGCGCACTCCGGGGATAAGACCCAGGATAAACAGCGCGAAGCCGCCGATTATTATTGACGGGAACAATACCATCATAACAGTCCGAAACCGTTTTGTTACCCTGACTATACGCTTAGCGTACAGGAAGAGCATGACCCCGACTATCGCTATGGTGAGAACCAGTGCAAGTATGCCTATCCACTTGTATTCCGGCACAAGAAATTCCGAAATACAGCCAATAAAGTAGCCCTGAGAGACGGTGAACAACACTCCGGTAACAGGTATGGTCGAGCGGAGCAGCCATGCTGCAAGCGGCATGATAAGCGCAAGCACTCCTGCAAGTATCAGCACGCCCACCTCATAGAGCGACATATGTATGGCAAAAATCTCGTTTTCATCAACAAAATCCACTATCATATCCGCCGGTGAAACCGAGAGCAGATATTGGTGAAGTATAAAATACAGAACCACTCCTATAACGGTGGTCGCCATAAAGAACAGAGTCTTGTTTGCAATACCGGAATACGAAGCCGTACCGAGAGATTTGTCAGGCTCCATTTCCGACGTCTTTTTTACCATTTTGCCGATGACCGGGTTGGTCATAGCAAAGCCTGATGAATTGGATTTCATAATAGCCCTCCTTTTAAATAAATTCATATCTTATTGATACTATACTTATTATATCATAATATCCCGATGTTGTCAATCTCCGCAGAGCATGACGAATGGGTATGCGCCGTCTGCGGGTTTTGTCGAGGCGGCGCAGGTATAAAAGAGACTTTATTAAAACGCTTCCGCATATGATGTAGGGAGAGATTTTGTTTTCGGAAAGGTTGATTAAATGAGCCGTGATAAGAAAAACAAGCCGACCGTAAGAGAGCGGTTTGCCGATGCTGTTGATATTTCAAAGGATGTAATGCTGGGGCTCCCTGTAGTGACAATGCTTGGCAACAGGGAGCTGACGATCGAAAATTATGTCGGCATCCTGGAGTACGGCGAAGAGGAGATACGAATAAAGTGCCGCGCGGTGAGCGTGCTTATTGAGGGAACAGGACTTGAGCTTAAGACTATGACAGATGATTTTTTGTATATAACCGGGAGGTTTAAATGCTTTTCATACGAATAGTAAATTACATAAGAGGCTATCTTAATATTAAGGTAAGCGGCGGTTTTACCGAGAGGTTTATAAATATCTGTTCGCACCGCGGTCTGCAGCTTTGGGATATATGTGCGGAGGACGGAGCCTTTACCGCTGCGATGAGGGTCAAGGATTTTTTCAGAGTTCGGGAGATAGCCTCGGTCACACGGACAAAGGTCAGGATTATCCGCCGCTGCGGCCTGTATTTTACACTCAAGCGGTACCGGCACCGCTGGCCGGCGGCAGCGGGAGTGCTGCTGGCCGTATTGATTGTGTACTATACCTCAAGCCATATAATGGGCATAGACATAACCGGCAACAGCCGTATCCCGACCGGGCAGCTGTTAAGTGAGCTGAGAGAGGTCGGAGTGTATGTGGGAGGCAGCATCTCCGGCCTGAGCGCCGACAGGATACGCAACGAAATGATAATAAACAATGACGATATCGCGTGGCTTGGGGTAAACATCAGAGGTTCGCGGGTGTATATAGAAATAACGGAGCGCATTGATATAGACAGCCTGCCGCGTTTGAGTGATGAGCCCTGCAACCTTGTCGCCGCAAAGGACGGTGTTATAGCGAGGCTGGAGATAAAGCAGGGGCAGACCATGGTCAAAAAGGGCGATGCAGTTCGTGAGGGAGACGTGCTTGCCAGCGGTATCATGGACAGCGTTTACGGAGGCTTCAGAACAGTTCATGCCTACGGTGACGTTATCGCGCAGACTGAGTATGTTAAGACGCGGGAATATCCGCTTAAATACACCGAGAAAGAGTATTCGGGAGAGCCCAAGGTCAGGTACGGCCTGAATATCATGGGAAAGCGGCTGGATATTATCCCGCGGACTTCGGACGAAAGCAGTGACGAGCAGTGTGAGGATTATACATTAAAATTCAGCATTTTCGGGCATGATATCGAGGTCGGAGCCGTGAAGAAAACTATCCGCGAATACACTGAGGTAGAAAAACAGAGCACGGTGAGCGAGACGGTCAAAAGAGGTGTGAGCGAACTGACGGAGGAGGTGGAAAAGGAGATCCCGGAGGGGGCGGAGATCGTCGGCAAAAGCTCCGACCATAATATTTTGTCAGGTGAGACCGTGTCGGTCACGGTTCGCTATGAATGTCATGAGAATATCGCAAAAGAGAGCATAATTGATAAAAGTTTGATTGACAAAAATCAAGTTTTGGATTATGATATAGAAAGCGGAGAATAACAATCAGATCAGAGGTATTTAATGGAAAGACATATAGAAGTTGAAAATATGGAGCTCGTCATAAATCTGTTCGGGAGCTTTGACGAGAACGTTAAAATAATTGAAAAAGAACTTGATGTGGCTATCATAAACAGGGGCTCCGAGATCAAGATCGGCGGTGAGCCGGAGAAGGTAGACAAAGCGGTGTCGGCCGTAAATCAGCTGCTGGCTGTTGCCTCGCGCGGCGAAGCTATAGGAGAGCAGGAGGTTCGCTATGTCATGGGACAGATTGACGACGGCAATGAGGAAGAGCTCAAAGAGCTGGGCAAGGATGTTATATGTATAACCGCAGCGGGCGCACCTCTCAAGGCAAAGACCCTGGGACAGAAGCAGTATGTTGAAAGGATAAAGAAAAATCCGATTGTTTTCGGCATAGGGCCTGCCGGTACGGGCAAGACCTACCTTGCGGTGGCAACGGCAGTGGCTGCGTTTAAGAACAAGGAGGTCAGCCGTATTATCCTGACCCGTCCGGCAATAGAGGCCGGCGAAAGCCTCGGCTTCCTGCCGGGGGATATGCAGGAGAAGGTAGACCCGTACCTGAGGCCGCTGTATGACGCGCTGGGCGAGATGCTTGGGTTCGAGTCGTTTCACAAGGCGCTGGAGCGCGGGCAGATAGAGGTTGCTCCTCTTGCGTATATGAGGGGCAGGACGCTTGACGATGCGTTTATAATACTCGATGAGGCTCAGAACACAACCAAGGAGCAGATGAAGATGTTCCTCACAAGAATGGGCTTTGCGTCCAAGATAGTTGTTACGGGCGACATTACGCAGATAGATTTGCCGAGGGACAAGCAATCGGGTCTTAGGGATGCAGAGATCGTGCTCAAAAATATCGAGGGGATAGAGTTCATGTACCTGTCGGAGCGTGATGTGGTGCGGCACCCTCTTGTGCAGAAGATAGTTAAGGCGTATGAGAAAAAAGAGCTTGAGCGCGAGCGTGTTATAAAACAGCGGCGCGAAAAGAACAGAGAGCGTTAAAAGGGCGGACAGGCTTATGGAGATGATGTTTACAAAATACGGCGGCGCTGCCGGTGCGGACAGCGAAACAGAGGAGCTCATCAGAGCTGCGGCTAAAGCGGTGCTTGAATTTTTCGGCCTGCGTACAGATGTTGAAATAAGCGTTATGCTTACCGATAACGCCGGGATAAGAGAGCTTAACAAAACACATAGGGGGATCGACAGGGCGACCGATGTCCTGTCTTTCCCGATGCTTGAATACGAACGTCCCGGCGAGATAAGCTCCGGTGAGGAGTGGGAGCTGTCGGGAGACCTATGCCTCGGTGATATTGTGATTTCACTTGAGCGTGCGGCAGAGCAGGCCGAGGAATACGGACACACGCTCAGGCGCGAGATCGGTTTTTTGACTGTTCATTCTATGCTTCATCTGCTGGGCTATGACCATATGACAGAGGATGAGGAGAAAGAGATGTTTTCGTATCAGGAAAAGATACTGGAATTGATGGGGCTGACGAGATGAGGGATTTGTTAATGAGCTTTGTATATGCGTTTGCCGGAATAAAACGCTGTATAATATCTGAGCGGAATTTCAGGATACATATTACCGCGGCTGTAACCGTATTTATTTTCGGTGCGCTGTACGGTCTGAATGATGTCCGGCTTGCGCTGCTGACGCTGACCTGTGTTCTTGTATGTGCGCTGGAGGCGGTAAACACTGCGATAGAGGCCGAGGTCGATATTTTATCGCCCGAAAGGTCGGAGCTTGCAAAGACTGCCAAGGACACAGCTGCCGCCGCCGTCCTTGTTTCGGCAATCGGCGCGCTTGTCGTTGCCGTTGTGATGTTCAGCGACGTTTCAAGGCTTTTGGCAGTGTTTGCGCGGCTTTTTACCATGCCGCTGTTAGTGCCGGTGCTGATATACCTGGCGGCGTGCGTTTTCTTTGTATTCGGGGTCGGCAGAAAGCAAAGATAATAAAATTCAGAAAGGAAGTTTATATGAGATCAGGTTTTGCAGCGATAACAGGGAGGCCTAACGCGGGCAAGTCTACCCTGCTGAATAAGATCGTCGGCGAGAAGGTCGCGATAGTTTCAAGAAAACCCCAGACAACACGTACAAAGATACTGGGCGTTCACACAGAGGACGACGTTCAGATAGTGCTTATCGACACGCCGGGGATCCACAAGCCGCACAACAAGCTTGGGCAGCGGATGGAGAAGTATATATATTCGGCAACGCAGGACATAGACGTGCTTGTGTACGTTGTAGACTGCGGTATATCGGATGCGGAGCTGGAGGCCGAGAGAGATGCGCTGAGGGGGCTCAGCCGCTCAGATGTGCCCGTGGTGCTGGCTGTAAACAAGATAGATACAATGCCGCGGCTAAGCCTGCTGCCGGTGCTGGACAAGCTCAAGGACATATATGATTTCAGTGACATCGTGCCGCTGTCGGCTCAAAAGGGCACAAATGTTGACAGGCTTATAGAGACGATAAGCGGATTTTTGGGTGAGGGACCTAAGTTCTTCCCGGACGATGCGATAACCGACCAGCCGGAGCGTCAGATAGTGTCGGAATTTATCCGCGAAAAGGCGCTGAGGCTGCTCAACCGCGAGGTGCCGCACGGTATAGCCGTTGAGATAGAGCGGATGACGCAGCGCGAGAGTGGAACCTATGAGATACTTGCGGCTATCTACTGTGAAAAGCAGAGCCACAAGGGTATTATCATAGGAAAGGGCGGAGAGAAGCTGAAGGACATAGGCCGCCAGGCAAGACAGGATATAGAGCGCTTCCTCGGCGAAAAGGTATATCTTGAACTCTGGGTAAAGGTCAAGGAGAATTGGCGCAACATGGAGAATTTTATAACAGAAATGGGCTTTGAGAAGAAGTAATTATCATGCTTTAAACGGGCGGAGGTGGACGAATGCCGAATATAGAGGCCGCCGGTATAGTGCTGCGTGAGGTCAAGTACGGCGAGAACAGCCGTATATTGACGGTTCTGGCTAAGGACATAGGTAAAATATCGGTTCTTGCCGGGAGGTCGAGGTCAAACCGCTCGGGGATGCTGGTGGCAACGCAGCTGTTTTCTTACTCTAACTTCACACTGTTCAAGGGGCGTGAAAACAGTCTGCTCAAGCTGAATGAGGCAGAGGTCGTAAGCGCGTTCGGGGATATACGCCTGTCGCTTGATAAGATAGCCTATGCGTCATACTTTTGTGATATTGCAAACCATATCTGCGCGGACGGTGCGGAGGAGAACGAATTGCTGCGTCTGCTGCTGAATATCATGTTCAAGCTGTCAAAGACCGCAAAAGCAGAGGAGTATCTGAAACTTGAAGCGGTGTTCCTGCTGAGAGCTGCGGCATGTGCCGGGCTTGCTCCGAGCTGCGGCGGCTGTGCCGCCTGCGGTTCTGAGACGAATATAAAGACGTTTAGTCTTTCGGACGGTGTATTCCGCTGCGCAGACTGCTCAGATAAGAGCGGCGTCTGCATGGAGATAAACGATGTGCTCTACAAGGCGGTCTGCTTTATAGAGAGTGCGGAGGACAGGCATATGTTTTCGTTTTCAATGGGCGTGAAAGCTCTTGAATATCTGGTGTCGGTCGCCGAGGAATATATGCGTGTACAGCTTGAACGGGATTTTAAAACACTTGATTATTTAAGAAACGTCAGGACGCTTTAATGCTCCGGCGTTTTTTTGCTTTGCTGAATTTGTTGTAAAAATATTACAAAAAGTTAATCTTGTTAAAAAGCGGCTATGTGAAATGTGTATAAAATATTCGCGTAATTTTGTACAATTTTACATGTTGTAAAATTCGCGGGTTGATGATATAATGAGAGAGTAAAAGTAGATTTAAAATTCAGATTTTCCGGAAAGGGGGAGCAAAGGATGAATCTTTCGAAGTTCAAAAAGGTGGTAATCGGAATTGTTTCGGCAGCGGTGTCGGTTTCCTGCGCTGCATATGCCGCGGGCGAAGCGATGGGCGAAACCGTGTACCAAAGAGCCGTTATGGTGGATAAAAAACTTGACGATATCGGCGCCAAGCAGCGCGGTCTGTCGCAGAGCGATATTGATGAACTCTCAGTGCTGATCGATGACTTCACTGCGTCCTTGGGAGAACTCGGCTCAGAGTCTGTACAGCTCCCGCTTGACATCAGCTGGAAGATAGATTTTGTTATATTTCATGCCGATTTCCGGGGGCTTGATATGTCAGGCTTTAACAGCTCGTATGCAGAGCTTAACAAAACGCTTGCCTTGCTCCTGTCGGCTGCGGCATAGGGGGAGCGAGTCTTCCTGCGGCAGAAAAACCGGGCGGCTCAGGCAGCATCTGCATAGAGGTTAAATACAAAAAATATAGAGTGACAATGATATCAAAAGTTGAATTTTAGTTTAGCCGAATGTTTTACCTAAAGATAATACGGCGAAAGGATTTAGTAACATTTAAATTATTCATTAGAAAAGAGTTGACTGATTTTGATTATTTCAGTTAACTTTTTTCAGTTTTCAAAGCTAAATTAAGATGGCTGCTCAGTATTTTGACGGACGGCTTTGCTTATTTTTTCAGCAGGAGAATGGAGACATACTGAAGATGTTGAATG
>DXIJ01000122.1 GCA_019112945.1 Candidatus Monoglobus merdigallinarum | reverse complement strand
AATAGGCGGTCTCCCCTGATGGGTATCAGAACATCATATTGATAACCGTCCGATAGTTTTATTTCGTTAAGTTCTCCTGAATATAAGTCGAACATATAATATTTGCCGTCTTTGAATAATAAATATTCTTTGCTGAATATTAACTCTCGGTCATAACCGCCGGCAAGAGTATATTCTGCCGGCAATATAACCTCTCCGCTTAATTTTGCGGCACCGTATAATCCGTTCTTTTTGATGATTGCAATGTCCGGTCCCACGTTTACAACACTGTCATAGTCGTTTATATCCAAGCCGTATGCCGTACCGTATCTGCTGATAAGCTTGCGGGTTTCGCCGATTACCGCTACGTAATCATATCCGTTTTTAATTGTTGAGTATGAGTCAATGACAAAATCGTGCAGTATGTTACCCGAAGTGTCAATGATTCCGAACTTGCCGTTTCTTTTGGCAAAGGCTATCCCATAGTCCGAGAAGCGTGTGGGCTCAAAACAATATGTGTAGTGTACCGGAGTAAACGGCCCCGCCGAGGATACTGTGTATATATTCGGTTCAAGATTATCAATAACAGTATTGCCGCTCGGGTCTATTACGGAAAATGTTGGTATGATCGCGTTTTCGAACTCTTCACGAGTCCGCGGTTCTTTGTCGTATAGAAATAAGCTGTTGTATCTTATCGGTTCGGTTTCGTCAAAATCTGTAAACAAAGTGCGCTTCAGAGGGTCTGAGGTCACAAAGGCATAGCCGTTCTTTGAAAAATTTACCGAGGTATATCTGTTGTATATCCCGTTGCTTATGTCGATCCCCGCTGAATTTACAAGGCTGTATTCCCCGTCTTTGAATGCTATAAACCGTCCCTCCTTGTACGGCTTAACGTAATCGTACTGAAACTCGATGACTGTCTGCCCGAGCGTGTTTATCGCTCCCCACAGCCCGTCCTTTTTGACAAGCGCAATACCATCTGTAAATTGGTTAACCTCGTCATATATCGTTGGTATGATCTCCTCGCCCTGCTGATTGATAAATCCGAATTTGCGCTCTTTTCCTGCTTCGCAAACTGACATAAGTCCGTTTGCGTCAAAATAATTACCATCGTAGCTGTATTTGGGCTCGACGATTTCGTTTAGGTTCATGTCAAATATGTGCATTCTGCGTTCTTCGTCCTGTGCATATATGTGATTTTCGCGGCCGTGCATATTTATAAATTTGTTCTCAAAGATTATATCAAGTCTGAATTCTGTGCCGCCGCTTAGCGCAAAAACTGGGGAATATGCCGAAAAAACGATTGCGGCACAGAAAAGAGATAAAATGCGTCTTGCTGACTTCATAAAAATTCTCCTCTCTTTGGTAAATTGCTGCCTTGCAAATACTCTATGAATATTTAGACGAAAACTATCCGGGATTGTTCCCCAAAACAGTAAATTATTCCTCCTGTTCCCAGTATTGCTTTATTCCCTCGTAAATGGCTTCGGCGATATCGTTTTGATAGCTGTCGTCAACAAGCCGTGCAAGCTCATCGGGATTTGACAAAAAACCGCATTCTACGATTACGGCCGGAACAGTTGCTTTTTTCAAAATATAAACTCCGTTTTCGTTGCCCTTTGCGGCGCGGTTGTTGGAAGCATCCAGCCTATCCTTAAGCGATTGCTGCAAAAGCTCTCCGAGCCTGCGGCTGTCGTCTCCGTTTTCAGAGTAAAAGACCTGTGCTCCGCTGTATTTTGGGTCGTCAAATTTGTTCATATGTATGCTGATAAACATCTTGGCGCCTGCGCTTTCAATAAAAGAGAGCCTGTGCTCAAGGTCGTCCTTTTTGACGAATTTCCCGCTGTCCGAAAGGTGTGCGCTGTCATCGTCTCTTGTCATTATTGCGGTGTTGCCGTCATCGTTTATCATGCTTCCGAGCTTGAGCGCGACCGACAGATTAAGATCCTTTTCGAGTATCTCGCCCGACGAGGCTCCGCCGTCAACGCCGCCGTGACCCGGGTCTATAACTATGACCTTGCCTCCGACTTCTGCCGCAGTCATTGCCGACGGCTCGGTTTCAAGCTTTATCAAAATCACAGCTGCGATAACGCAGAGCAAAACTGCCGCTGCGCCCAGTATCAGGCTGTTTTTGTTTATTGTAAGAAACATACTCACCGACCCCTTTCGGAATTTTAACTAAGAGGCGCAGCCCCTTTATTCAACGTTTTCAGCATAGGAGATATTTCCCTGCTGAAAAAATTAATTTGGGTTCGCCGCCGAAAAAGCGGGGAACATCTTAATTCAGTTATATTACGTTGCTGCGGCTTTTAGAATAAGTTTTTAAAATCAGCATATAATTAAAAAATTAAAGTAAAATCGAGATTAAAGGTGATATTTGTGATTTAATTAGATATAACAGCGTATAATCAGTTTTGACTTTTAAATATAAAATCTGTATAATATCTACTGTTGCTGCTAAGTGCGGCGGCACAAACTGGAAGTTTACGGGAGCATAGCTCAGCTGGGAGAGCATCTGCCTTACAAGCAGAGGGTCATAGGTTCGAGCCCTATTGTTCCCACCAAATTCGGTCCGGTAGTTCAGTTGGTTAGAATGCCAGCCTGTCACGCTGGAGGTCGTGGGTTCGAACCCCATCCGGATCGCCATATTTGCCTCTGTAGCTCAGTCGGTAGAGCAGGGGACTGAAAATCCCCGTGTCGGTGGTTCGATTCCGCCCGGAGGCACCAACGTAGGAGTTAGGCTCATAGGAATTAGGAATTAGGCATAAAAACTGTAAAATTTCCTAATCCCTAAGTGACTAATCCCTAATCTCTAAGTTGCGGGAGTGGCTCAGTGGTAGAGCGTCACCTTGCCAAGGTGAACGTCGCGAGTTCGAATCTCGTCTTCCGCTCCAATTGATAAAAGACGCATATTTCTGCGTCTTTTATCATACTTATTAATTAAGCGGCGCCATAGCCAAGTGGTAAGGCAGAGCTCTGCAAAAGCTTTACGCCCCAGTTCAAATCTGGGTGGCGCCTCCATAAATATAAATGCCGCCGGTTTTCCGGCGGCGTTATTATTTTGTTTATTATTTCTTTGTCAGGCTTATCGAATAAGATTTTATCGAAAGCGTCATTTGACTGCCGTCGATAGTACATGGGAGGCTTACACTTTGCGAAAGCTCAGGCATCGAGAGCGTGAGCGTGTCGCTGTTGATTTCGTAATCGCCGCTCAGGAACGATAGTGAGACTGTTTTATCGTCTTTAAACTCAAGTGTTACGCCTTGACGCAGTATCATGCCTGCCGCGGCGGAGATGCTCTCCAGCGGAGTACCGCTGAGGTCTATATCGGACGCCTCGACTTCATTGCCGTTTGGGTCTGTAAGTGATGTGATTTCCCAGTAGCCTATGATTGCTTCCTCGGGCGTCAGCTGTACTTGCGCAGCCGAGGTCGGCGCCGGTTCGGGTTCTTTCGTACCGAGCAGTGAGCATGATGTCATAGAAACAGCAGTCAGCGCTGCCGCTGCTATTATTGAGCCGGATCTTATAAATTTTTTCAAGTTCAATTTTAACACCTCTCTATATTCTCAGAAGATTTATTTTATTATATGAGAAAAATATAGCTATATTATTAACAGCTTATTAATTTTTACCAAACAATCGGTTCACGGCCTATGCTTTTTAAAAAATCGTTGCACTTTCTGAAGTGGCCGCAGCCGAAAAATCCGTTATATGCCGAAAGAGGGCTCGGGTGCGCGGCTGTGAGCACAAGATGCTGTTTATTCGTTATCAAAGCCTGCTTTTGGCGTGCGTTTGCACCCCAGAGCATAAACACTATAGGTTCGCTGCGCAGGTTTAAAAGCTCGATGATTTTGTCGGTAAATATCTCCCAGCCCATGCCTCTGTGCGAATTTGCAAGCCCGGCTCTGACCGTTAAAACGGTGTTTAAAAGCAGGACGCCCTGCTTTGCCCATCGGGTCAGTTCACCGTCGGCGGGCGGCGGTGTGCCGAATTCCGATTCTATTTCCTTATATATGTTTTTAAGAGACGGCGGGGGAGTTATCCCCGGGAGCACCGAAAAGCACAGCCCGTGCGCCTGACCTTTTCCGTGATACGGATCCTGACCCAGGATCACGGCCTTTACGTCTTTATATGCGGTATATTTCAGCGCATTAAAAATGTCATACATATCCGGGTAAATTGTTCCGGTCTTATACTCGCGCGCCAAAAATGCACGCAGTCTCAGATAATATTCTTTCTCAAATTCACCGCCGAGAATACCGTCCCAGTCGTTTCCTATATTAACCATTTTAAACTCCTGTTGCTGTTATTGTTTTTTTGACTACCGTTTTAGTATAGCATATATGGTAAAGTTTTACAAGAAATTTTTTAATAGTATCGGCGCGTTATGCAATACGGCCTAAAATCCGTGTTTATATAAATTTCTTAAAAAAATCCTTGACACATAATTTTTGTTGTGTTAATATACATAAGTAAAGCAGAAGTACCGCTTCTCCCCTCAGCGAAAAGCAAAAGGGCCATTAAATATTGAATATTTGATGCAGCGGTGTACTTTTGTGCCCGCATTTTTTATGTTGTGCGAAAAATTAAATTGGAGGTGTTTTGTATAGCTAAGCAGCATGATTTGATGATCAACGATGCAATCAGAGACAAAGAGGTTCGTCTTGTTGGACCTACCGGTGAGCAGCTTGGAATCGTATCCGGCGCCGAGGCACAGAGAATTGCCGATGAAAAGAATTTGGATTTGGTTAAGATCGCGCCCCAGGCCAAGCCGCCGGTTTGTAAGATCATGGATTATGGCAAGCATAAGTTTGATCTTGCAAAAAGAGAAAAGGAGAACCGAAAAAATCAAAAGGTCGTTGCGATTAAAGAGGTTCGCCTCAGTCCGAATATCGATGAGCATGATTTTAATACCAAGCTCAAAGCCGGAATCAAGTTTCTGAAAAACGGAGACAAGGTCAAAGTTACGGTTAGGTTCCGGGGTCGTGAAATCACCCATTCCTCTTTAGGCCGTGAAATGCTGGTCAAGTATAAGGAAGGTGCTGCCGAATACGGCGACGTCGATAAGGGCATAAAGATGGAAGGCAGAAATATGGCTATGTTTATTACACCTAAGAAAAAGTAATTTTATTGCGTTATCTTTAACAAAGTGCATTATCAAAAAACGGAAGGAGAAAAGACAATGCCTAAAATTAAGACTCACAGAGGCGCTGCAAAGCGTTTTGGTATCACAAAAAACGGCAAGATAAAAAGAGGTAAGGCTTACAGAAGCCACATTCTTAACAAAAAAACTACCAAGAGAAAAAGAAAGCTCAGAAAGATGGGCTATTTGTCTAAGGCAAATGCCGCTACCATCAAGGGTATGATACCTTATAAATAAGCCGATAACGGTTTGACTATTACATTATTTTGAGAAATCGGAAAGGAAAGTTATTATGGCAAGAATAAA
>DXIJ01000121.1 GCA_019112945.1 Candidatus Monoglobus merdigallinarum | reverse complement strand
TTTATTGAAAACCGTTTAGATTGTTTTTGCCAATAATTAAAAAAAATTTAAAAAAACTCTTGCATTATCAAAAATTAAATGTTATAATATGTAGCACTGATGTAAAAATCAAATTACAGTTTGTCTGGAGGTGAAATCATGCCTAACATTAAATCAGCTAAAAAGAGGGTCAAGGTTATTGCTACAAAAACTCTCAGAAACAAGATGAATAAGTCTCAGTTAAAGACTGCGGTCAGAAAATTCGAGGAATCTTTAAAGCAGGGTAAGGCAGCTGCCTCCGACGCTTACAAGACTGTTGTCAAAAAGACTGACCAGGCTGTTGCTAAGGGTATTCTTCACAAGAACACCGCTGCACGCAGAAAGAGTCAGTACGCCAATATGCTGAACAAGCTTTCTTAATTGGTACATTTATCGGCATGAACCGGTGCCGTTAAACTTTTGGCTGCCTGCGGGCAGCGCCCTAACACTTAAAGTCAATTTAAAATTCTACGATCATAAGAGCCTGTTTTGGGCTCTTTTTCATTTTTCACTTGACAAACTATATTCTTGCCTTTATAATCAAAGTAAATTTACAGAACAGGAGTTGATGGGCTTGCGCAAATAATCATGATGACAGACAAAACCATGGCAGCTTTGCCTGCTTATTTTTGCTGTGCCATACATGATCTGCGCTGTGCCTCCATGCCCGACCTTTTCAGAGCGCCGTATCGGAGCCGCTTTGCGCCGCGCTTGTATAGCACGGCTTCTGACAAGGAGGGATTTTTTATTTCACTTATTAATATTTCTAACCTAACCTTTGCATTTGACGGCTCGTATGACAATATTTTTGAGGACGTAAGCTTTCACCTTGACACGGATTGGAAAACCGGCTTTGTCGGCAGAAACGGGCGCGGCAAGACCACGTTCCTAAAGCTGCTTGCAGGCGAATATAAATACAGCGGACATATCACCGCAGCCGTGGATTTTAAGTATTTCCCGTTCCCTATAGTTAATAAAAGCGCGCAGACTTTAGACGTCGCACAGGCCTGTGCGCCCGAAGCCGACGATTGGGAAATCTGCCGTGAAATGAACCTGCTCGGTCTTAATGCAGAGCTTTTATACCGCCCGTTTATAACCCTGTCCGGCGGTGAACAAACAAAGGTCATGTTAGCGTCACTCTTCCTGGCTCAGGACAGCTTTCTTCTGATTGACGAACCGACAAATCATCTGGACATGCAGGGACGCGAAAAGCTCGGAAAATACTTAAACAGCAAAAAAGGCTTTATTTTAGTGTCGCATGACAGAGCGTTTCTGGACAGCTGTACCGATCATACGATCTCGCTGAACAAGCAGAACATAGAACTCCATAGGGGCAATTTTTCGTCCTGGTACGAAAACAAGCAAAGGCAGGATAATCTTGAAAAACACAAAAACGAAAAGCTCAAAAAAGAGATACGCCGTTTAAATGAATCGGCGGCTCAGGCCTCTCGCTGGTCGGACAAGACCGAAAAGAGCAAGTTCGGAAAAGGCAGCTCCGGCTTAAAGCCTGACCGCGGGTTTGTCGGTAAAAAGGCTGCAAAGCTGATGAAGCGTTCAACAAACCTCAGTAAACGCCGTGCCGCCGCTGCCGAAGAAAAGGCCTCGCTGCTTAAAAATACCGAGACCACCGGCGATTTAAAAATCACTCAGGAGCAATATAAATCCGGGCTGCTTTTGGCGCTTGAAAACGTCAATATTTTCTATTCCGGCAAAACCGCAGCAGGCGGTGTAAACCTAAAAATAACCGAGGGCAGCCGCATTGCGCTGTGCGGGGCGAACGGCAGCGGGAAATCCTCCGTACTAAAGCTGATTTGCGGGGAAAATCTAAGCTACACCGGCAGAATGATAAAGGGCGGAGATCTAAAGATCTCGTATCTGCCGCAGGACATTCCGGACATAAACTGTACGCTGCGCGAGCTTGCCCAAAGCAATAATATCGATGAAAGTTTGCTAAAATCGATACTTACAAACCTCGGCTTTACAAGAGGACAGCTTGGTAAAAATATCCGTGATTTCAGCATGGGGCAGAAAAAGAAAACACTTATCGCCAAATGTCTGTGTGAAAGATCAAATCTGCTCGTCTGGGACGAGCCGCTGAATTATATTGATATTTTTTCGCGAATGCAGATTGAAGAATTGATACTTAAATTCAAGCCGGCCATGATTTACACAGAGCACGACGCAAGCTTCTGCCAAAATACCGCCACCGAAATAATAAGGCTTTAAAATTCATTATATTTGCCTTGAAATAATAAATGTTATATGTTATAATGCTGTTAAAATTATTGGAAAGGCAGTGCTGATATGAACGAAACAATTACAACCTTAATAAGCCGGCGCAGCGTGCGCAAATATAAACCCATACCTGTTGATGAGTCTGATTTAAAGCTCATTCTAAAGGCAGGTACATATGCCGCCACCGCAATGGGAAAACAATCGCCCGTTATCGTGGTTGTTCGTGATATTGATACAATTCGTGAAATCGAAAAGCTGAATGCAGCCGTCCTTGGTGACGAAAACGGCAGACCGTTTTACGGAGCACAGACCCTGGCAATCGTATTCTGTGATACAAGACTTTCGTCAAACTGCTTACAGGACGGCAGTCTTGTTATGGGCAACCTAATGAATGCTGCGTATTCGTTAGGGATTGATTCCTGCTGGATAAACAGAGCGGCAGAGGTCTTTAAGTCCGAAAGCGGCAAAGCACTAATGAAGAAGTGGGGGCTTGACGATAACTTTATCGGCATAGGCAACTGTATTCTCGGCTATCGTGACGGCGAACTGCCCGAGGCAAAGCCCCGCAAAGAGAACTACATAATTTGGAATTAATTTGAAATCAGGAGCGTGAAGTATGAACCTTAGATTTAAAAAGTTTTTTAAACTTTCTGCCTGCGCCTTAGCAGCTTTAATCACCGCCGTCTCCGTAACGGGCTGTGTCTCGGAGGCCGACTATAAAAGGCTTGAGCGGCGGATATCGGCTCTCGAGGAAATTCATGGGGTTGACGGCAGTTCTGAGCAAACAGACGAACAGGACAACAGCAGCTCTGACGAAAGCTCTGACCGCGATGACTCAGAAAACTCAGAAAATTCAAGCGCCGGCTTTGACGCCGAAAGAGTTTCGGAAGAAGTGGATGTTGAAGAATACGATTATGTTGACAGCGATGGAGATAAATTTGCATTTTTCGTTCTCGAAAACAATTCGGATTTTGATGTTAATGCAAGAGTGAACGTCGTCAGCAGAGATCAAAACAACCGCGAGCTTGACGAGGAAGAAAAATCCGTTGAAGGTATACCTGCGGGCGGCGAATCATTTGTCAGCTTTTCGGTCGACAGAGACACTGCTACGATAGTCAGAACCGTCACCTACAGCGAATTCCGAGACGAAACTAATCCTCTCGACCAACTCTCCGCCAGAGCCTCAAGAAATCAAAACGGCTCCGACATCACGGTTACAAACAGCGGCGCCGAGGATGTTGAAAATGCGAAATATCTCGCCTTGTACTTCAGCGGAAACACTCTTGCCGGATTTGACGCAAACGATGTTCCGCAGGTCAGCTCATCGAGCAACAGCAGGATCTCTTCCGTATGTTACGAGAACTTTGACACAGTCAGGGTATATTTAAGCATCGATGATTGATCATCCTGCGGAAGATTTAAACTTGTTCGGGAACTTTTATCAAAAAAAAGCGTCAAATAATATAGAGGAACGGTTTGTTTTTCATTCGTTCTGACCAATTTTTAAGACGGTGCAGTCAAGTGAAAGTGCGCATTCACATTTCTGTACCGTCTTAAACTTTCTAAATATTAAAGCCCCGCCGAAACGGACGGGGCTTTCTGTTAAACAAATTATACAACAAGGAAGTTTTCAAAATCAGCATATGCGCCCTTTTCTCCAACGCAGCCGATGCCGAATTTCGCACCTACCCATTTGCCCTGCATACAGTCGAACTCTCCGAGTGTTATAAACTCGTCGCCGTCAACACTGTACGAAACGCGGCAGGAAGCCTCCTTGCTGTTTGTGCACGATATAACCTCAAGTCTCAGATATGCCTCAGTCGTGCCGATGCACTTGTCATATACCTTCCACTCTCTGCTGTCAGTTTTGAAGTTTCCGCAGCAGTACTCGATTATTCCCTCATCGGTAAGTGCCAGATATCCATACTCCTGGCCGATAACAGCCATTACCGCCTTATTGCTGCCGACGCCTTTCGGGATCGACGCCTTTACCGTGGCAACCATAGACGGAGCGCGCCAATACTGGGTCAGTATATTAGGCACATTCCAAAGATATTTGTCCTCCTTGGTTTTTAAGTCCTCGCTGTAAAGCCTCAGACTGCCCGGCTTCTCGGTCAAGGAATACCATTCATCCTTGGGGTTTGCCTGCCACTGCCACTGAATTCCCAGCTTGTCGGACGAAAAGTCATCAGATGTAGGAATAGTAGTGATAGGATACTCCTTGCCGACATTCGGCTTCTTGCAGCGCATTACGGGCTGACCGCAAAGGCCGCTGTCAATATTCTCACCCATAACAGGCCAGCCGTCTATCCATTTTACCGGCTGGAGATGTACAATCCTGCCTATTACCTCGAGATCCTGGAAATGAACAAACCAGCTCTCTCCGCTCTCGAGCTCAACAAGACCGCCCTGATGCGGGCCGTTTATCTCCGTAAGACCCTGTCTTAAAACAATATGATCCTCATAAGGGCCATAGACGTTATCGGAGCGCATAGCAACCTGCCAACCGGTGGGCACTCCGCCCGCCGGAGCGAGAATGTAATACATTCCATCTTTCTTATAGAACTTCGGCCCCTCAATAGTCGGCTGGCTGACTGTACCGTTAAAGATTATCTTATCCTCACTGATAGCCTTTTTGCCATCCCAGGTCATCTCACATATCGCCAAATGGCTCTTTATGCCGCAGCGGCTGTTTGCGTATCCGTGAACGATATACGCTTTTCCGTCATCGTCCCAAAGCGGACAGGTGTCGATAAGTCCGACGCCCTCCTTGACCAGAATAAGATCAGACCACTCACCGTATGGATCCTCAGTGTATGTCATAAATATACCTATATCCGGGTCGCCGTAGTAAATGTAAAACTTACCGTCGTTATATCTTATTGACGGCGCCCAAACTCCGCAGCCGTGTACAGGTTTATTGTAACGCTCCGGCAGCTTTTTTGCGGCATAGTTTATGAGTTCCCAGTTGACCAGGTCTTTTGAATGCAGTACCGGCAGACCGGGTACGTATGTAAAACTTGATGCTGTCATGTAAAAATCGTCTCCGACCCTTATCACATCCGGGTCAGAATAGTCGGCGTACAATATAGGATTTTTAAATGTACCGTCACCTAAATCAGCGATCCAGTTTCCTTCTGTTTTATTCATACTTATCCTCCTAAATTAAATCAGTTGCTGCTAAAGAACTACGCCGTCTTTGAAAATAGATATTTCACGATAGCCGTTCTTTTCGTTATTTGTCTTTCGGCCGTTTGCAACGTCAAGCACAAAGTCGAATAAATCCTGCGTAAGCACCTCGCCGTCAACTATCGGTCCGGCGTTAAAATCTATCCAGTGCGGCTTGCGCTCAGCCAGATTGGAATTTGACGATATCTTAACCGTCGGCACAGGCGCACCTACCGGAGTTCCGCGTCCTGTGGTGAACAGGATAAGATGACAGCCCGACGCAGTAAGGTTTGTGACTGCAACAATATCATTTCCCGGGCCTGTCAGCAGGTTCAGTCCCTGCTTCTTAACATGCTCGCCGATCTGGATGACGTCCACAACATCGCTTGTACCGCTCTTTTGGACGCAGCCGAGCGACTTATCTTCAAGCGTTGTGATTCCGCCCTTTTTGTTGCCCGGAGACGGGTTTTCATAAACGACCTGATTATGACGCATAAAGTATTCTTTGAAGTTGTTTATCAAGTCAACTGTCTTGTGGAATGTCTCCTCATCGCGGCATCTGTTCATAAGCAGTGTTTCCGCGCCGAACATTTCGGGCACCTCAGTCAGGATAGTGCTGCCGCCGTAAGCGATGAGCAGATCCGAAAACTGTCCGACCAGCGGATTTGCGGTAAGTCCCGAGAAGCCGTCGCTGCCGCCGCATTTAAGACCAACGACCAGCTTTGAGATATCACACTTTGTCCTTGTAAAGCCCTGAGCATATTCAACAAGCTCGCCGATAAGCTTAAGACCCTCTTCAATTTCGTCATCATAATCCTGCGTTGACATAAACTTGACGCGGTCGGGATTATACTCGCCCAGAACCTCTTTAAACACAGGGATGTTATTATTCTCACAGCCAAGCCCCAAAACCAGAACTCCGGCAGCGTTGGGATGGTTTACCATGCCCTTTAAAATTGCCTGTGTAGTCTTTTGGTCGTCGCCGAGCTGCGAACAGCCGAACGGATGAACAAAGTTGAAAATACCGTCAGTTTTGCCGGCATACTTCTCGTTTGCCAGCTTTGCCAGCTTCTCCGAGGTCTTGTTTATACAGCCGACTGTATTGACTATCCAAATCTCGTTTCTGATTCCTACGCTTCCGTCATCACGCACATAGCCCTTAAAGTACACCTTTTCATCAGCTTTCTGAGGGCCTTTAACTGCCGGCTCATATTTATACTCCAAAAGTCCGCTCAAATTCGTCTTTATATTGTGAGTGTGCACGTGCTCACCGGCAGCGATATCCTCGGTTGCATGACCGATAGGATATCCGTATTTTATAATATTCTCGCCCTTTTTGATATCACGGTTGGCGGTCTTATGACCGTTATACTCGCCGCCAACGTTCACATCAACATTATCGAGAGGGCTGATTTTTATTTTTGACATAAATTATACTCCCTTCTGGATTTGACAGTGCCTTGGCGTTTAACCGTTAACAACCTCGGACATGGCTTCTCTGATACCTTTTTCGTCTATCGCTGCAAGATACTTATCGATAGATTCTTTAAGGAATGACAGATCCGTACCCCAATACTCGGTCTTGGCAAGGATATCGTCAACCGAAGCGGTCTTCATGAACTCCATAACATCGGGATTATCGTTAGCCGCATCGGTTCTGTAGAACGCGATAAGCGCAGCCAAAGAGAACACAAGACACTTGGGTTCCTTATTATTCTCCTTGATATACTCAAGCACTGACGGCAGAACTCTGACCTGATACTTTGAAACAGAATTAAGCGCAATACTCAAAAGATAATGCTTTATAAACGGGTTCTGGAAGCGTTCGATCACATCGTTTGCAAACTGTACCAGTTCATCTTTAGGGAGGTCAAGCGTTGGGATTATCTCGTCAAAAACGCCTTTCTTCATAAAACTGAATACAAGCTCGTCATCCATAGCTTCTTTAACGGTCTCAAGACCGGCAAGGTGTGCGGCAAGCACCATCATAGTGTGCGCACCGTTTAAGATTCTGACCTTTCTCTTTTTGTACGGTGTTACATCGTCCGTCCACAAAAC
>DXIJ01000120.1 GCA_019112945.1 Candidatus Monoglobus merdigallinarum | reverse complement strand
GGCACGCTTTACATCAAGTCTGTTTTCCCGCGGCTCGATCGATATAGCTATGACATACGATGAACAAGCATTGACCGGTGCTATAAGCGATCTGTGCTCACAATATGAACGCGAGCCTCTCGGTTATACTTACAGGCTGGGCGATAACAGCGACATAATTATTGCAAAGCCGCAGGACGGCTTAAAGGTCGATATGAACGCCGCAGTTGACAGTGTGATGGAAGAAATATTAACATTCAGATTTTCTGACGTTGCATTTGAGCCTATTGTGACCAAGGCTCCGGAGCTCGACATTGATGATTTCTACAATTATATAACTTCTCCGGCAAAAGATGCGACATATGCAAAGGATGAAAACAACAAGGTCTATGTTGTTCCCGGAAAGCCTCAGATAGTCGTCAGTAAATCCGCGATCGAAAACGCTGTTGCTCAGCCCGATGAAGAATACAGCGTTCCGGTTCAGGTTGTGGACTCGGCCGTTAATGCTGAGTTCCTCCAGAGTATATTATATGAAGACACATTGGGCACATACACGACTGATTACAGCGGCAGCAGTGCTTCAAGATCCAATAATATACTGCTTTCCTCAAACACCATAAGCGGGCTTGAGCTATTGCCCGGCGAAAGATTTGACTTCAACCAGGTCGTAGGGCAAAGAACGCCCCAGAGAGGCTATCAGCAGGCTCCGGTATATGTTGTACGTGACGGCGAAACAGTCAGCGAATCAGACTACGGCGGCGGTATCTGCCAGGTTTCATCAACAATTTACTGTGCAGTATACAGGGCGGGTCTCAATGTTATTTCAAGAACCTCTCATTCAAAAGGCGTTTCATATGTGCCTGTCGGAATGGATGCAACCGTATCCTGGGGCGGCCCGGAATTTATTTTTGAAAACAGTACGGATTATCCGATAAGGATCCTTGTCCAGGCCGGCGGCGGCGTGCTCACTGCTCGTATAGTAGGCGCGAAAGCACAGACGCCAAACGTCAGCATTGACGTTCAGAATGACGGTGATTCTGTTGTAGTCACAAAGACAACAACAAACACTGACGGAAGCACAGTTCAGGAGGTTTTTGACAGCCACGCTCTGCCGACGCCGTCATCATCCTCACCGACGAGTGATTCTCAAAGTACTTCGCCGTCGGTTTAAAATACGCTGTAACATAAAAAAAGTTATGATTTTTGTTATGCGCTCAACACATGAGCGCATATTTGGGGAGGGAATGAATATGAATAATTTATCAGGGCAGAGCAAAAAAGTATCCGCAAGAATACTGGCTTCTATCGCTCTGTGCAGTGCGGTATCGTTCATACTGATGATGCTTGACTTCCCGCTGCCTATCGTTCCGAGCTTTATCCAGTTTGATTTTTCAGAGCTCCCGGCGCTTATCTGCGCCTTTGCACTCGGGCCTCTTGCCGGCGTATTTGTGGAGCTTATCAAAAACATACTTCATCTGTTTGTAACAAGCACGGCCGGTGTCGGTGAGCTTTCAAACTTTATACTCGGATGCAGCCTTGTTTTACCGGCAGGGATCATATATAAACATCACAAAACCAGAAAAAACGCTCTGATTGGAATGCTGGCAGGCACATTATGCTTTGGGTTTGTAAGCCTTCTTTCAAATTACTTCATAATGTTTCCGTTCTATATTAAGGCGATGGGCTTTCCGCTTGAAGCTATTATAGCTATGGGAACAGAAATATCCCCACTGTTTGACAGTGAATTAAAGCTTATTCTGCTCTGCGTTGTTCCGTTCAATCTTGTCAAGGGTCTTATAATATCTCTGCTGACCTTTGTGCTTTACAAGCACCTAAGACCTATAATCAAAGGGCGGCGCTAAACACAATACAGCAAAAAAAGAAGCATTTGTTTGTCCGATCCATTCAAATAAATGCTTCTTTTTATTTTAATCTGTTCTCGCATCCAGCTCATCAAAAGACCTTTTTGCGATCATTTCAGCTTTTTTCCGCTTGTCCTTGACTCTTACCCCCAAACCGGAGATGATACCGAAATTAATATTCATAGGCTGAAAATTCTCGACAGCCGAATTGGAAACATATCCGGCAAGTGCACCGACAGCAGTATTCTTGCTATACGGCTCTATATCCTCGCCTTTTACGGCTGCGGCGGCATATATTCCGGCAAGCAGCCCGCCGGCGGCAGACTCGACATACCCCTCAACACCGGTTATCTGGCCGGCAAAAAACAGCTTGGGGTATTCCAAACAGCAGTATCTTGAATCCAAAACTTTGGGCGAATTTATATACGTATTTCTGTGCATTACGCCGTATCTTACAAATTCTGCATTTTCAAGCCCCGGGATCATTCTGAACACACGCTTTTGTTCACCAAACTTTAGATGGGTTTGAAACCCGACTATGTTAAACATACTGTGCGCCGCGTTATCCTGTCTGAGCTGTACAACGGCATACGGCCTATCGCCGCCATGCGGGTTCTCGATACCGACCGGCTTGAGCGGCCCGTACCTCATTGTATCCTCGCCTCTTGACGCCATGACCTCTATCGGCATACAGCCCTCAAACACATTTGGTTTTTCAATTCCTCCGTGGAGCTCAGCTGTTTCCGCTTTTATCAGCTCTTTATAAAATCTTAAATACTCATCCTTGTTCATCGGGCAGTTGATGTAATCAGCGCCGCCTTTTCCATAACGCGCGGCCTTAAACGCCTTTGACATATCTATGCTGTCATAGCTTACTATCGGAGCTGCGGCGTCATAAAAGTGCAGATAATCCCGCTTCAGAAGCCTCTCTATCTCTTTTGCAAGGCTGTCCGACACAAGAGGCCCCGCCGCGATCACAGTGTATTCCCCCGGATTGATCTCACTGACCTCATCGTACACGACCTCTATATTCGGATGGCTCAGGATCTTTTCGGTAACAAGCGCAGAGAAGCCGTATCTGTCAACCGCCAATGCTCCGCCTGCCGGCACCTTTGTACTGTCGGCACAGCCTATTATCAGAGAATCAAGCCTGCGCATTTCTTCTTTCAAAAGGCCTACCGCATTATATATGCCGTCGGCTCTCAGCGAATTGCTGCAAACAAGCTCGGCAAAATTCTTATCTTTGTGAGCCGGGGAAAACTTCTTGGGTTTCATTTCAAAAAGCTTTACTCTTATGCCTCTGTTTGCAGCCTGCCATGCGGCCTCACACCCGGCAAGACCCGCTCCTATAATTTTTAATTCCATAGCTCTCCTTAATCTTCTTTTTCGGTTTTGGACTTTTTTGCCGCTTTTTCTGTGTAATCACAGTCCTCATTATAGCAAACATAGCTAACGGGGCCGTTGCGGCGGAACGCGTGCTTTTTCATCAGAATACTGCCGCACTTGGGACATTTTTGCTCTGTCGGCTCATCCCACGAAATAAAATCGCAGCCGGGAGAATTCTCGCACGCGTAAAACGTTGCACCCTTTTTCGATTTCTTTACCAAGACCTTGCCGCCGCACTTGGGGCACGGAACCCCCAGTTCCACAGTGATAGGCTTGGTATTCCTGCACTCCGGAAAGCCCGGGCACGCCAGAAATTTGCCGAATTTGCCCTGCTTGTAGACCATGTTTCTTCCGCACTTTTCGCAGATTACGTCCGAGACCTCATCTTTTATTTCAATATCTCCTATACGTTCTTCGGCATCTTTAAGCGTCTTTTCAAACGGGTCATAAAAATCTCTTACCACCTCACGCCAGTTCATACTTCCGTTGGCAACATCCTCGATCTTATCCTCCATATTGGCAGTGAACTTTAAATCAACAATATCCTTAAAGTTTTCTTTCATCAAGTCAGTCACTATATATCCAAGCTCTGTCGGGTACAAGGTCTTTTTATCACGCGCTACATATCCTCTCGCCGTTATTGTCGCAATCGTAGGAGCATATGTGCTCGGCCGGCCTATTCCCTCTTCTTCCATCGCCTTTACAAGCGATGCCTCGGTGTATCGCGGAGGCGGCTGGGTAAAGTGCTGCGCAGGAATCAGCTCAAGCAGACTGAGCGCTTGACCTTCACTCAGTGCCGGCAGCTTTTTCGCTTTTTCCTCCTCGGTATCCTTGCTCTCAACATAGAGCATTGTAAAGCCGACAAACTTAACCGTGCTGCCGCTTGCCTTAAACAAATACTTATCAGCTTTTATATCGGCGCTCACCGTGTCGAGTATTGCATCCGACATCTGGCTTGCCATAAATCTGAGCCAAATCAGTCTGTAAAGCTTAAACTGGTCAGGCTTAAATGTGTCCTTATACTTTTCAGGCGAATTTGCGGCAAAGGTCGGTCTGATAGCCTCATGCGCGTCCTGAGCCGATTTTTTCGCCTTATACTGTTTAGGCGTCTTTGGGACATATTCCGTGCCGTATTTTTCGGCAATATAGGCTCTCGCCTCATTTTGAGCGCTCTCTGATATCCTCAGCGAATCTGTTCTCATATATGTGATAAAACCCATCTCATAAAGCTGCTGCGCGGCCATCATTGTCCGCCTTGTTGTAAAATTGAGCTTCCGCGATGCCTCCTGCTGCATTGTGCTTGTGGTAAACGGCGGAGCGGAGCGGCGTTTTGTCTCCTTTTTGGTGATTTTTGAGACGCAGAACTCTGCCCTTTCAAGCTCTTTCACAATTTCCATTGTGTCCTTTTCCGTTTCAAGCGGCAGCTTCTTCCCGTCAGATGTTCCGTAAAACTTTGCCATAAACGGTAGCTTCTTCTTTTCATTTCCGAGCTTTACATCTATTGACCAATACTCCTGCGGCGTAAAGGCGTCAATCTCGCGTTCTCTGTCCACGATCATTCGTGTTACGGCAGACTGTACTCTTCCGGCACTGAGACCCTTCTTGACCTTCTTCCAAAGCAGCGGGCTGATTTGATAACCCACTATACGGTCAAGTATCCTACGTGTCTGCTGTGCGTCAACCAGATCCATATCAATACCTCTGGCCTCCTTGACAGATTCCTTGACAGCATCCTTGGTGACCTCGTTAAACGTTATCCTGCACGGACTTTGCGGATCTATATTCAATATATGCGCAAGGTGCCATGAAATAGCCTCTCCCTCACGGTCAGGGTCGGTTGCCAAATATACCTTATCGGCAGCTTTTGCTTTCTTCTTCAGCTTGGCTATCAACTCGCCCTTGCCGCGTATAGTAATATATTTGGGCTCAAAATTATTTTCTGTATCCACCCCGAGCTGGCTCTTGGGAAGATCGCGCAGATGTCCCATCGTGGCCTCTATATTATATGAACTGCCCAAGTACTTTTTTACACTGTCAACCTTAGTCGGAGACTCGACAATAACAAGTTTTTTAGGCGCAGTCCTCTTTTTTTTGGCTGTAGTCTTTCTCTTTTCAGTCATTATAATCTCCTCCGTTACCCTCCGTTGTTTATCAGCGAATAATAATTCCCCGGGTGCTGACTGACAGCTCCTTTGACCTGCAGGATCACCACCAGTGAATTTACCTCAGAAACATCGAGCTCCGTATTTCTGATTATTTCATCAATATGCACAGGTTCATCAAAAGTATACAGATATTTTAAAATAATCCTCTCTTTCTCGCTGAATCCGTCAAGATTTAGTTCTTTTTTTTGCTGCGGCTCCTCCTGCTTCCGTTTGCTCTTCTTTCCGTTATTATATTTATATTTTTTATCCGACTCATCATCGGAAACCGAACCCATATCACCGATCTCATCCCTGAGCGCCAAAACACCGTTTTCAAGCTCACAGGACATATCGGCATACTCATAATACACATCATCAGAGCTTAGAACGGTAACAGCGCCGTCGCGTATCAACGAATTAGGCAAAAACGCATTCGGATCGCTCGGCCTGCCCGGAACGGCAAAAACGTCACGGTTATACTCCTGAGCATACTTTGCGGTTATAGAGGCTCCGCTTCTTACTCTGCCCTCGACAATCACCGTGCCGTAAGAGAGCCCGGCAATTATCCTGTTTCTCTCCTGATAAAAAGACGCCTCGCCGCGACAGCCCGGAGGCCGCTCAGAGATAACTGCACCGCGGCTCAGGATAGTCTCATACAAATGCCTGTTCTTTGCGGGATACACAATATCAACGCCGCCGGCCAAAACCGCAACCGTTCTCTGCCCGGCTCTCAGTGCACCGATATGCGCTGCCGCGTCTATTCCAAGCGCCATGCCGCTGACTACTACTATACCCTCTTTAGCTATATCATAGCACAGCTTTTCGGTAAACCGCACAGCATCACGCGAAGCACGCCTTGTACCGACTACCGAAACACAAAGATAATCGTTTATATTAAAATTCTCGCCCAGCATATATAAAACCTGCGGTGCATATTCCGTATTTCTCAGCATGTCCGGGTATTCAGGATCAAAAACAGTAAGCACTCTGATATTGTTTTTCTCACAGTTTTCAAGAATTTCGTCGGCTTCCTGCAAATGGCGCCTGTCCCATAAATATGAAACGCTCGGGAAAAGCTTACGCAATACCTTTTTGTCAACGCTGTCTTCAAATATCTCTCTTGCAGAACCGACCAGCGAAATACATTTGTAAATCAACCTCGGCGAATGTCCGCAAACACAGTTCAGCCAAATAATTTCCCTAAGCCGCTTCTTATCCATAAAAAATCTCCATCTCCTATGCTTAATTATCTGACTCAGCTATTGTTATTTATCAAATCAGATACATTAATATTCCTGCGGCAACCGCTGCATTGAGAGATTCAACACTGCCGTTCATCGGTATATAAACCTTTAAATCGGCACGGCTGAGCAGCTCATCCGAAACTCCGAAGGCTTCGCTGCCGACCACTACCGCGCGCCTGCTGCAGCTCTTTAGTATTTTATCGCGGTTTTCCCTGAGGTCAATGCCTCCTCTGAGTGATGAAGCAATAACCTTAAAACCGCTTTGTCTCAGCTTATCAATCTGCTCATATTTGTTTAAATATATAAATTTCATTCTGAAAATACTGCCCATGGTCGCCCTGACGGTCTTTGGATTGTAAACATCAACGCAGCCTCTCATTATAAAAATATATTCAATCCCGGCTGCCTCGGCGGTTCTGATTATTGTGCCCATATTCCCGGGCTCGGAAACACCGTCGAGTATCAGCACTCTCTCCGCCTCTTCAACATCCGGCTCTGCTGCCGGCGGCTTTGATACCGCAGCGGCTATACCCTGAGGCGTCGCTGTGTCGGCAATGCTGTTAAAAATACTGTCCGGCACAGACACTATTTTGAGCCCCGTGCATTCAAGCTCATTCAGCAGCTCCTTGTTATTGTTAACAAACAGCTCGCTCACTGCGATAAAATTTATACTGTTTTTCGCATAGCAAACGGCCTCTGAGACCATACGCTTACCCTCAACCAAAAATGAACCATACTTTTCGCGGCCTTTTTTGGTTGAAACGGCGCTTAGAAGTTTTATCTTTCCGTTATGCCTGGCAGTTATTTTTTCAATCATTTTCAGCTCTCCCTGCACAAAATAAGACGGAGATTCTTATCTTTGTTATATAGCAAAAGTTATACTCAGCTGTGAGTATAACTTTAAATCAATTATTTTACCTTTTCAACAAGCTGAGCAAAAGCCGCGGGATCTGAGACCGCGATCTCAGCAAGC
>DXIJ01000119.1 GCA_019112945.1 Candidatus Monoglobus merdigallinarum | reverse complement strand
CGTTTAGACTATTTAGCCTTTTCAACGACCTCGACCAGTCTCCATCTCTTGTCCTTAGAGAGCGGTCTTGTTTCCATAACCTTTACTTTATCACCTATGCTGCATACGTTCTCTTCATCGTGTGCTTTAAGCTTATAGGTTCTCTTCATTACCTTGCCGTATAGCGGGTGCTTCACGTTCTCTTTGATTGCAACAACTATCGTCTTGTCCATTTTGTTGCTCACAACCTCGCCGGTTCGAGTTTTACGGTAATTACGCTTTTCCATTTATCTGCACCTCCTACGCATTTATGTTTGAATTCAAGCCGAGTTCTTTTTCTCTCAGAACTGTTTTACACCTTGCGATATCTCTCTTAACGCTAACCATTCTCATCGGATTTTCAAGCTGGCTGGTAGCGTTTTGAAAACGTAGGTTAAAAAGCTCCTCTTTTAAGTCCTGAACCTTATCCTCAAGCTCCTGCGTTGAAAGGTCTCTTATCTCATTTATTTTCATTAACTATCACCTTCCGTTTCTTGGTCAGCTTTTCTGACGAACTTACACTTCAGCGGTAGCTTATGCATAGCAAGACGCATAGCCTCGCGTGCTGTCTCCTCTGAAACACCGCCTATCTCGAACATAACTCTGCCCGGTTTTACAACCGATACCCAGTATTCCGGTGCGCCCTTACCTTTACCCATACGAGTCTCGGCAGGCTTCTTGGTTACGCTCTTGTCGGGGAATATTTTAATCCAAACCTTACCGCCTCTCTTTGTGTAACGTGTCATCGCAACACGGGCGGCCTCTATCTGGTTGCTTGTGACCCATGCCGGGCTGAGCGCCTGCAGGCCGTACTCGCCGTAAACAACCTTGTTTCCGCGGTGAGCCGTACCCTTCATGCGTCCGCGGTGTACTCTTCTGTATTTCACTCTCTTGGGGGATAACATTATCTTCTGCCTCCTCTCTGACCTGCACCTCTCTGCTGTCTTTTGGGAGCGTCCGATCTTCTCGGTCTTGACTGCCTCTCGGTTCTGTTTGTGCGCGCGCCCTTATCCGCTAAGATCTCACCCTTATAGATCCAGGTCTTAACGCCGAGCTTGCCGTATGTTGTATCGGCCTCTGCAAAACCGTAATCAATATCTGCTCTCAAAGTCTGGAGAGGGATCGTGCCTTCGTGATAATGCTCTGTTCTTGCGATCTCCGCTCCGCCCACACGGCCGGAAACCTGTGTCTTTATACCCTTTGCTCCAAGCTTCATAGCTCTGCCCATGCACTGCTTCATAGCCTTTCTGAAAGATATACGTCTCTCAAGCTGTGATGCGATATTCTCAGCAACGAGCTGCGCGTCAAGGTCGGGGCTCTTGACCTCGATAACGTTTAAGATTATAGTCTTGCCCGTCATCTTTTCAAGCTCCTTCTTGAGCTTCTCAATCTCGCTGCCGCCCTTGCCGATTACGATACCCGGCTTTCCGGCATGGATTGAGATACGAACCTTGTTCGCAAACTTCTCTATCTCTATTTTTGAAACTCCGGCCTGGAATAACTTCTTTTTCAAGAATACTCTGAGGTTGTAATCCTCAACGAGGCTGTCGCCGAAGTCCTTTTTCTCTGCAAACCAACGTGAATCCCAGTCCTTGATAACGCCTACTCTGAGACCATGCGGATTAACCTTTTGACCCATGCTTTTGTCCTCCTATCTTATTCCTTCTCCTGAAGTTTTATTGTTATATGACTTGTTTTCTTGTTTATTCTGAATGCACGTCCCTGCGCCCTTGCCTGTATTCTTTTAAGCGTCGGGCCCTGGTCTGCGTAAATCTCTGAGATATAGAGCTTTTCAACATCCATATTGTGGTTGTTCTCAGCATTCGCAACCGCGGAATTTAAAAGCTTCTCAACAACAGGGCTTGCCGCTTTCGGCGTATTCTTCAATATACCGATAGCCTCGCCGACCGTCTTGTTTCTTATCAGGTCGATAACTATGCGAACCTTACGCGGCGCAATACGCACATGAGTAACTTTTGCTACTGCTTCCATTCTTGTATGGCTCCTTTCAATACTCTCTTTGGCCGGTTAGCTCCGGCCTTTTTAACTTCGGCTCCTCTTAGCCTGTTGTCTTTGCGCCCGCATGACCTCTGTAGGTTCTTGTCGGAGCAAACTCGCCAAGCTTATGGCCGACCATATCCTCGCTGATATACACGGGAACATGCTTTCTTCCATCATACACTGCTATGGTATGTCCAACCATTTCAGGGAATATTGTGGAAGCTCTCGACCAGGTCTTGAGTACAGTCTTCTCGTTTTTCTCGTTCATTGCAACTATTCTTGCAAGAAGTTTCTGATCAACGAAAGGTCCCTTTTTAACACTTCTGCCCATTATATATTCCCTCCTTATTTTGAATTACGTCTCTTAACAATGAACTTGTTGGACGCTTTCTTCTTATTTCTTGTCTTGTAACCAAGCGTAGGCTTACCCCACGGAGTAACCGGGCTCGGCATACCGATAGGCGACTTACCTTCACCACCGCCGTGCGGGTGGTCGTTCGGGTTCATAACAACTCCGCGAACCGTAGGTCTCCAGCCCATATGTCTCTTTCTTCCGGCCTTTCCTATATTGATATTCTCATAGTCTGCGTTTCCGACCTGGCCGATTGTCGCGCGGCAGTTAAGCCTTACCATTCTGACCTCGCCGCTTGGCAGTCTTACCTGAGCATATCCGTTCTCCTTAGCCATGAGCTGCGCTGTGTTGCCGGCGCTGCGGACCATCTGTCCGCCCTTTCCGGGACTGAGCTCGATGTTATATATCATGGTACCGACCGGTATATCCTTGATCTCCATAGCGTTGCCCGGCTTTATATCCGCGCCCTCGCCGGATATAACCTTATCGCCCTTTTTAAGTCCTACAGGTGCGATAATGTATGTCTTAACACCGTCCTCATACCTGAGGAGAGCAATGTTTGCCGATCTGTTCGGATCGTACTCGACAGACAAAACGGTAGCTTCCATTCCGTCCTTGTTTCTCTTAAAATCTATAACTCTGTACTTTCTCTTTGTGCCGCCGCCGCGATGTCTGACCGTTATTCTTCCGTACGAGTTGCGGCCCGCTTTGCTGTGCAGCGGACGCAGCAGAGATTTTTCGGGAGCAACCTTATCAATCTCCTCGAATGTCGAACATGTCATTTGACGCAGCGAAGGTGTAGTAGGATTATATTTTTTAATACCCATTTTCTGTATCTCCTTATCTGCTAAATTTCTGAGGTCTTAACTTATGCCTCAAACAACTCGATAGTCTTGCTGTCTTCGGTGAGCTTTACGACAGCCTTTTTCCAATCGGCTCTCTTTCCGTAATACACACCCTGTCTTTTCGGCTTACCCTTATAGTTCATTGTGGTAACCTTAGCGACCTCAACGTTAAATATCTCTTCAACAGCCTTTTTTATCTCGATTTTGTTTGCGCCTTTTGCAACCTCAAAAGTGTACTTCTTATCTGCTACCTGATCCATACTCTTCTCAGTAATGATAGGTCTTCTGATAATATCGTGAGCTAACATTATGCGTACACCTCCTCAAGCTTTGTGACAGCATCCTTTAATATGATGCACTTTGTATGGTTTAAAACCTCGTATGTGTTGATAGCGCCGACAAACGTCGTATCAACGCCTCTGATGTTTCTTGCCGAGTTAACTATCATCTTGTTGTTCTCGGGGAGAACTATCAGAGCTTTCTCGGTGACGTTCAGGTTTGAGAGAATGTTTGCTATCGCCTTTGTCTTGTACTCATTTACATCAAGTCCCTCAAGCACGATAAGCTCGCTCTCCTGAACCTTTGAAGACAGCGCAGATTTAAGTGCAAGCTGCCTTGTCTTTTTGTTTACCCTGTAGCTGTAATCTCTGGGCTTGGGTCCTATAGCGACGCCGCCGCCGACCCACTGAGGAGCACGGATGCTTCCCTGTCTCGCTCTGCCTGTACCCTTTTGTCTCCACGGCTTGATTCCGCCGCCGCGGACCTCGGTACGCGTCAGAGTTGACTGTGTGCCCTGTCTCTGGTTAGCCAGGTAGTTTACGACCACCTCATGCATAACGCTCTTGTTTACTTCAACATCAAAAACCTTTTCGCTTAAATCCATCGTGCCGACAACCTTGCCGTCCACGTTATAAACGTCTACTGTAGGCATATCTTAATCCTCCTCTCTCTGCGGCCTTAGGCGTTGGCCTTAACTGCGTTGCGAACAACAACCAAACCGCCCTTAGGTCCCGGTATAGAACCCTTGACCAACAGAAGATTGCGCTCTGTATCTATTTTAACCAAGCCGAGATTCTGAATGGTGACCTTATCTACACCATAGTGTCCCGGCATCTTCTTGCCCTTGAAAACTCTTGACGGGTCCGAGCACGCTCCGAGCGAACCGGGACCTCTGTGATAGTGAGAACCGTGCGTCATGGGACCTCTGTGTGTTCCCCATCTCTTTATCGCACCTGCAAATCCGTGTCCCTTGCTTGTTCCCGTAACGTCCAGCAGCTCACCCTCTGTAAACTGTTCAACGGTAAGCGTATCGCCGACGTTCATTTCCGCAGCCCCATCGAGCTTAAACTCTTTAAGATGCTTCATGACCGGCACGCCGGCCTTTGCAAAATGTCCCTTTTCGGGCTTGTTTGCGCGTCTTTCCTTTTTCTCCCCGTATCCGACCTGAACAGCTGTGTAGCCGTCAACCTCTTCGGTCTTCTTCTGAACGACCCTGCAGGGGCCGGCCTCGATAACGGACACCGGGATCAGCATTCCGTCCTCGGTAAAAATCTGTGTCATACCGATCTTTTTACCTAAAATTGCTTTCTTCATTTTTTCCTCCTAAAATATACACAGGCATCGGTTTAAAGCTAAACTTACCTGCGGGTCAGCGGTCGAAAACTCCGACTTAACCAAAATTTTTAATAACTTTCAAGATTAGATTTTAAGTTCAATATCAACGCCGGCCGGCAGATCGAGATGCTTCAGCGCATCTATAGTCTTTCCGTTCGGACCCAGCACGTCAATCAATCTCTTATGTGTTCTAAGCTCAAACTGCTCACGCGAATCCTTATACTTATGAACCGCTCTCAGTATAGTAACGACTTCTTTCTTGGTCGGAAGCGGTATCGGACCGGACACCTTTGCACCCGTCCTCTTAGCCGTTTCTACGATCTTTGCGGCACTCTGGTCAATAAGATTTGAATCGTAAGCCTTAAGTCTGATTCTGATTCTCTCTGTTGCCATGGTTTTACCCTCCTTAAAAATTAAGTGTTTGTCTACACCGCGCCGGGCGTTTCGCGCGGTCTAATAATTAAACCCGAATAACATATCTCTAAAGATACGCACTCGGGAGGAACAGACACAAGTATAACACACCCGCGCACCGCGCAGGACATGATAACCCTGTATTTTGTTTTAATGTGACCTTCCGCCCTGTTTTTAAAACCGGACAATCTCCCCCGAAATTCCCAAACTGACGTTTTTACGCCGTTTGCCACCTCCGAGTTCATCGTATGTCTCTGTCACGCCTAAATATTATACTACCGGCCGGCAAAAATGTCAAGAAAATTTTTAGCAAATTCTACACAAATTTGTCCGTGTTTATGTCAAAAGTTTGCACATAATCGTTATTTTTTATACACGGCAGCCGCCCGGCATCACCCTGTTTATACGGTTATCCCCGGGCAGCTTCAGTCCGCACAGCAGGCTGCCGTACATGACCGCACGCTTTCCGTACATCTCTCTTATTCCCTCCATAGATTCTTCAATGCGGTCACGCTTCATCTCGCGGCTGATATTGTCAAACAAGCCTACCTGCACCGGCTTGTTTTCGGAAACCAATTTTATCGCCCTTATCGACAAAGCCCTGACCTGTTTTTCCCAGTCATAGTTCTTCTTAAACAGCTCAAAGCCAAGCCCGGCCAGCTCCGCAGAGTTGCGAACCGGCCTGTTTGTACCGCGTTGAAATTCACGGCTTAAAAGACTTGTGTCCTTGACCGAGACCGATATCCCCTCTGCCATAAGCCCCTGTTGTCTCAGCCTGCGGGATACGTCTGTGCTCAGAGCCAGCAAAACTCTTCTTACCTCGGTGTCGCTGCCCAAATCGGACGTACACGTTACCCCGTGCCCTATCGACTTGACCGGCGGTACGCTGCCCGCAGGACTGACACGGCTCCCGCCCCGTCCGTTTGCGTAGTTCCACAGCATTATCCCGTTTTTGCCCAGCCACTTCTGCATATATTCAGGCTTTGCGGAAGCAATATCTCCTATTGTATATATGCCGTGCTTCCTGAGCTTCCCGGCAGTAGCGCGGCCTACACCTATCATCTCGGACGCATTCAGCCTCCATACTATGCTGCGAAAATCCTCCTCGGATATGCAGGTCACGGCGTCGGGCTTCTTCATATCAGAGCCAAGCTTTGCAAACACCTTATTGAACGAGACCCCGACCGACACCGTGAGGCCGAGCTCACGCCTTATATCCTCTCTTATAAGGTCAGCTATCCTGCGCCCGTCTCCGAAAAGCAGCGTGCTGCCGCTTACATCCAGCCAGCACTCGTCCAGGCCGAACGGTTCGATTAGATCGGTATAGCGGTAATATATCTCCCTTGCCCTTTTTGAATATTCAACATATTCATCAAAGTGCGGCGCGACAGTGATAAGAAACGGGCACTTTTGAAGCGCCTGCCAGACCGGCTCCCCGGTCTTTACGCCCAGCGCCTTTGCCCTCTCGTTTTTTGCCAGCACGATCCCATGCCTGTCCTCGGGATTCCCGCAGACCGCAACATATTTATCTTTAAGCTCCGGATTTTTCATGCACTCCACCGACGCATAAAAGTTGTTCATATCGCTGTGAAGAATAATTGTCTTTCTTGCTCCTCTCATTGCCGCCGCCCCTCTCTTGCGAAAGTTATTTTCGTGTATGTATATTATACGAAAAATACTTTCATTTGTCAACATAGGGATTAGGATTTAGGTGTTAGGGATTAGGACGTGACGGGCAGCTCTCGGCAAAGTATTTTCTACGCCTTAAAAAGTTAGGGCGTACTGCAAACTGCGGCAGGTGAGCGTCAGAGAACATGCTTCGATGCGGAGGCGTGGGAGAGTTTATAACCAAACGGGTTGTTGAAATCTGTACTTTCTGCCCCATTCCGCGACTGCGCACCTCCGCGCTTGCTAACGCAAGCCTACCGTAGTTTGCACTTCACCTTTAGATTTAAGGTGATGAAAATACTTTGCCGGGAATAAACCCGTCACGTTTTATAAGCAACTTTTATTCGTAATCCGAAATCTTTGGGATTGCTGCAAGCTGCGGTAGGTGAGCCCGCAGGGCGAACTCGTAGGCGCGCAGGCGTGAGAGTGCCGCATAGCATATGATTAAAGTCCTAATTCCTATTCCCTAATCCCTAATCTCTATGTTGACACTGCATTATTAAAATGATATAATTTAGTTAACGGCAGGGAGTGGAAAATCACTCGCCATATTATATTTATAACGGAGGAAAGTACAATGAACGATTTGATTGTAAACGGTCACAGCGCGCTTGACTATGCAAAGATGGCGTGCGATGCGCTGATGAAAAAGTTTGCCGCAGAAGATCTCCCGCCCAAGGGCAGATTTCACTACCACCAGGGCGTGTTCCTTTCGGGTATGCAAAAGACATACCTGCTGAGCGGCGAAGAAAAGTATTATGACTACTGCAAGGCATGGGTCGATTCGATAATCGACGGGGACGGAAACATTACAAAATTCGACACGACCCAGCTTGACGACATGCAGCCCGGAGTACTGCTGTATCTGCTCTACAGCAAAACCAAGGACGCAAGATACAAAAAAGCCCTTGACACGCTTATCCCGCTTATCAAGGACTTCCCGAAGAACCCTGAGGGCGGCTTTTGGCACAAGGGCAGATATCCGCAGCAGATGTGGCTTGACGGACTTTATATGGCGGGTCCTATCTGTGCGGAATACGCTAAGACCTTTGACGCACCGGAGCTGTTTGACCTGTGCGCGTTCCAGGCACTGCTGATGGAGAAAAAGACTAAGGACGAAAAGACGGGTCTTTGGTATCACGCCTGGGATTACGCTAAAGTTCAGCCGTGGGCAAACCCCGAAAACGGACACTCGCCCGAGTTCTGGGGACGTTCGATAGGCTGGGTTCCTGTGGCTATCTTTGAGGAACTCGACTCATTCCCGGAGGATCATAAGGACAGAGCGGAGCTTATCCGCGCGGCATGCGACCTTTTAAAAGCAGTCGTCAAATATCAGGACAGCGAGAGCGGCCTGTGGTATCAGGTCATCGACAAAGGCGACAGACCCGAGAACTGGCTCGAATCCTCATGTACCTGCCTGTTCGTCGGCGCAATATGCAAGGCGGTCAGAAACGGGTATCTTGATAAGTCATATCTTGAATATGCTAAAAAAGGATATGAGGGAATAATCAACCGTCTGCGCTATGACGACGAAGGCTATGTTATAATAGACAATATCTGCGTCGGTACCGGCGTCGGTGATTACGAGCACTACTGCAACCGCGGCACCGGAGAGAACGACCTCCACGGCGCGGGCGCATTTCTGATAATGAGCACCGAGGTTGCTCAGGCATTTTAAAAAAATTCAGGCGGTTCCCTTTAGGGGAGCCGCCTTTTAATTGGGAAGAAACTTATATTATTTTGGAATAATATAAGTTTATTTTATCATATAAATTCAAACAAAACCAGTCAATAAATTTAAGAAACCAGTCAAAAATTGCTGTCTTTTGAATTTCGCAAAACCTTACTCCGGATATGTGACCTGTTCGGGGTTTGTTCCTACGGAATCCGAGAAGGTCTCGCCGTAGAACACCTCGTTGCTCTGCTCGATAAAGCCCTTGGCGTATATCGTGGTTCCCCATTGACTTTGCGGTATAGCGTTGATGTCGCCGTAAAATCCTCCGGCCTCTGTAACGCCGTCTGCCGCTCCCTCAAGCGTACCCGTTATAATCTCTCCTGTATCTCCGACAAAGAAGTAGAAACCGTACTTATCAGCCTCTTTTGCCGAGGTGTAGGGCTGGAAGAAGCGTATTACGCCCTGAGCTTCGGAGTTTCCGTCAACATACTGACCCTTATCAGTCGAGCCCGTGCCAAAGCCGGGGGTCTTGACAATCACAGCCGAGCACAAATCGGGAAGCCATGTATTTACATCTTTACTGTTGAATGACAAGCTGCCGTTGTTTAAATTCTCCCCAAGCGTAAAGTCATATGCGTATACAGTAAGGTTTGCTTTACCGTCCGAACCGCTTCTTTTACCCAGAATGCCCAAATACGACATCTGTTGATTATCGATATGGTTTGTTGTTCCGTCAGCATCCGAAAGTGTGGCATACACTTCTTCCTCTTGATTATTCGTTGCGGCTATATAATAAACCGTATATGAACCGCTCTCGAGGAACAATCCGCTCTTTGTAGTCGCATTTCCCTGTCCAATATGGTCTCGGTAAGTCGCAACAAGTGCGCTGTTTGTCTGTGCTGCATCGCTGCTGCCGCCCAGCAAATTCTTGATAAACGGGTGTTCGTCAGCCTCGGCGGTAAAAGTATAAGGCGCCGCTCTGTTTGTTCCTCCGTTTTCTCCTCCAACAAACTCACTCTGATTTATTGTGACAATATTTTCAAAATCCGTCTTTGTCTTTGTTATTGCAACGCCGTACAGATCCGGGATCCAGTTATTAGCATTACTGTTTACCAGCTTGAGTTCAGCGCCGATCATATCCTGCTCTACATAGAAAGTGAATGTATAAAGCTGTAATATATCACTTGCACCGTCTTTAGTAGCAAAATCCACACCACTGCCGCCGGGCAGGCTGGCGACTACACTTTCATCCTCGGTTAAAAACGGAGATGAAATTGTGGCGGTTATAGATTGATTTGAGCTTTTTCCAAGATAGTACATGGTGTAAAGACCTTGTTCAAGAGTTCCGATAGGTGCGCGTGCCGCTCCCTCAGGGTCGGTATTGTTGTCATTTGCCTGTCCTATATAATTCACATAGTGCTCGGTAAACCTTGTATCAACCTTTGTTGAATCGCTCGCTGAGGCAAACAGAGCCGCAACGCTTTCAGATACTCCGGGATTTATAGTATAACTTGTATCTGCATAGTCTCTTCTGCCCGTTGTGAAGTCCTCATAATTCAAAACATATGTTTCCTGAGCCTGAAACTCACCGGTGCCGACAACTACGATCGCATAAAGGTCGGGCAGGTATTGGTCAGTAGAATCAAAGGTTATAGTGCTGTTTGCGCTCTGCATCTCTATGCCTATAGTATAAAGCTTTAAAATAACATCTGTTCTGTCTCCCCTGTATGCAAGGTTAACGCCTGCGCCCGCGGTATAGGTATTGCCATCGACTGTAGCAGTCATGTTATTGCCGTGGTTGTAACCGAGATAGTATACCACATACTTTCCGGCGGGGGCATTGAGCGTTATCTGCGGATGAGAAGAATCACCGGCCATTCCTCCAACATAGTTCAAATAATTTGCAACAAGGTCGGGGTCGATTATTGCAGGATCTTCTTTTTCAGCAAAATACTGAGCAATCTGAGGATTTACCCCGTCAACAAAGGTAAGCGTATCGTTGTTGGGCCATGGGTTGCCATTGGTTACCTCCGTGTTGTTGCCTTTAAACTTATATACACCCTTGCCATCAGGAAGCTCGGTCGGAGTAGGCGCAGGAGTCGGTTCTTGTCCCTCGCCCCATATTATCTCCTTATATGTAACGCTGACGTTTGAGACAGTGTAACTGTCCGAGGCGCTTCCCGGGAATATACCCATGTTTAGCTTTCCCTTTTGTGCGTTTTCGGGGAAGGAAGAGAAGGTGTGCGGAGTTTTGCTCTTTCCGCTTCCGCCATTTTCTTTACCATCGATTGTTACAGCACCGGTCTTATAATCAACAGTTTGTAGGTTTACAATAGATATGTTACACACGGACATATTTTGTTGAAATAGAAGCCGAAAACAAAAT
>DXIJ01000118.1 GCA_019112945.1 Candidatus Monoglobus merdigallinarum | reverse complement strand
CGCTGTAAACCTTGCCCGACGGCGTATAGGTATACTCCGAGGGTGATTTTTGTTCGTAGTTCAAGGGCATAAACATAGAAAATCCGCTCAAAAGGGCGGATTTTCTGCATTTAATGGGATATTTTAATTTTTTGAGCACATTAAAAGCAAATATCGTCAAGTTTTTTGCCCTTGAACGCTCTGGGCGATTTTTTTACACCCCGATTTGTTTTATCATGACGTCTTTTCGAAATAGAAGAAAGTTTCATCCTCACCGGTCTCGCGCATACAGGTTGAGAGCATACAGTACGAGGCTGAATTTTCGCGGAAGCATTTTGCGACCACTTTCTCAAAGCCCGCGCCGTAGAGCGCCCAGTCGGCAGCTGCGGCGAACGCTTCCGCTCCGTAGCCGTTTCCGTGATATTCCCGGGATATACGGCAGCCCAGCTCCGCAGCGCCCTTATAGTCAATGTTATAGAGCACGGCCTCGCCTATGAATTTCCCGTCAAGGCGCACGGCAAAGTTGACGGCCAGAGAATTATCAAAATCTTTTTCCGCAACGCTTACAAAGTAGTCGTCGGTGAGCTCGCCGTTTAGATCGTCTTTGTAGTCATAGCCCCAGTATTTGTTGAGCTCATCGTCAAGGCATAAGGCGTTGTATGCGCCGGCGTCATTTTGGGTTATCGCGTCAAGGGTCAGTCGGTCTGTCCTGAGCTCTGGTATCTCCTTTATCGAATCGAGCTCTGAGCCGGCCGTGACTATGTGTTTGCTGAGCAGCTCAAGCGGCTTGTACTGCAGCTTTGAGATGCGCAGTCCCTTGTCGCCGGCGTCGTCCTCACGGTTTGAGTAAACCGTGTCCTCGGCGCAGAGGTTTGCAAATTCGTTTACGATAGCGGGATATACCCCCTCGTAGCTGTACAGCGCCTTTTCGATATGAACGATCATGGTATCGCCGCATTTTTCACCGAGACACAGGCCTATTATCTTCCCGCCGCAGAACATGGCGGCGCTCCTGAAAAAACGGCGCTGCTTCAGCATTTTCTTTGAAGCCTTAAGCTCGCTCACGGCAAGTTTTGAGTTCTTGTCAAACTGCTTTTCAAACTCCGCCCAAAATTCCCCGATAAGCGCATCGTCATCATCGCTCAGCAGCCTGAACTCGGCGTCCGGATATTTTTTGCGGAACTTGTTTATATGGTTGCGCTGACCGGAAAATTTCCTCCCCTTAAAAGAGGCAAAGTTTTCTGTCAGATAGAAGTAGTCTTTAAAGAGATGCGGCCGCTTGACCGAAGCGTATGGGTACCGCTTCAGCAAAACGCATAAAGCATCATCCGGTACAGGCATAAATACGGGTCTTATTCCGTTTTCCGAGCAGTATCTGTCAATATCGTCAAGCGCGGCTCCGATATCTCCGTTCTTGCCCGCAACCGGATAGCTGAACCAGACCCGGCTTTCCGAATATTCCTTTACAACAAGGCAGTTGTTTGAAACGGCATATGCACTGTGATAATCTTCCGCCCACATATATTTTGCGCCGGCTGAATACTCACACAGGCGGTAGCCGCAGTTTTTGTAAAACTTTTCTAAAAATTCGATGCTTTCGGCGGTTATATTATTGAAATCCATATGTTTAATTCTCTTTTCTCCCATTTTCCCATAATAGAGTAATTTTATTATATCTCAAAAGAAAAAATAAATCAAGTAAAATTATTATTCACAAATCGAACCCTGTCGAAATATACTGTATTACAGGAGGATTTCAAAGTGGCGGTTGAAAACTTCCGGTTTATGTGTTAAAATAAATGACAACGGTGAGTGCGGGAGGAGACTTCCGCAGGCGCCGTTTTGGGAGGAGATTTGTATGGAAATATATCTTGACAACAGCGCGACCACAAAACCGTACGGCGAAGTGGCGGCGGCGATGCTTGACGTAATGACAAACAAGTACGGCAATCCGTCCTCGCTGCACCGCTTGGGAATAGAGGCCGAGCGTCTGCTCAAGACCGCCAGGGAACAGATTGCGGGAGTGCTTAAGGCGTCGCCGGGCGAGATTTTCTTCACGTCCGGAGGGACGGAAGCGGACAACATGGCGATACTCGGAGCTGCCGGCGCACACCGCGGCAGGCATATCATTACAACGCCCATAGAGCATCCGGCGGTTCTGGCAGCGGTCGCTGAGCTTCGCGAGCGCGGCTTTGAGGTGGACTTTGCGCCTGTTGATCAAAGCGGACGTGTGATACTTGAGGAATATGAGAAGCTGCTGAGAAAGAATACTGTTCTGGTCACGGCAATGCTGGTAAACAACGAGATAGGAACGATAGAGCCTATTGCCGAGATGTCGAGGCTGCTGAAGAACAAAAACCCGGGCGGAGTGTTCCATGTGGACGCTGTGCAGGGCTTCGGCAAGCTGCCCGTCTATGCGGACGCGCTCGGCGCCGATATGATCTCGCTGAGCGCGCATAAGATACACGGCCCTAAAGGAGTCGGCGCACTTTATGTGCGCAGGGGCGTGCGCCTGAGACCCATACTGCACGGCGGCGGACAGCAGGGCGGAATGCGCTCCGGCACCGAGAACGTGCCCGGGATCGCCGGTTTCGGCTTAGCTGCCAAAATCGCTGCGGATGACATGGCGGCAAAGTGCGGAAAAATGGAGCGGCTCAGGAACAGATTAAGAGACGGGATAGCTGCATCGGTCGATAATATAAAGATAAATACGCCCGAAAATTCCGCACCGCATATTTTGAACATCTCGTTCGGCGGTGTGAGGTCAGAGGTGCTGCTGCATTCGCTGGAGATGCAGAATATTTTTGTGTCGTCCGGCAGCGCGTGCAGCAGCCATAAGCGTGAGCCGAGCGGAACACTGACCGAGATCGGCGTACCGCGGCAGATGATAGACGGAAGCATTCGCTTCAGCCTGTCCGAGTTCACAACGGACGAGGAGATCAGCGCGGTCATCCCGGCAGTCGCCGAGATAACCGGCAGGCTCAGGAAATTAAACTTCAGATAAAAAAGCAAAGGAACGGTGATAGGTCATGCATAAAATTGATTTGATATTGTTAAAATACGGTGAGATCGCTCTAAAGGGCTTAAACCGCCCGAAATTCGAGCAGAGGCTTTTGGGGAATATTTCATCCGCCCTGGCTCCGCTCGGAAGATTCAGCATAAAAAAAGCGCAGTCAACGGTCTATGTAAAGCCGCTTGATGAGGACGCGGATATGAACGCGGTGATAAAGCGGCTGAAAAAGGTGTTTGGTATCGTGAATATATGTCCGGCAGCGCAGTGCGACAAGGATATGGAAAGCATAAAAGACACCGCTGCCGCCTGCATGGCAGGGCTGGGCGGAAAAACCTTCAAGGTCGAGACAAAGAGGGAGGACAAAAATTTCCCGCTGACTTCACCTCAGATCAGCCGGGAGGTCGGCGGTCATGTCCTTAAAACCGCAGGGAACTTAAAGGTCGATGTGCATGACCCGGATATTTTGCTCCAGGTAGAGATACGCGAGGAGGCATATGTGTATGCCGAAAAATTCAGCGGCGCGGGCGGAATGCCGTCGGGCAGCGGCGGCAGGGCTGCGCTGCTGCTGAGCGGCGGCATTGACAGCCCCGTTGCGGGCTGGATGGTGGCAAAGCGCGGAGTGACGCTTGACGCGGTGTACTTCCACAGTCCGCCGTATACCAGCGAGCGCGCCAAGGATAAGGTTATCGACCTTGCTAAGATTGTTTCGGAGTATTCAATGGGGATTAGGCTGTACTCGGTGCCGTTTACCGATATCCAGCTCAGTATAATCGAAAACTGTCCCAAGAATTACCTGACTATCATAATGCGGCGTATAATGATGCGGATAGCGGAGAAAATAGCAGTAAAGAACGGTGACCTTGCGCTTGTGACCGGCGAGAGCATAGGCCAGGTGGCAAGCCAGACGCTCGAGGCTCTCCGCTGTACCGACGCCGCAGCAACGCTCCCGGTGTTCAGGCCGTGCATCGGCATGGACAAGGAGGAGATAGTTACGATATCCAAGAAGATCGACGCTTACGAGACCTCAATACAGCCGTATGAGGACTGCTGCACTATCTTTGTGCCCAAGCACCCAAAGACCAGGCCGCACCTTGACGAGGTGCTTGAGGCCGAGAAAGCGCTGAGTGACATTGAGCGCATGATCGATGAGGCGGTATACGGCGCGGAGGTCTATGATATATACGGCGGCAGCGTCACAGAAATCAGCAACCGAAAAGAGGAGTAGATATGACTTTTGAAATAATATCTGTGGGAACAGAGCTGCTTCTGGGCTCTATCTTAAACACCAACGCTCAGTACCTGAGCCGCGCGCTCAGTGAGCTGGGCTTTGACGTTTACTATACAACGGCAGTCGGTGATAACAGCGGGCGGCTGCGGGCTGCACTCGAGGCGGCTTCAAAGAGAGCGGACGCAGTGATAACCACGGGCGGGCTCGGTCCCACGGAGGACGACCTCACAAAGGAGACTATCGCTGAGTTCTGCAATCTGAGGTGCGTAATGGACGAAAAGAGCCTCCGCAGGATAGAGGAGAGATTCAGCAGCGGTCATATGTATATGCCAAAGAGCAATATGAAGCAGGCGGAGCTTCCGGAGGGCTGTATTATCTTAGAGAACGACAACGGCACTGCTCCGGGGGCAGTGGTCGAGAGCGGCGGGAAAATATTCATAATGCTCCCGGGGCCGCCGTCCGAGATGAAGCCTATGTTTGAAAGCAAGGTAAAGCCGTATCTCCGGAAGTTTTCAAGCGGGGTCATACGTTCAAAGACGGTAAAGGTGTTCGGGCTCGGGGAATCCGCAGTCGATGAAATGCTCGGAGACCTCATCAAAAGCTCTAAAAACCCGAGTGTCGCGCCGTATGCCAAGCCGGGACAGGTGGAGCTGAGAATTACTGCCAAGGCGGATACGGACGACAAGGCAAGAGCGATGATAGAGCCGGTCTATAAGAAGATTTGCGAAATATTAGGCGATAAGGTCTACGGCACGGGTATTGACAATTCGCTTGAAAAAACGGCGGTCGAGGCTCTTATAAAAAGAGGGCTGAGCGTTACCTGCGCCGAGAGCTGCACCGGGGGTATGGTGGCTCAGAAGATTACAAGCGTCCCGGGAGCGTCCGAGTGCTTCTTGGGCGGAGTTGTGACATATTCAAACAGCGAGAAGATGCGTCTGCTCGGCGTAAGAGCGGAGACGCTTGAAAGGTACGGAGCAGTGTCGGAACAGACCGCGCTTGAGATGTCTGCCGGAGCCAGAGCCGCCGCAGGTGCGGATATCGCTGTTTCAACCACCGGAATTGCGGGACCGGGCGGCGGAACCGATGAGAAGCCGGTAGGGCTGGTGTATGTGTCGGTGTGCAGCGAAAGCTGCCATAAGGCGATAAAGCTGAACCTTACAGGCGGCCGTGACGCTGTGCGTGAGCGTGCAAGCCTGCATGCGCTTGACTTGATCAGGAGGGAAGCAACGTAGAGATTAGGGATTAGGGAATAGGAATTAGGGGCGGTGACGGGTTATTTAACCAAATAACATTTTTGGTTGGTGCAAACTACGGTAGGCGAACGGAGTGAGCGCGGAGGTGCGCAGTTGCGGACGGGTTTATAACTAAACGGATTATACAATCTTTAATTTTTGCCTCTCCCTCGCCTGCGCACCTAACGTGTTCGCCTTACGGCTCACCTACCGCAGCTTGCATCTGCCCCAAATTTTGTGGCAGCGGTCAACACCTTGCAAAGGTGTTAGTCCAAACCTTAGCACGGCAGAGGCAGAAATAAAATTTAACAACTCAAAACCCTATTTAAGAAAACAAAAGACCTTGACAAATTTAAGAAAAGAATATATAATAAAAGCAGATAAAAGGTAAACCTAAGGTTAGGTTAGCCACGAAACAGTTTATTTTATATATAGCCGCTCCATTGGCTTTGAGGAGCGGCTATACTGCTTTTATGGATACTATTATATAAATAAGTATAATAGATACAATAAACTTTGTTATTGTGTTCCACATAAGCGACACCTCCTTTCTGCTGCGGGTGCAGCACAGGAGATGGCTAACCGTCCTTCAATTACCTATTTATCTGCTGACAATATTATACAATATATGATATATTATGTCAACGTAGGAACGTAGAGATTAGGGAATAGAGATTAGGACGTGACGGGTTTATTCTAAAATTAAATATTGAGTTTATCCTAAAAACTTTCGGATAAGTGCAAACATCGGCAGGCGAACGGAGTGAGCGCGGAGGCGCGCAGCCTCGTCGAGGCAAGCTCTGTATCGTTCTTTTCCACCTGTTCGGTGTAAATTCACTCACGCCGCTGCCTCTCCTCTCAAACCGAAACCCGCTGCCGCTGGGCTTTCGGTTTGTTATTTGGGTATT
>DXIJ01000117.1 GCA_019112945.1 Candidatus Monoglobus merdigallinarum | reverse complement strand
ATAACGGCGATATTAAAAATCCTATTTTTGAATATTATTTGTGTAATGAAAATAATAAATATGAGATAATATATGAGAATTCAACAACCGATGTAGGATCATATTCATGGAGTGAATCTGCTCAATGGTGCAAAATATGTTCCATACAAAATGACAATGAAGAAAAAATGCGTTTTGTAACATTTGATGGAATTTATAAAAGTTTATGTCTTCCTGCAGGGTTACAAACTCAAACTTCATATGTAATGTGGGCGACAGAAGATTATGTTTTTATTGATGTTGATAGAGAAACGTACTATCGAATACCAATTGACGATACTTTTAAGCAAAATGTTATTGTTCGGCTAAACGACAAGATTCTAGGCTTTTCACAGCCACCGGTCACGGAAAGCGACCGCACCTTAGTCCCAATGCGGTTCCTGTTTGAGCAGATGGGCGCAGAGGTAACATGGGATGACGCTACGCAGACCGCCACGGCTACTATAAGTAATAGCAGTATGACCGATACGGCGTTTTCAAAGGCTTTGCGGACGCTGCCGCCGCGGCTTGGAATGGCGGAATATGGGCTCGGCAATCAATTAAAAGGCAAAGCCTTTGAAAACACAGGCAACGCAAGCAATACAAATACAGTCACTTTCTCAATAGACAATACTACGGCAACAGTAAATGGAAGCACAGCAACAATGGACGTTCCCGCAAGACTGATAAACGACAAAACCATGGTACCACTCAGGTTCTTATCCGAAAACCTCGGTTTTGACGTAAGTTGGGACGAGGAAACCAGAACAGCTATCGTGACGACAGAATAAATGTGAGCGGGAGACGCCGGAGCGCTGAGCATTATCTGTGCACCAATTGCATGGCAGACGAAGCTTTCACAACACATAAATCCTGCAAACAAAAAAGAGGCTCGATCATGAGCCCCTTTTGCTTTTACAGCAGAATCTTCTTGGCGTTCTCAACATCCTTAATATCAATAAGGCAAGAGATTTCGGTCTCAGCAGTGGTGATGAGCTTAACACGAATGTTCTCCTCGGCCAGAGCTGCAAAGAGCTCCGCAGCAACGCCTGCCTCGTATCTCATGCCCTCACCGCTCAACAGAATTTTAGTGTTGTTGCCGTTTATATCGGCTGAGACGGACGGAGCAAGCGACTTAAACTTTCCTGTCAGACCGATAACGCTTCCCAGGTCGTCCTGCGAAAGTGTGAACGAAAGGTTGATTTTATCCTTATAGGGTGCAGTCTGGCTGATCATATCAATGCTGATGTCATTCTCGGCAATAATTCCCAGTATGCTGGCAATACTGCTCGGAGAGTTGGGGATATTGTTCAGTGTGACGATTGCGACTTCCGGGAAAAATTTAATATCGGTAATTGTCTTTATCATAATACGAACCTCCTCCGTTTCGGCGCAGCGCTTTGTATAAATCGTGTAAACGTGCGCTGTTATATGTTTTTAAAGCCGCCGCAGAGCGTTTAATTTGCTGCGGCGATCAAATCCTGCATATTGTAAAGTCCGGCAGGCCTGTTCTTCATAAAAGCGGCAGCCTTGACTGCCCCAACGGCAAAGACCTCACGGGAGGCTGCGCTGTGCTTCAGCGAGATGACCTCGTCATTGCCGGCAAAGATGACCTCGTGCTCTCCGACAATTGTACCGCCTCTTACGGCATGGATGCCGATTTCTGATTTGTCACGTTTTTTGCGGACAGAGTGGCGGTCGTAAATGTATTCGGGGTTATACGATACCGCGTCTGAAATTGCGTCCGCAATGGCGAGCGCGGTTCCGCTGGGCGCGTCAAGTTTGCGGTTGTGGTGCTTTTCAATAATTTCTATGTCAAAATTATTCTCGAGCAGCTTTGCAGCCTTGCAGCAAAGGTCGATAAGCAGATTTATGCCGATCGACATATTCGCCGAGAAAAATATCGGAGCAGTCTGCGCTGCGGCTTTAAGCCGGGCTGTTTGTGCCTCCGAAAGTCCGGTGGTGCAGATGACCGCCGGCTTTTTGTGTTCGGTACAGCAGCTGATAATGCTGTCAAACAGCGCGGGATGCGAGAAGTCGATGATCACGTCAAACGGCTCCTTTACCTCGTCCAGCGACGAATATACCGGAAATCCGGCGTATTGAGCCGTATTTATATCGTATCCGGCAGTGATATTTACATTGCCGGTCTCCTCACATACGCGTGCGACCGCTTTACCCATACGGCCGTTTGCTCCGCTCAGTAAAATATTTGTCATTTGTATCACGTCTTTCATTAATCTTTGATCTCAAAACCAACGTTTTGAAGCGCCGCTTTCAAAGTTTTTAAGCCTTCTTCGGACATATTGCACAGCGGCATGCGCAGATTTCCCGCATTGTAGCCTATGAGGTTCATGGCAGTCTTGACAGGTATTGGATTGACGTCCGAAAACAGTGCGCCTATGAGATCGGTGTATTTGAGCTGAAGCTCCCGGGCGCGCTCAGTGTCGCCTCTTAGATATGCATCGCACATTTCGTGTGTCTCTTTTGGACATACGTTTGCAAGCACGCTGATTACGCCCTTGCCGCCGATAGATAAAACCGGCACAATGATATCGTCATTGCCGGAGTAGATGTAAAGCTCCGGAACCTCCGCAGCAACCTGCACTGTGTAGCTGAGATTGCCGCTGGCCTCTTTTATGCCGACGATGTTTTCGACCTCGGCAAGCTCTTTGAGTGTCGGTATCGATATGTTTATACCTGTTCTTGACGGAACATTGTAGAGAATTATCGGGATACTGACCGCCTCGGCAACCGCCTTAAAGTGTGCGGCAAGGCCTCTTTGCGATGTTTTGTTGTAATACGGTGTGACCTGCAGCAGACCGTCTGCGCCGAGTTCCTCGGCCTTTTTGGAAAGCATTACGGCGTGTGCAGTGTCGTTTGAGCCGGTGCCGGCAATGACGGGAACGCGTCCGCCGGCCGTTTTTACGGCATATTTGATAACGTCAAGATGTTCGCTGTCGGGCATGGTAGATGCTTCGCCGGTGGTGCCGCATATGATGATTGCGTCGGTACCGGCGGCAATCTGGTCGTCGATGATCCTGCCCAGCTCGTCAAAGTTGGTTTTGTCACCGTCAAACGGCGTTATTATCGCAACGCCCGAACCGGTGAATGGTAAGGTTTTTTCCATTTTTTAAGCCTCCAGTCAGAATGTTTTTAAAGCCTCCGGTTAATTAAACCGGCGCGGCTGTCGCTGAGCTCCGCGCCGCTTTGTCAATCAAGCCAGCCCTTGGAGGCAAGAAGCTCTGCCAGTAATACCGCACCGCCTGCTGCACCCCTTAATGTATTGTGGCTCATTGAAACCATTTTATAGTCAAACTGTGTCGATTTTCTGAGACGTCCGCAGGAGATTGCCATACCTCCGTCCGTTTCGCGCGCAGAGGCGATCTGAGGCATATCGGGCGTATCGTCTTCTGTATATACGTGGATAAACTGCTTTGGAGCGTGCGGAAGTCCGAGCTTTTGCGGTTCACCCTCAAAGGCTCTCCACATATCCTCGATCTCGCCGACCGACGGCTTTGAGCTTCCGTCCTTAAACGAGAAGAATATAGCGGCTGTATGCCCGTCAGATACCGGAACCCTGTAAGTCTGACACTCGATCTGCATTTCGCTTGAGGGAACGATCTCGCCGTTTTTAATGCTTCCGAGTATCTTATTTGGTTCAACCTCGGATTTCATTTCCTCTCCGCCGATATACGGTATCAGGTTATCCACCATTTCGGGCCAGGTTTCAAACGTTTTTCCCGCGCCGGATATTGCCTGGTATGTCGTAACTATCGCCCGGTCAACGGGATATTTTTCGTTGATAACGGCAAGCGCCGGAAGGTAGGATTGAAGCGAGCAGTTAGACTTGACGGCGATAAAACCTCTGCTTGTACCGAGACGCTTGCGCTGATACGGGATAATGTCAAGATGCTGCGGGTTGATCTCCGGAATGATCATAGGAACATCGGGTGTGTGCCTGTGAGCGGAATTGTTTGATACAACAGGGCATTCCGCCTTGGCGTAACGCTCCTCAAGAGCCATGATATCGTCCTTTTTCATATCAACTGCACAGAAGACAAAGTCAACAGCCTCAGCGATCTTCTCAACATCGCCGGCTGCGTCATACAGAACCAGGTTCCTGACATTTTCGGGGATCCCGCCTTTCATTGCCCAGCGGCCGCTGACGGCATCGGCGTATGTTTTGCCTGCGCTGCGCGGAGACGCCGCAAGCAGCTTTATATTAAACCACGGATGATCCGACAGCAGTTCTATGAACCTCTGGCCGACCATGCCTGTAGCACCGATAATTCCAACATTATATTGCTTCAATTTTATAACTCCTCCTTGAAAATCATTGGTATATATCATTATATGATATTAATCTCATTATGTCAAATGCTTTTTTGAATTATGCGTAAATTTTGTTGTACTGTCTCTGCGCTGATACATATGAACAATGCCGGCCGCTGCTTTGTTATTAAGAAAAATTTAAAAATTTAAGCTTAACAAATTCGGTTCAGCTATGGAAATTTGACGGATAATGTGTTATAATAACAGCAAGATGGGGAGTTACGACATTTATTACTTAACACCGAGGTGAAGTATTATGAGTATCAGGAAAATGCTGAGGGGCGCACTTACTGCGCTGCTTGCGGCGGTTATGGCGCTGGCGGCCGTGCCGGTCTCTGCCGAGATAAGTGTTCCGGCGCTTATCAAGGTCGGGCTGTATTACGGCTCGTCGGTCAAGTCAGTGGTGACGGTCACAAGCGACCGCGGTTTTTATGCCGGACGCTTCAATGACCGCGAGTTCATTGAGGACAGGATAATCGAGGCAGCGACCGTTATAGTCAGAATAAATGAAAACGGGCAGTTGTCGGTCGATGACCAAAACGGTAATCCGCTGTATGTCGAGAGCGGCGGCACGGGCATAGGTCTCAGGCCTTTTTACACAGAGGTTTGGGAGGAGCGAATGACGGTCGAGGGCTCGGCTTACAGAGGCAGTATGAACTTTGTCAGAGACGGAGACGGGTTTGACGTTATCAATATCGTAGATATCGATCAATATCTGTATGGAGTTGTGTCGCGGGAGATGAGCGAGACTTGGCCGCTTGAAGCGCTGAAAGCGCAGGCGGTTTGCTCAAGAAACTATGCTGCACAGAATATCGGCAAGCATTCAGGACACGGATTTGATGTGTGCGCAAACACCCACTGCCAGATGTATACAGGAATGGAGCGCGAGGCGCAGACGGTCTACGATGCGGTTGACGCGACAAAGGGTCAAGTCATGGCCTATGATGATGCGCTGTGCGAGTGCTACTATTCATCATCGGCAGGCTCAAGCACTGAGGACGTCAGATATGTATGGGGAAACGAAGTCCCGTACCTGACGAGCGTTGACAACAGCTATGAGGACACAGAGAATATCACAAACGGCGTATGGTCGGGCATACTGACTGTTGATGAGGCCTCAACGATAATGCGCAATAAGGGCTATGACGTGGGCGATGTCCAGAAGATAGAAGCGCTTGAATATTCGCCGTCAGGCCGCGTTACAAAGCTCAGGGTCACGGGGAATACCGCTATAAAGACAGTGGAGCTGGAGGAGTGCAGAACGCTGTTTTCGACTGTGACAAAGAGCCAGAGCTTTACAGTTGTGGGAGACGGGGACGCTCAGGGTCAGGCCTATGTTGCCGTAACGGACGGCGGAAGCCTGATACGCCAGAGACCGACGCAGCTTGAACTGCTGACAGGCTCCGGCAGAGCGCAGCTTGACCGGTCTGAGCTGTATGTGACAAACGGTACATACCAGAAAACCTATGCCGATTCGGATGCGGAATCTACCCCAAACACGTCTTTTATATTTAAGGGAACAGGCTGGGGTCACGGGGTCGGCATGAGCCAGTACGGTGCAAAGGGAATGGCGGAAAACGGATATACATACGATGAGATCCTGACGCACTATTTCTCGGGCGCGTACATTCATCAGGCATATTAGAAAATTCGGAGGGGATTATGACAACAAAGGACTTTTATTACGACCTGCCGCCTGAGCTTATTGCACAGCGGCCGCTGAGCAGCAGGGATGCGTCAAGGCTTATGACGCTTGACCGCAAAAGCGGTGAGATACGGCACGGACATTTCCGGGACATCAAGGAATATCTGAAGCCGGGCGACTGCCTTGTAATGAACAATACCCGTGTAATACCCGCACGGCTGCACGGCGTGCGCGAGGGCACAGGCGGACGTATCGAACTGCTGCTGCTGAGGCGTATTGATCTAAACACCTGGGACGTTATCCTAAAGCCGGGCAAGCGCGGCAGGAAAGGTGCGCGGTTTGTGTTCGGAGACGGGCTGCTGCGTGCCGAGATAACAGAGGTCAAGAATGACGGCAACAGAATTGTAAGATTTGAGTATGACGGCGTTTGGGAGGAGATACTGGATTCCCTGGGCGAGATGCCGCTGCCCCCGTATATCAAGGAAAAGCTGGACGACAGGGAGCGGTACCAGACTGTGTATTCAAAGGTGGAGGGCTCTGCCGCTGCCCCGACCGCAGGACTGCACTTTACGGACGAGCTGCTGGGAGAGATACGCGCCATTGGTGTTGATACGGCGTATCTTACGCTGCATGTGGGGCTGGGGACGTTCAGGCCGGTATCGGTCGAAAATGTCGAGGAGCATATTATGCATACCGAGGTGTACGAGCTCCCGCAGGAGGCAGCGGATAAGATAAACCGTGCCAGAGAGCGCGGCGGACGTATCGTTGCGGTCGGCACGACCTCCGTCAGGACGCTTGAGACCGTGGCGGATAAAGACGGAACGGTCAGACCTGAGAGCGGTGAAACGAGTATATTTATCTATCCGGGATATCGGTTTAAGGCAGTGGATGCGATAATTACAAATTTTCATCTGCCCGAATCCACATTGCTTATGCTTGTTTCGGCGTTTGCCGGCAAGGATAATATTTTCAGGGCATACAAAGAGGCTGTTAAAGAGAGATACCGGTTCTTCAGCTTCGGAGACGCTATGCTTTTATATTAAATTCAGGAGAGAGTAATGCTTAAAATTTTAAAAACAGAAAACAGAGCGCGGCGCGGCAGGTTTGAGACTGTCCACGGCACGGTGGAGACGCCGGTGTTTATGAACGTCGGAACAGCAGCGGCAATAAAAGGCGCGCTGGATACCTTTGACTTAAAGGAGATAGGCTGCCAGGTGCAGCTTTCGAACACATATCATCTTCATCTGCGCCCCGGCGATACCGTTGTGCGCGATATGGGCGGGCTGCACCGCTTTATGAACTGGGACAGGCCGATCCTGACCGACAGCGGCGGTTTTCAGGTTTTTTCGCTTGCACAGCTGCGTAACATAAAGGAGGAGGGGGTTTACTTTTCTTCGCATATTGACGGCCGAAAAATCTTTATGGGTCCCGAGCAGAGTATGCAGATACAGTCTAACCTCGGCTCAACGATTGCCATGGCGTTTGACGAGTGTGTTGAGAACCCGTGTGAAAAAGATTATGCCAATGCCTCTGCCGATATGACGGTTCGCTGGCTGAAGCGGTGCGCGGAGGAGCTCGGGCGCCTGAATGCGCTTGACGAAACGATAAATAAAAACCAGCTGCTGTTTGGTATAAATCAGGGCAGCACCTATGAGGATATCCGCACAGAGCACATGAAACAGATCGCCGAGCTTGAGCTTGACGGCTACGCGATTGGCGGCCTTGCCGTCGGGGAGAGCACGGAGGATATGTATCGGATCATAGAGGCGGTAGAGCCTTTTATGCCAAAGGACAAACCGCGTTATCTTATGGGGGTCGGCACCCCGGTGAACATTCTCGAGGCGGTTGACAGGGGCGTTGATTTCTTTGACTGCGTAATGCCCAGCCGCAACGCACGGCACGGCACGATCTTCACATCGCAGGGCATAATCAATATCCGAAACGCCAAGTACGAGCGTGATGACTCCCCGATCGATCCGGAGTGCGGCTGCCATACCTGCCGCAATTTCTCAAAGGCGTATCTAAGGCACCTTTTTAAGGCGGGCGAAATGCTGGCAATGCGCCTTGCGGTTATTCATAATCTTTACTTTTACAACAACCTCATGGCGGAGATCAGAGACGCGCTTGACTGCGGCATGTTCGCGGAGTATAAGCGCTCAAGGGTCGGAGTGCTCGACAGAAGAATATAAGGTGCGGTAAAATGGCCGCGCTTGGACAGCCGGTGTTTTGGCCGGCTGTTATATTTTAGACAATTTTCACTGCAAGGCTAAAATTTATAGAGTTGTAAATAAAATCCTTTGTTTTGGGGCAGACTGTAACCAAAAGGAGCGGTTTTTATGCAGAACAAAGGTGAAGAACAAAATAAAACCGAAGTTGAGGCGCTGCCGGCAGAGAAAGAGGAGGCTGCGCCTCAAAAAAAGCGCAGTGAAAAGCCGAGCAAGCGGCTTGAACGTATAGAGAGGCGCGCACATCAAGCCTTGATAGAAGAAACGCTTGAAGCCCTGGAGGACTACAAGCGCTGTCAGAATATTTTTAATTTTGTAAGTGATTTTAAGCTGGTGGACGCGTCGATTTACGATATCCAAAGGACTATGAGCCGATATGAATATTTGATAGCGGAGCTGAAGAGAATGAACTCAGGCTCTGCAGACAAGCCGAAAATGCTCAGGGCAGTCGAGTAGCATGATACAGTTTAAAGCAGCTCGCAAAAGCTCCTTATGTACAGGTCGGCTTTTTTCATTAACGCCGGCTTGTCGTTTTCGGCAGACAGATCCTCAACTATTACCACGTCAAGAGGTATAGACTTAGCGGTGTTTAGCGCCTCCAGAATATCCTCAAACAGAACGGTGTCTGCGGGATCTGCGTTCATTCGGCGCAGGCATTCGAGGTAAACCTTGGGGCTGGACTTGCCTGCTCCGACCTCATCGACATATGTAAAAACGTCAAAACAGCCGAGTATGCCGTTGTTTTTGAGACATGCGGCCGTAAGCTCCGCTGAGTTCGCCGTTGCCAGGGCGATTTTTTTCCCCTGCCGCTTCAGCAGATTGAGGTACTCGAACACGCCGGGCTTGAGTGTGATTTTTGAGGCATAGCTGTCATAGATCATGTCAGTCCATGCGCCTAAAATCTCTTTTGGGCTGAGCGGAAGCCTGTACAGCTCACTGACTCTGCGTGCGCTCTGCTCCAATGACATATAGGCAACCTCGCTCAGCAGCGCATTCGGCGTCTCATAGCCGTACTGAGCAAGGAAATCTATCAGCAGATTGTCCCAGATCCACATCGAATCAATCAGCGTTCCGTCCAGGTCGAATATAAAATTTTGCTTTGAGTTTAAGTCAAGTAGTGTATCCATATGTTTAAAGCAGCTCCGTTTTTTCTCTGAGTGTTTCTGCGGCAGAATATGGGTCTTTGCTTCCCATAATGCACGAGACCACTGCCACGCCGTCAATTCCGCTTCCGCGAAGTAGATTGATGTTTTCGTGATTTATTCCGCCGATACCGACTATCGGAATGCTTGCGGCGGCAGTGACCTGCTTCAGCATATCAATACCGATATTCTTGGCGTCCTTTTTTGTGCCTGTCGGGAACACAGCTCCCACGCCCAGGTAATCCGCACTGCCGTGTTCTGCGTCAAGCGCTTCGCGTACGTTTCCTGCCGATACGCCGATGATTTTTCCGCTGCCTAAAATGCGTCTGGCAGCGGCAAGCGGCATGTCGCTCTGGCCGATATGTATTCCGTCCGCATCGACAGCCAGCGCGATGTCGAGACGGTCGTTGATTATAAGCGGAACATTTTTTGCAGTGCACAGTGTTTTAAGCGCAGCGGCTTCGTTATAAAATTCTCTTGACGAGATATCCTTTTCTCTGAGCTGAATAATGCTGACGCCGCCGTCTATTGCCTTTTCACACACATCAAGCAGGTTCTCTCGCGGGCAAATTTCGGCGTCCGTCACAAGGTAGAGCCTGTAGTTTGGTTTCTGTTTCATTATATCATACACCTCCTGCGCTGTCAGCGTACGGTCTCTATTTTTGCGCCGCCTGCAAAGTCGCCGTCACTTAAGCTGTATACAAAGTCAAACAGCTTTACTTTGAATGTGCCTATACCTGAGCCGTTATCGCGTACATAATCTGCTGCCCGCTCTCCGGCAAGACCGAGCATAACAACGACTGCGGCCGCGGCAGTGAGAGGATCACCGGCTGCTGCACAAGCGCCGGTCATAGCACTGCACATACACCCGGTTCCGGTAACGCTGCACAGCATTTTATCTCCGTTTTTGACAAGGAGAACGCTGCTTCCGTCAGAAATGATATCGGTCGCGCCGGTGGCGCAAACAACACAGCCGCATTTTTCCGCAAAGCTTCTGACAAGCTCTGTCATAGCGTCTATATTTTTATCGGTCACCTTATCCTCGTCTGAGGCGTCCACACCCTTGCTGCTGACCGCACCGCCGCTCAGAGCGCGGATTTCCGACATGTTGCCGCGGATAATATCCGGCTGCGCAAGCTCAATCATCTCCGCGCACACCCTGTCGCGCAGAGATGATGCGCCCGCTCCTACAGGGTCAAGCACAACAGGCTTGCCCAGCCTTTTTGCCGCTTTTGCTGCGGTTTTCATTGCCTCAAGGTACTGCGTGTCAAGCAGACCGAGGTTTATAACAAGCGCGTCCGATATCGCCATTATCTCGTCCATTTCGCTTTCTATCTCTGCCATTATCGGCGAGGCTCCCATTGCCAGAACCATGTTTGCACAGTCATTTATCGTGACCCTGTTTGTAAGGCATTCGACAAGAGGACGTTTTTCTTTCATAATATTTATAAGCTCTGTGATATTTTTTGTGATTTCGTTGTTATTCATTTTAAACAACCAGCTCCTTTGATTATTCTTTTTCCCTGCAGTCAAACTCGGTTTCAACGCTTGGCTCCGAGGTTCTCCACAAATCGTAAAAATGGTGTAGGGGTCCGCAGCCGTGCCCGATATCAAGTCCGTGTTCAAGCCCGGTGCGAACATACCTTTTGGCTTCAGCGGCCGCGGTGACCATGTCCATGCCCTTGGATAAGTTTGCGCATATTGCTGAAGATATCGAGCAGCCTGTGCCGTGAGTGTTTTTAACGTTCAGACGCTTGCCCTCGAGTATAGTCATGGTCTTGCCGTTATAAATGAGGTCGTCCGCACTGTCCGGGAGGTGGCCGCCTTTGATGAGAACATAGCGCGGCCCCATGCTGCCGATAATTCGTGCAGCCCGTGCCATATCGTAAACATCGCTGATTTTTATGCCGCTCAGCCGCTCAGCCTCCGGAATGTTCGGCGTTATAAGCTTAACGTGCGGCATGATGCGCTCTATGACCGCTTTTATTGCCGTGCCGCGTGACAGCTCATCACCGCTTGTTGACACCATAACCGGGTCAAGAACAGTAATCTGCGGCCGGTATTTTTCCAGTATGTCTGCAACGGCTTCAGCTGCATCGGCTTCCGCGAGCATACCTATCTTGACCCCGTCAACACGGATATCTTGAAAGACCGCATCTGCTTGTGCTCTTATAATATCAGGCGGGATACTGAATACAGCGCTGACGCCTGCAGTGTTCTGAGCGGTTACGGCGGTAATCACGCTCATGCCGTAGCAGCCGCAGGCGGAGAAAGTCTTGATGTCCGCCTGTATTCCGGCTCCGCCGCTTGAATCCGAGCCTGCGATAGTTAATAGGTTTTTCATGATCCTTGCTCCTTAAAGTTAAATGCCTATATCCTCGCCGCCCAAAATTTTGTTCATGTTCTTTACTGCGCATTGTTCGCCGCACATTGTACAGGTGTTCTCCTCGCGCGGCTTTGAGCTTGCGCGGTATGCACGCGGTTTTTCGGGATCAAGCGCAAGCTCGAACATTTTCTCCCAGTCCGTCTCGCGTCTTGCGTCAGACATCTCATTGTCCCATTCTCTTGCGCCGTTTACCCCTTTGGCAATGTCTGCTGCGTGAGCGGCGATTCTCGAGGCGATAATACCCTCCTTCATATCGTCAAGGTCGGGCAGGCGCAGGTGTTCTGCCGGAGTGACATAGCACAAAAAGTCCGCACCGTTCATTGCAGCGATCGCGCCGCCTATAGCAGAGGTGATGTGGTCGTAGCCGGGAGCCACGTCGGTCACAAGAGGACCGAGTACGTAAAACGGTGCTCCGTGGCAAATACGCTTCTCGGCGATCATGTTGGCAGCTATCTCGTTCATCGCCATATGTCCGGGTCCCTCTACCATGACCTGAACGTCATGCTCCCAAGCCCTCTTGGTGAGCTCGCCCAGCACTATGAGCTCAGATATCTGAGCTGCATCGGTGGAATCGTCTATGCAGCCCGGCCGGCATGCATCGCCGAGACTGATCGTAACATCGTACTCGCGGAAGATTTCCATAAGCTCATCGTAGTATTCATAAAACGGGTTCTCGTTGCCGGTCATCTCCATCCAGGCGAACAGCAGCGCGCCCCCGCGTGAGACGAGGTTCATGCGCCTGCGGTTCTTCTTGACCTTTTCCGCCGTTGCACGGTTAATACCGGCGTGTATTGTCATGAAGTCAACGCCGTCCTCTGCGTGCTGGCGTACGACACGGAAGAAGTCCTCCTTGGTAATGTCCTTGAGCTTCTTTTCGCAGTATCCGATAGCGTCGTATACCGGGACGGTTCCCAGCATAGCCGTGGATATATCCAGGATCCTGCGGCGCATTTCTCTTGTCTTTCCGTAATTGGAAAGATCCATTATAGCCTCCGCTTTCATACTTATAGCTGTTTTTACCTTTTCAAGCTCAAGGTCGAGATCGGCTGCGTCTCTCGATATTCCGAGGTTTACGTTGATCTTGGTGCGCAGCCCTGTGCCTATGCCCTCAGGCGACAGCGTTTTGTGGTTCTTGTTTGCCGGAATGGCAACGGTTCCGGCAGCGACAGAAGCCATGATTTCATCTGCTGACTTTTTCTCTTTATCGGCTACGGTTTTGATTTCGGGCGTGATGATGCCTCTGCGCGCCGCGTCCATTTGAGTTGTGTAATTTCTCTCCATAATAAGTTTCTCCTTTTATAAAAAATGCCTGCCCGCGTTCGGACAAGCAAATAATAAACAAAAATGCTCTGCTTTCCTACGCCGGTGTTAACCGTCAGGTTCAAAGGGTCAAGCTGTCTCGCTTATCTCAACCGCCCCATGGCGGTTCCCCCAGCTTTATTATAGATTATTATAAATCAACTTATATGAAATTGCAAGTATAAATTTCAGAATTATTCATAAGGCTTTGCCGGAATAAATTTCATACCGCGGCGAATACTTTTACTATCCACCCGCCGGCAAATACAGCTATTACCCCAAAGACCATGCTTAAAACCGCATACACCGCTGCCATAGCTGTATTACCGTCCGCTATGAGGCTGCCTGTCTCCAGGGCAAAGGATGAAATGTGGTAAAACCGCCGCATATTCCGGTTTGGAGAAACAGCACCAGCTTAGGATCCGGACTGTCGTGTCGCAGCGCCAGAGCGGCGATTATCCCTATAGCAAGCGCACCGGCAATATTTATCAAAAATGTGCTGACCGGAAAAGACCCGCCCTTGCCGATTGGGACGAGTCCTATAAGATATCTCAGCACCGCGCCCGCCGCGCCGCCTATACCTACTATGATACAGTTGAGCATTTTTACATCACTTCTCATGTTCTGCATATTGATTATGCCCGGCCGCAACCGGGTTCGTTTTTAGCATGCGTTGTGTACTTCTTTACAAACTCTGTTTTACCGTTCATATAACCGTCACGATCGTGTTCAAATCTTTTCCAAAGCCCAAGCTTCAGCCGCTCGTATTCTCTTGCAATATCGGGATGTGCGATGAGATAGTTTCTGAAATATATCTCGTCATTGTCGCCCTCGTATCTTAAATGCAGGTGAAACACTCTTTCAGCAAATCCGTTTTCTGTATAACCCTTATATAAGCACCTTACTACATCTGCTGTTTGCTTATAAAACTCTTCGCAGTACGGCAAGGTCTGTT
>DXIJ01000116.1 GCA_019112945.1 Candidatus Monoglobus merdigallinarum | reverse complement strand
CGCTGTAAACCTTGCCCGACGGCGTATAGGTATACTCCGAGGGTGATTTTTGTTCGTAGTTCAAGGGCATAAATATGGAAAATCCGCTCAAAAGGGCGGATTTTCTGCATTTAATGGGATGTTTTAATTTTTTGAGCATATTAAAAGCAAATATCGTCAAGTTTTTTTGCCCTTGAACGCTCTGGGCGATTTTTTTACACCCCCTTTAAAGTATGCTTTTATTATTTCAGATCCTTCATTGCAACATGATCCATATCGTCAAACGTCTGGTTTTCTCCGACCATGCCCCAGATGAATGTGTAGTTCTTGGTGCCGACGCCGGAGTGTATAGACCAGCTGGGCGAGATAACGGCCTCTTCGTTGCGCATTACAAGATGCCTGGTCTCCTGAGGCTCACCCATCATGTGGAAAACAACATCGTCCTCACCGAGTTCAAAATAGAGGTAAACTTCCATTCTTCTCTCGTGCGTGTGGCACGGCATAGTGTTCCAGTTGCTGCCGACATCAAGTGCGGTCATGCCCATAACGAGCTGACAGCTCTGGCATACCTCGGGATGTATGTACTGGTTGATAACTCTCTTGTTGCACTCCTCAACACTGCCGAGAGGACGTTTGTTTGCCATTTCCATAGTGATCTTAAGGCTTGGATATGAGTGGTGCGCGGGAGCGGAGTTCAGATAGAACTTGGCGGGCTTTGCCGCATCCTTGCTTCTGAACGAAACGTCTTTGATACCCATGCCGGCGTACAGGCCGTCCTTATAGTCAAGGTCGTATTCCTCGCCGTCCAGGATAACGGTTCCGGGACCGCCGATGTTGATAACTCCGAGTTCTCTGCGCTCCAGAAAATAGTCAACACCCAGCTCATGGCCGGCTTCAAGCGTCAGTGTCTTTTCGGCCGGGCAAACGCCGCCGACGATTATTCTGTCAACATGACTGTATACCAGCCGTACCTTGTCGGGTGTGAACAGATCCTGTATCAGATAGTCGTTTCTCATTCTGTCGGTCGTGTAATGCTTGGCGTCGTCAGGGTGCCAGGGGTTTCTGATTTCAATGTCCATTTTAAAGTTCCTCCGTTTCATAAAAATTACTGTTTAAATTTTAACATATTATTTTATATTACGCAAGAGAAAAGCGCCAAAATTCTGCGGCTCATAACTCTGAAATAAACCTGCCGTCGGCAGGGAGCGGCACAGAGTCGAATTTAAAGCCGCGTTTTTGCATTGACGAAAGTTTTATCAGCATAAGGTTAATATCCGCGTCAAGAGCCGCTGCCGCCTGCTCCGCACTGTAACCGTCCTTTTCAAGCAGCGCAAGAACGTCGGCGTCTCTGAGCAGCAGCTCGGAGGCGAACATGTTCGCCTCGTATTCGGGCTTGATACTCATGTCGTATACCATAACATCGTGGACAACTTTATTTTGGGCCATGTGCCGGTGGAGTATGTCGTGGCCTATCTCATGGGCGAGTACGGTTTTCTGCCTGCGGCTGTCCATGTTCCCGTTGAGGATGATAATGCGGCGGCGTTTTATGACCGTGTACATTCCGCAGAGCTTGCTGAATTCGTAGTTTAAAATGACCTTTATACCAATACCCTCCGCGATCTCAAACGGAGAGTCGCCGAACGCGCGTATCAGTTTTTCCGCCGTGCTGTGGAGATATTCGGATAACACAAAAGCACCTGCCCTATTTTATGTATTTCTTGGGAGTGTATTTTTTGTTTTCCTCTTTGACCGAGAAATACGCGTCGGATATCGCTTTCATTGCCGCGTCCAGATCCTCCGGAGGCAGCGTACCGCCGGCAAAGAGGCCGCAGACGCCGGATATCAGTTCCTCAACGTCTCGTGCCGCAGTAAGACCGCCCCTTTGATATGCTCCGAGTATGGCGTCCTCACCCTCGGTCAGAAGAAAATTTACGTCAACGTCAAAGATCTCGCCGAGACGATAGTATATCTCCCTGCGCTTTGGGTGCATACCCGCGCTTTCGTAGTTCTGCACCGTTCGCACAGATACGCCGAGAGCCGCCGCAAGCTCGCCCTGGCTCATGCCGTGCTGCTGCCGCAGCGACTTGATTTTTTCGCCGAACTTCAAAACAGTCACCGCCCTTTACTTTTCTATATGTTATATAATATCGTTTGTTATAAAATTTGTCAAGCGGAATAGCATTGCAAAAGGGGTTTTGCTACCCTCTGTTTTAGAGTAGACCCAAACTGCTTTTGGTTTGATAACTTAGCTAAATTTAAATTTATCCTAAAAACTTTCGGATAAGTGCAAGCTGCGGTAGGTTCGCAGTCCCGGAATTGGGCTAAAATTTAATCAATTTGATATATTCCATGCGGCACTCCCGCGGCTGCGCACCAACGTAGAGATTAGCGATTAGAGAATAGCGAATAGTACGTGACAGGTTTATTCCTGCCCGGAATTATGTTTTGACGCTTTGCGCAAAGCGTTATATGCTATACCAACGTTTAAGATGACAGTAAATATTTAATTTAGAATAGACCCGTCACGTCCTAATCCCTGCGTCAAAGCAAGCTCCGCTTGTTCGTTT
>DXIJ01000115.1 GCA_019112945.1 Candidatus Monoglobus merdigallinarum | reverse complement strand
TTGTATTGTAAAGGAGAAAGTGTATAAACATACATAAATTCAGCTTCTCTTTAGCGGTACAGAGAGCCGGTGAAACAGCTGCAAACGGCCGAAAAACAAAGACGCCCACCAACAAAAAGGTGAGCGCCTTTGCTCTTTTTATATTATACATATTTTTAGACCTGTTGTCAATAAAAAAATAGTTTTTATCAAACAAAAGCCTCTCAGCCGCTGTGCAGCAAAGAGGCTTGCTTGGGCATTGGCCCAAGTAGGGGGTAACATTAAAGTATAATAGAAAATTGGTATATTTTCTATAATATTATTATATCGCATCTATCAAAAATGTCAATAAATTTTTATACATATTGAGATATAAAATTACAGCATTTCAGCCGGATAAATATACGCTCAGTTTTTTCCCTCCGAGAGTTTTTTGAGTTCTTCCTGAAAAGTCTCAATATCTTTGAATTTCTTGTACACCGATGCAAATCTGACATAGGCGACTTCATCTATCTTTCTCAAACGCTCCATTACCATCTCGCCGATGGTTTCGCTGGAAACCTCGCGCTGCAGCGAGTTGTGGAGAGTTGTCTCGATTTCGGAAATTATCGCGTCCACGGTCTGCATAGGGACAGGCCGGCTGGCGCAGGCATTTAAAATACCGCGTTCAAGCTTGCTGCGGTCAAAGCTCTGCCGTGATTTATCCTTTTTTACAACAATTATCGGAACACTTTCAACCTTTTCATAGGTAGTAAAGCGTTTTCCGCATTTTAAGCATTCGCGCCTACGTCTGATGGCGGTTCCGTCATCGGTCGAACGTGAATCTACAACCTTGCTGTCAGTGTATCCGCAATACATACAACGCATAACAATCTCCATTCCGCCGCTGTGCCGCCGGCATTGATTTGAGCAGCAACGCTCCTTAAAGCACAGTATCAGAGCCCGGAGCCGGGCCATAAATTCTAAACCACTATATATAGTATATAATATTTTTATTTGATTGTAAAGAAAATATACAAATTTGTCACCAAATTTTAATTTAATGCTGTGCTCACTGCGCTTGCCTGCCGAAGTTTGGATTTATCCCAAGTTTTGGGATAGCGGACAATACCGTGCAAAGGTGTTAATCCAAACTGCGGTAGGTTTGCGACAACAAACACTTGAGACGCGCAGGCGCGGGTAAGTTATTTAACCGAATAACTATTTTGGTTGGTGCAAACATCGACAGGCGAACGGAGTGAGCGCGGAGGTGCGCAGTCGTGATAGAGGCAGATAGTTTAGGCCGTTTGACAAAATGTTCTATGTGCTCTCCCTCGCATACGCACCTGCGTCAAAGCAAGCTATGCTTCGTTCGTTTTTGCTCTCTGAGCAAAAAGCTTACCCGCTTCGCTGCTTTTCCTTTCAAACAAAAGTCCGCTGCGCTGGGACTTTTGTTTGGTTAAGCAGGGCTCACCTACCGCAGTTTGCACTTATCCGAAAGTCTTTAGGATAAACTCAATATTTGACTTAGAACAAACCCATAACGTCCTAATTCCTGCGTCGGAGCAAGCTTTGCTTGCTCCGTTTTTGTTAGGATACAAAAACTGTCGCCTGCGCCGCTGCTCCTCCTTTTCGCAAAAAGGCACGCTGCGCTACCACTTTTTTGCGATTGTTCCGCTGCTGTGATATAAAGATAGCAGGAATTAACACATTACGTCCTAATTCCTATTCGCTAATCCCTAATCCCTACGTTCCTACGTTGGCTGCATTAAAAGTTTCTAAAATATTCTTGACACTGACTTTTTTGTAACTTATAATATGATAGGACAGATAATTAATATTGCATATTTCAGATGAAAGAAACGGAGATACAGATAATATGAATGAAGAGAAAAAAAAGGCTCTGGATCTTGCGATGAGCCAGATCGAGAAGCAGTTTGGCAGCGGCGCCGTTATGCGTCTCGGAGAGAAGCCGGACGCCAATGTCGAGGCGATACCGACAGGTGCGCTTGCACTTGATATCGCACTGGGCATAGGCGGAATCCCCCGCGGCAGGATCATTGAAATTTTCGGCCCTGAATCTTCGGGTAAGACGACAGTCGCGCTGCACGTGGTGGCGCAGGTGCAGAAAATGGGCGGCGAGGCCGCGTTTATTGATGCAGAGCATGCGCTTGACCCGGTATATGCTGAGGCTCTGGGTGTAAAGATAGACGACTTGATCGTTTCGCAGCCCGATACGGGTGAGCAGGCGCTTGAGATAACCGAACATCTTGTGAGAAGCGGAGCAGTCGATGTAATCGTTATTGACTCGGTTGCGGCGTTGGTTCCCAAAGCCGAGATCGAGGGGCTTATGGGAGACTCTCACGTAGGTCTGCATGCAAGGCTGATGTCACAGGCGCTCAGAAAGCTTGCGGGAATTATTTCAAAGTCAAACACTACTGCGATATTTATAAACCAGCTCCGCGAAAAGGTTGGAGTTATGTTCGGCAGCCCGGAGACTACGACCGGCGGCCGCGCGCTTAAATTTTACGCCTCGGTACGTCTTGACGTCAGACGCGTAGAGGGCTTAAAGGGCGACGGCGGAGTAATAGGCAACAGAACAAAAGTCAAGGTGGTCAAAAACAAGGTGGCGCCGCCGTTCAAAGAGGCAGAGTTTGATATAATGTACGGCAAGGGTATATCGCGCGAGGGCAATATTGTTGATGTTGCGGTCGAGATGGATATCATAAACAAGAGCGGTTCGTGGTTCAGCTATGACGGCGAACGTCTCGGACAGGGACGCGAGAATGTTAAGAAGATCCTTGCCCAGAATCCGGAGCTTGCGCTTGAAATTGAGAACAAGATCCGTGAAAATGCGGGGCTTCCGCTGGTCGGAGAAGAGGGCGAGGGCATGTTTGACGACAAGCCCGTAGAAGGTCTGGCAAAGCCAAAGAAGAAAAAGTAAGAATAACGCTTTAAGCGGGGGATATATGTGGACGATTTAACAAGAGGCAAAAAAATGGCGCTGCGGCTTTTGGCTGCCAGAATGTATACGGCAGAGGAAGTCGCCGACCGTCTCGTAAGAAAGGGGATCGGCCGCATGGCAGCGGAGGAGGTCGTCAGCGAGCTTGTCTCGGGCGGTATTATCGATGATAAATATTATGCTGAATGCTACATAAACGATGCTGTAAAAATCGGACGAAAGGGCTCGTACAGAATAAGGCAGGAGCTTCTCCGCAAGGGGCTGCCTAAAGCGGTCATCGACCGGGCGTTTGACGAGGCAGATGTGGATTTTTATGCGGCTTTAAGAGAATATGTGTCCGATAAGCTCTCTGTCACCGATATCTCATCCCGCAGGGATTATGAGCGGTTCAGAGCCATGCTGGCGCGGCGCGGGTATACGCTTGATGAGATCCGCAGTGTCCTTGATGAATATGAATTTGATTTTGAATGATAGATATAAGGAGAAACAGTATTGAAAAAGGTATCAATAACATCTCTCGGCTGCTCAAAAAACTTGATCGACAGCGAGCAGATGACAGAGGTCTTACGGCAGCGCGGCTATGAATTTATGGAGAACGAAGCGGACGCTGATATAATGATAGTTAATACCTGTGTCTTTATTGAGGACGCGCAGACGGAATCTATAAACTGTATACTTGAGCTTGCTGCCTGTAAAAAAGAGGATAAGAGCAAAAAGCTCATTGTGTGCGGCTGTCTTGCGCAGCGCTATAAGGAGCAGGTCATAAGGGAGATCCCGGAGGTCGATGCGGTAATAGGCGTAAACGAGTTTGACAAAATCGCGGATATACTGGACGCATTGCCTGCCGGGGGAGATAGTGTTCATTGCTCTGAAAAGCCGCTGCTGTGCGAGGCCGGGCGCGTCAGGACAACTCCGGAATATACTGCGTATTTGAAGATAGCGGAGGGCTGTGACAACAGATGTACATATTGCGTTATCCCGTCGATACGCGGGGCGTACAGAAGCAGAACTATTGAAAATATCGTCAGTGAGGCGCGTGAAATGGCTTCGGAGGGCGTCAAAGAGCTTATTGTGATTGCTCAGGATACTACGAGGTACGGCATAGATATATACGGCGAGTACAGGCTGCCGGAGCTGCTGAGGCAGCTATGTGCCGTCGAGGGAATAACCTGGGTGCGTGTGCACTACTGTTATCCGGAGCTTATCAGCGATGAGCTTATCGAGGTGTTCCGCACCGAACCAAAGCTGTGTAATTATCTGGATATACCTGTACAGCACGCGAGCGACAGAGTTTTAAAGCGCATGGGCAGAAGAACGAACAGGGCGCAGATAACCGATATGATAAAAAGGTTTAGAGAGCGTGTGCCGGACGTTGTGCTCAGGACGTCGATAATCGTGGGCTTCCCCGGTGAGACCGAGGAGGATTTTGATGAGCTTTTAGACTTTATCGATGAGGTGCGTTTTGACAGGCTGGGCGTGTTTAAGTATTCAAGAGAAGAGGACACGCCTGCGTACAGTCTGCCCGATCAGATAGATGAGGAGGAAAAGACAAAGCGTCTGGAGGCGGTGCTTGTTGCACAGGCGGAGATTGATGACGAAAACAATTCAAGACGGTGCGGGAGCGTTCAAACCGTCCTGGTCGAGGGACGCGATGAGCTGGCAGAGAGCTATTACGGGCGAACCTATGCCGATTCCGTTGATATTGACGGAAAGGTATTTTTCACCTCCGACCGAAAGCTCAGCGCAGGTGACTTTGTAGATGTAGAGCTTTGCGAGGCCATGGATATGGATTTCTTTGGAAAAGCTGTCCCGATGCCCGAGAGGAGTGTTTTAAATGAATTTACCGAATAAATTAACATTATTCCGTGTTATACTGATACCGGTGTTTATGATATTATTTTTAAACTGCGGTACGGCCGGACTTTATTTATCGCTTTTTGTTTTCTTATTGGCAGCGTTTACGGATTTCCTGGACGGACGTATTGCGAGACGGACGGGCAGCGTCACCACATTCGGAAAGCTTATGGATCCTATGGCGGATAAGCTTTTGACATTTGCGGCGCTCATCTGCTTTTTGGCGGCGGACGCCGAATACATAAACGCGTGGGTGCTTATTGTGATAATAGGACGCGAGCTGATAGTGACGGGAATGCGTATGCTGGCTCTGGAGGAAAATATTGTGATATCGGCAAGCTTTTTGGGAAAGCTTAAAACCGTTTCACAGTTTTTGATGATAACAGCGGTAATAATAAATGAGATAATTGCCGTCTACAGTGAGCCGATGCATGGAGGCTTCTGGAATTTTGTGGTATTCGCTCTGGTCATTGCGGCAGTGGTTTTGACCCTGGTTTCCGGTGTGGATTATATTTATAAGAACAGAGGTTTGTTTACCTTTAAGTAAAGTTTATGTTACATAAATGTTATAGGTATTGAATTTTTAATGAATTTATATTAATGTGTTAGCAAAAGATAGGAATGAGTGTATGAATATAATTGTAGACGCTATGGGAGGAGACAATGCTCCGGACGAGGTCGTTAAGGGCTGCATCATGGCAGCCGAGAGCTTCGGTGAGAAAATTACACTGGTAGGTGTGGAGTCTGAGATAAACAGGCTGCTTAAAAAGGAAGGCTTTGCCGGCGGCAATATTGAAGTCCGCGGAGCCACCGAGGTTATAACAGGTGATGATGAGCCAACGTCTGCGATAAGGCAAAAAAAGGATTCTTCCCTTAGAGTGGGTCTTGAAATGCTGCATAGAGACGCGGGAGATGTTTTTGTCAGCGCGGGCAATACCGGCGCGCTGATTGCCGGCGCAACACTTATTGTAAAGCGTATAAGAGGTGTGAGACGCGTTGCGCTCGCCCCGCTTATGCCTACGGAAAACGGTTGTTTTCTGCTTGTGGACGCCGGTGCGAATACGGAGTGCAGCCCGGCGTTTTTAAAACAGTTTGCGATAATGGGCTCAATATATATGGAAAAGATAATGAATATAGACAAACCGCGCGTTGGGCTTATCAATATAGGTTCCGAGGAGGAAAAGGGAACTGAGAATATTGTTGAAGCCGGCCGCCTTTTAAAGGAGACCCCGATAAACTACACAGGGTACGTCGAGGGGCGCGGGATCCCGTGCGGCGAGGTAGATGTTGCTGTGTGCGACGGTTTTACCGGAAATGTTGTGCTTAAGTTCATGGAGGGCATGGGCATAGTTGTTAAGGATTACTTCAAGAAAATGTTTTTCAGGAATGCCCTGTCAAAGTTTTCGGCGCTGCTTGTAAGGGGGAGCCTAAAGGAGCTGGCAAAAACTCTTGATTATACGGAATACGGCGGTGCGCCGATACTCGGCTGTATGAAGCCGGTCATTAAGGCTCACGGCAGCTCAAACGCCAAGGCGTTTTATCATGCGGTCAGGCAGGCTATAGAAATGGTCAACAAAAACATTGTCGGCACTATTGCGGAGAATATAAGTCAATACTGATATTCCCCAGGCAAACGAATTTCGGGAAGAGAGGCAAGGATAATATGGATAAGATATATGCTAAAATAGCCGGTGTTGGCAAGTACCTGCCGGATAAGATACTTGACAACGCATATTTTGAAAGTATAGTTGATACAAGCGATGAATGGATAACAAAGCGTGTCGGCGTTAAAGAACGCCGCATGGCGGATGAGGACGTTTTTACATCGGATTTGGCGGCGCTGGCCGCAGAGAACGCCCTGAGGGATGCCGGTATGAGCGCCGGTGAGATAGATTTGATAATAGTCGCTTCGGTCTCTCCCGAAATGTACACTCCGTCGTGCGCGTGCATGGTTCAAAAGAAGCTTGGAGCGGAAAAGGCGGCGGCGTTTGACATAAACGCGGCGTGCTCAGGTTTTATTTTTGCGGCCGCAACGGGCGCTCAGTTTATCCAGACGGGAATGTATAAAAATGTTTTGGTAATAGGCGCGGATACTCTGACAAAGGTCACTGAGTATAAAGACCGTGCGACCTGCGTGCTGTTCGGCGACGGAGCCGGAGCGGTGGTTCTCTCGGCAGCCGGTGAGAAGACCGGAATACTCGGTACAGTGCTCGGGGCGGACGGTAACTCGGGAGATATGCTTACAATATGCGGCATTAAAGTTTCTGAGCTTGACCGTGAGAGAAGACCGTACGGTAATTACCGTACTATCTGGATGGACGGACAGGGTGTGTTTAAGTTCGCAGTCAAGACTATGGAGAGCGCAACGCGCGAGGTCGCACAAAAGGCGGACTGCAGTCTTGACGATATAGCTCTTGTGATACCGCACCAGGCGAATAAGCGCATAATAGACGGCGCAAGAAAACGTCTTAAAATAGATGAGAGCCGAGTGTTTTCAAATGTTGAAAAGTACGGCAATATGTCGGCAGCATGCGTGCCGATCGCGCTGTGCGAGGCGGTGGAGCAGGGAAGAGCGAAGCCGGGCGATAAGATTATCATAGTCGGATTCGGCGGAGGCCTTACCTGGGGAAGCGCATTGATCCGGCTGGGCGATTAGGGGATTTGATTAGATCATTAAAGGCAATCAGCGGTTTTGGAAAGGAATGTAGTAAATATGAACAGAATTTGTGAATTGCTGGGTATTGAATATCCGATTATTCAGGGCGGAATGGCATGGGTTGCAACAGCAGAGCTTGCTGCCGCAGTCTCAAACGGCGGAGGCCTTGGGCTCATTGCTGCAGGCAGCGCGCCGGGAGATGTTGTAAGAGAGCAGATAAAAAAGGCGCGCACTCTGACAGACAAGCCGTTTGGAGTTAACGTAATGCTGATGTCGCCGAATGCGGATGAGGTAATGCAGGTAGTGCTTGAGGAAAAACCGGCAGTCGTTGCGACCGGAGCAGGAAATCCTGGTAAGTATATGGAGGCTCTGAAAGCGGCGGGCATAAAGGTAATGCCTGTTATTGCGAGCGTTGCCATGGCAAAGCGCATGGAAAAGGCCGGTGCGGACGCCGTCATTGCTGAGGGAACGGAAGCGGGCGGACATATCGGAGAGCTCACAACTATGGTCTTAACTCCGCAGGTGGTCGACGCGGTATCCATTCCGGTAATATCTGCCGGAGGCTATGCTGACAGCCGCGGCACAAAGGCTGCGTTTGCGCTTGGCGCAGACGGTATCCAGGTCGGCACGAGGTTTATTTGCTCTACGGAGTGCATAGCACATGAAAACTATAAGAACGCGGTTCTAAAGGCCAAGGACAGGGATGCCGTCGTGACGGGCAGGACGACCGGAGCCCCGGTGCGCGCACTCAAAAATAAGCTGACAAAAGAGTATAACAGACTTGAAAAGGAGGGCGCTTCTTTTGAGGAGATTGAGGCTCTCGGCGTTGGCGGTCTGAGACGTGCGTTTATGGACGGCGATACAGAGATGGGTTCGCTTATGGCGGGGCAGAGCGCGGCTATGGTTCATAAGATAGAGCCCTGCAGTGATATTATCAAAGATTTTTTCAAAGGAGTGGAGATATGAAGACAGCATTTTTATTTTCCGGTCAGGGAGCTCAGGCAATCGGCATGGGCAAAGAGCTCTGCGAAAACTTTCCTGTTGCCGATGAGGTTTTCGAAAGTGCGAGCGAAGCTCTTGGATTTGATATAAAGGATATGATTTGGAACGGTGACAAGGAAACACTTATGATCACCGAGAATACTCAGCCGGCGATACTCACCATGTCGGTCGCGGCGCTGAGAGTTGCCGAGGAGCTTGGTATAAAGGCTGATGTTGCGGCAGGGCTGAGCCTTGGTGAATATACAGCGCATGTGGCTTCCGGCAGTATGGAGTTTACCGATGCGGTAAAGCTTGTCAAAAAGAGAGGTAAGTTTATGCAGGAGGAGGTTCCTGTCGGCAAGGGAGCAATGGCGGCGATAATCGCCCTAAGTCCTGAGGACGTAAGAGATATTTGCGCAAAGGCCTCCGGTAAGGGTATATGCGAGCCTGCAAACTTCAACTGTCCCGGTCAGATAACGGTTGCGGGCGAGACGGCGGCAGTCGAATATGCCTGCGAGCTGGCAAAGGAAAAGGGTGCAAAGCGTGCAATGATGATGCCGGTCTCCGCCCCGTTTCACTGCAGCATGCTGAAAGGCGCGGGCGAAAAGCTCCGCGCAGAGCTTGAAAACGTGAACGTGTCGGATATGAAGATTCCCATCATAACCAACGTCACTGCGGATTACATAAGCTCCGCGTCTGAAATCAAGGATTTGCTGGTTCGTCAGGTCTCAAGCTCTGTATTGTTTGAGGAGAGCCTTAACCGAATGATAAAGGACGGCGTTGACACCTTTATCGAGATTGGCCCCGGAAAGGCTCTGAGCGGATTTGTCAAGAGAATAGACAAGACTAAAACGATTTTAAATATCGAGGACATGGCGTCGCTTGAAAAAACCAGGCAAGCCCTCGGTATATAAGACGGATTCGGGAGGTGTTCAGATTGGAATTTAAGGATAAGTGCGTTATTGTAACCGGAAGCGCAAGAGGCATAGGACGCGAGATCGCGCTGAAGTTCGGCGCTGAATGTGCAAACGTTGTAGTATTTGATATCAATATCGACGGTCAGGCCGAGGTCGCGCAAAAGGTGTGCGATGAGATAAAAACTCTGGGAGGAGACGCGGAGTATTTTCTGGGCGACGTTTCAAAGCCGGAGGATACCGATGCGCTGATAAAGTTCGCTGTAGAGAAGTTCGGCGGCATAGATGTTTTGGTAAACAACGCAGGCATAACGAGAGATAACCTCATAATGCGTATGAGCGAGGCCGACTGGGACGCTGTTCTGACGGTCAATCTAAAGGGCGCGTTTAATGTTATCAAGTCTGCGACCCGTACATTGATGAAGCAGAGACGCGGCGTTATTATAAATATGGCCTCTGTCTCAGGAGTTATGGGTAATGCCGGCCAGGCGAACTATTCTGCGTCAAAGGCCGGACTTATCGGGCTTACAAAATCTGTTGCAAAAGAGCTTGCGTCGCGCAATATCCGCTGCAACGCAATAGCTCCGGGCTTTATTCAAACGCCGATGACAGACAAGCTGAGCGAGGAGATCCAGCAGACATATAAGGATGCAATACCGCTCAGACACTTCGGTCAGGTTGAGGATATTGCAAATCTGGCAGTGTTCCTCGGCAGCGAAAAATCAAAATATATTACAGGCCAGGTAATAAATGTTGACGGCGGGCTTGTAATGTGATAATATAAACTCATTGATTAAAAAATAAAATAAAATATATTAAATTCTATTTGGAGGATATCAAAATGGATGTTTTTGAAAAAGTTAAGGAAATAACAGTTGACCAGTTGGGTGTTGAGGAAGACGCAGTTGTTTTAGATGCTGCATTCATTGATGACCTCGAGGCTGATTCGCTTGATATTGTTGAGCTTATGATGGCTCTTGAGGAAGAATTCGATATCGAGATCCCCGACGAGGACGCTGAAAAGATAGTTACAGTTAAGGACGCTGTTGACTATATTACATCAAACCGTGATTAATTGACGTATTGTGAAATTTGACTATATGGCGCTGCGGGAGTCTGCGGCTTCCGCAATGCCTGTTTAAAATCATACAGAAGCTTGCTGCCGGCTGTTAGAGCAAGCTTCTATATGATTTTTAGCAGTATCCATTTTATTATGTATACAATTTAGGAGGC
>DXIJ01000114.1 GCA_019112945.1 Candidatus Monoglobus merdigallinarum | reverse complement strand
GGTTCAACAGAGATGTCAGTTCGTCCGTGGTGCTGAGTGAGATGAACTTTTGGCGGCTCATATAGTATTCTACCCGCATATGGAAAAGGAAGTATGATATGAATCTTGAAAAGATCAGTGCGGCAATAGTTGTAAAGGCCTCCTGACTTGCAATTTCGATGGCTTTATACCGGTAGGCGGTAATTATGTAAATACAGCCGCATACTGCAGAGATAGCAAATGTGGCGGACGGGCGGATAATGTACAGCGCGGGCATAAGCATGATAAAAATCGAAATATAAACCTGGTAGTTGTCATCATACGGAAAGACGCTTATAACGATAAAATGGAAAAACATAACCACATACTGCGCAATGCAGGTTGCCTGAACCAGGCAGTAATTATATATCTTAAACTTTCTGTAGATCAAGCTAAGCACCAGAAAAAAACCGAGAGTGATATACATGCTGTAGTACTCGGCAGTAGCTCTCCAGCCTTTAAGGATATAAGGTGTTATAAAAATAAGCAGGCTCAGGATCAATATACCTATAATTGTTGATACAGGCAAATATCTCACATTATATTCTGTAATCTCCGTTTTACCGTCCCTAAAATAATTGTTTCGTTTTTCAAACGTATGGCATATATAGCTGATTTGATTGACTAACAGTTTCATTTAATTCATCCCTACAATAATAATCAATATGGTTTTAAAGTATTTTATATACAAAAAAATTATACAACATTAGCAAGAATTTTTCAATAGTTTATTATATGAACAAATCAAATATTATAAATATAATGTTAAATTTTTGTTAAAACCAAAAAAACACATTGTGTCAAAATTAACCGGTATATAAATAAAGCGGGCTTCGTCCATATATAGCATATGATACAAAGTCCGCTTTGTATATCCCGGTTTATTTATGATTTTTTTGGTTTATCAGCGTTTTTTGTAAAGCAGAGCAAATATGATACCAAGTATGATCAGAATTGTGCAGCCGATAAGAATCGTTAAGGCAGAGGTATAATCCGCCGCTGCCGGTCTGCGCTCCGGCATGTTAATGCCGCCGTCTGCGGCAGTCTCACGGGTGAATGCTGCTGCCTGCTCTGCGGGCTGCTGTCCGTTCTGCTGCATACCGGGAGGCTGTGCTGCGCTGTCTGCGCTCTGCTGCGCATCAGTCTGCTCTGCGCCCTGCGCGGCGGGCTGCTGTCCGTTCTGCCGCATACCGGGAGGCTGTGCTGCGCTGTCTGCGCTCTGCTGCGTATCAGTCTGCTCTGCGCTCTGCTGCTGAACCTCGGAGGGCTGTGCCGTGCTTTCCGATCCGGTATCTGCGCCAAAGCGGCGGGTCACGCTGTCCGAAGCGCTTCCGTCTGCCGTACCGCTCTGCGCTCCGCGGTCTCTGCCGCCGCCCATCTGCTGCTCGCCCATATCACGGATATTAAGGTGTGAAGCGTCAACAAAGGCGGTTGTATCGGCGGTTTGGCCGTCTGAAGTCGATGGGATAGCGCCGTCAAGCTGGCCGCGTATTGATTGCGCTCTGAGCCGGCAGAAGTCAAGCAGTGTGGAGGCTCCGCGCTCAAATTCCTCATAGGTGCAGAACTTGGTGGGGTCTTTTTGCACATACTCCGCTATCATGCTGTACACGCGGCTAAATTCGTTCTCAAACTCGCCGCTCTCAAAGTATCCGCTGATGAGCTCGCCGAATATTTGATGGTAGCGCTCAAGATACTCGGGGTTTTCCAGCAGCTTTCCGAGCATCGGTCTGTCCTCTAAAGCAGCGCCCGAGACCGGCGTGTCTATCGGAAAGTTTACCATCTCTGTTGCGCTGTCCGTTTCACCGGAGCCGCCTCCCTCACCGCCGGGGCCTCCGCCCATGCTGAACGCTCCGAACGCCAGGTTGTAATCCCACGCTATCATGGACATCTGCCCGTCATTTTCGTACAGGTAGTAGTTGTGCATAAGCGACCCTGTATAGCTGTCAAAGTTCAGCACAAAGTTGTGGGCGGCAAAATACCTCAGAACTTCGTCAATATTCACTGCCTCCTCAAGAGCTTCGCCCTCATTGAGCTGTTTTATAGCTGAGATAAGACGGTTTTTGTCCGCCGTATCGGGGGTGAATACGGCATAGTCGAATATGTCGGAATAACTTTCAATTTCATCGCCTTGATACCGGAGTGCGACCGCGCTGCTGCCGCCCATGCCGCCGGGACCTCCGCCCATGCCGCCGCGTCCGCCGCCCATGCCGCCGCGTCCGCCGCCCGCTTCATCCGGCCGTGCCGAGGCGGCATTATCCGCTGCCTGAGCGCCTCCGTCTGCGCCCGTGTTCGGAGGCGCTTCGCTCATATCAGGCGCTCCGCCGGGCTGAGTGTCAGCGGCGCTGTCCTGTGCCGGAGGAGCCTCGCCCATGTTCGGAGGAGCTTCTCCCATATCGGGCATATTGCCCGTATCGGGCGGCTCCATGCGATCGCCGCCTCCGCCCATGCCCATGCTCTCGGGCTTATATATTTCACCGTAGTCTGAGCCGAAGTTCCTTTTGGCAAAGCTTTCCTCAACAGCCTCCACCGCCAGAAACAGACCATGGTCCTCGCCGTTCAGCGTTACGTATACGTAACTGCAGAGCGGCGCATAAGCCCCTGCCTCCTCCATTAGTACATAGCTGAAGTAGTCTTTCATATATGTGTTGTCCATGATGATATTGTTCAGGCAGAGCTTGTCGAGCCCATAATAGCTGCCGCCGTCGTTGTAGTGGTCAAATTCAAGCTTCAGGCTGTATCTTTCAGAGTCCATGCTCCGGACGCTTGTAAGAGAGGTATTGCCCTTTGGGCGCACGCCGACGTTGTTTATCTGCGTGCCATCTATCGTGACGCTGCAGCTGATATATTCCTCGGCCTGTGCGTTTTCGATCATAGCGCTCCAGTCGGTCTCGCTGACCTCGATATTTATCGAGTGTACATAGCTTCTGTCAAACAGCGTTTCGGCATAGAGGGATGAGGCGGAATTATCCGCGTGCTTTATAAACGGTATCCTGTCCGCCGCAAACAGGCAGGTGAACAGGAGCGCAGCGGCAAGTACGGCGCAGCATATAACGGTAATGCTCTTGTGCTTAATCATAGCTTCACCGCCCTTTATCAGTTCATGTATTCGCCGTTGTAGCTTACCAGGACGGCGCTCGTCACGCCGTGCATACCGGCAAGGCTGCTCATGAACTCGGTGCTGTTGTCTTTAAGGCGCACCTCGTAGTTCAGCTCTGTGCTGCCGTCCTTTGAGACAGTCTTGCTCTTTATCACCATCTTTTTGACGCTGCTTTTGAGAAACTCCAGTATCTCGTCCTCCGCGCGTCTTTCCTCAAACGTTATTACCAGGATATACGGGCTGTCGGACGGCTTCTTGTTGCAGAATATCAGCAGTATCACGCCGATAAGGACGCTGCCGAACACCGCGAGAGGTATCATGCCCGCTGCCAGAACTATTCCTGCCGCGATCGACCAGAACAAAAATGCGATGTCAAGCGGTTCCTTTATTGCAGTCCTGAAGCGTACTATGGACAGTGCGCCGACCATACCGAGAGACAGCACCACGTTGCTGGTTACCGCGAGGATAACAAATGTGGATATAAGCGTCAGGGCGATCAGCGTCACACCGAAGCCGGAGGAATACATAACGCCGCTGAACGTCCTTTTGTATACAACAAAGATAAACAGGCCTATAGCAAAGGCCAGAGCCATTGCTATCACCATATCCGTTACCGAAACCGAAGAAACATTTTCCAGAAAGTTCGATTTAAAAATATCATTAAAGCTCATAATAAAACTCCTTTTCTTGTTAATCAGCCGTATATACGGCATATTCCGTATTTTGAGAACGCGGTATTTCTCCGGCTCTCAAGCTGCACAATATCCCTGATTATGCCGGGGAGAAACTCGTCGTACTTTACTTCAAGCAGATAGCTCTGCGAGCCCGCCGCCACAGTTGGCAGCTGCGTATCAAACAGTGCAGTGCTCGTAAGTCCGGTGCGGATGTTGTAGTCAAGCGTGACCCTTACGTTTCCGGGATTGTAAACATACGGCTCCCGTATATAGTCGACGATCACGCGCGGGCGGAGCAGCTTGAACTTCATTTTGGAATACAGCTCTACAAGCAGTCCGCGCTCCTGCTCTTTCATCCACTCGATATCTCCGGCGATGATCCTTTCGGTCTCCTCTCGCGTGAGCTGCGCCGATATCTTGCTGCAAAGCCCGCTTAGCTTGCTCTTCTTTTCCAGCCGTATGAACCTGTCGTCTCCGTTATACAGCCTTATCCTGAACTTTTCGCGGTTGTTAATTCCGTCCAGCTTCTCTTTCAGCGCGGAATCGTATACATTATCAAAATAAAGGCTGCGTATACTATAATTGCCGTACGGCGGTACGTTTGGGTCAAGCTCCGCAACGGCGGACAGCCTCTGCCGCAGTATAAGGTAATCACTGAACGTTATTATATATTTAAACTCATGCCGGAACTTCATGTCGGCAGGCTCAAAAAACAGCTCTTTGTTCATATATTTTGCCTCCGTAATATTTTAGATTTTACACAAATTTAACTTGCGCAAGTTAAATATATAATCGTTTCCTTAAAGGAACCTTAATTTTGGCATTAACAAACGGTAGATTTTATGTAAACAATTTGTGAATGAACGCTGCCGGGAGATATATTGTTACAATATGTTGCAAAAGCTTACAACATTAAAACAAAAGTGTTAAATTCTTGCATACATTTTTAAGTTGTGGTATAATATAACAGGAATTTCATATCTGTCTTTAAAGGAGCTTGAGAATGAGAAATACTGTAGATATATTGGGTGTTAAGGTCGATAAGATAACGGCGGCATACGCGCTGAAAAAGGCGGAGCAAATGGTGAGAACCCCGGGCACGTCCGTTATATTTACACCGAACCCGGAGATAATTATGGCGGCGCATGAGGACGCAGAGTTTAAAAAGGTGCTGAACTCTGCGGATATGTGCACTCCCGACGGCATAGGCGTAGTATACGCGGCAAAGATGCTTAAAACACCGGTGCCCGAGAGAGTGGCGGGCTTTGATCTGACCTGCGGCCTGCTCGAGAGCATAAGAAAGACCGGCGAGGGCGTATTTCTGTTCGGTGCAAAGCCGGGCGTTGCGGAGACCGCTGCCCAAAAGCTCAGGGAGAAGTACGTAGGTCTTAAAATCAGCGGCGTCCAGCACGGATACTTCAGCGACTCCGAAAGCGCAGATATAGCCGATAAGATCAACGCTTCGGGCGCAAAGCTGCTGCTTGTATGCCTCGGCGCACCTAAGCAGGAGAAGTGGATATCCGACAATATGGGGAGGCTTTCAAACGTTAATCTGTGCATGGGCGTCGGCGGTGCGCTTGACGTGTTCGCCGGCGTGGTAAAGCGTGCGCCCGATATATTTATAAAGCTCAATCTTGAATGGTTTTACAGGTTCTGCAAAAATCCGAGCAGGCTCGGACGGTTTGCGGCGCTGCCGAAATTTATCCTGACCGTCAAAGGCTATGAGAAGCGCGGAGATAAATAAGACGGATTTATGATTTAATAAATATTTATTGTAAGAAAGGATTTAGGTTATTATGCTGTATATGTTTTTGGCTGACGGCTTTGAGGAAACCGAGGCTATAGCGCCGCTTGACGTTATACGCCGCGCAGCGATCGATATAAAGACTGTGGGCATAGGCTCCGATATGCCGTGCAGCACGCACGGAGTATATGTAAAGCCCGACTGCCTTGATGTTGATATGTCTGATATCAGCGGCATTATTCTGCCGGGCGGAATGCCGGGCACGCTCAATCTTCAAAAGAGCCCGGTGGTCAGCGGGGCAATCGAGCACTGCGCAAAGGAAAACAAGCTTATTGCGGCTATCTGTGCGGCTCCGATGATACTGGGCGAGCTTGGCTTGCTGGACGGCAGGCGTGCGACCTGCTTCCCGGGCTTTGAGGACAGCCTGGGCGATGCAGAACTCTCGGATTTGGGCGTTGTGCGCGACGGCAATTTTATAACCGCTGCCGGTGCGGGCAAGGCTCTTGAATTTGGCGCAGAGATAGTCGATTATATACTCGGAGACGATAAGGGCAGAAAAACCCTCAAAAAGATGCAGTTTTAGGGGGCGGCTATGACAAACCTTGAAACAGCGCGTCTTATCCTGCGTCCCTGGTGCGAGGACGACGCCGCGGAGCTTTACAAATACGCAAAGGATCCGGCGGTTGGGCCTATAGCGGGCTGGCCGCCGCATACGAGCGTTGAGCACAGCCGCGGGGTGATAAGAGACGTGCTCTCTGCGGACGGGACGTTTGCCGCCGTGCTTAAGGAAACGGGGCTTCCTGTTGGATGTGCCGGGCTTGTGCGGGGCATGAACAGTCATTTTGATATCGCTGAGGACGAGGGCGAGATCGGCTACTGGATAGGAGTACCGTATTGGGGCAGAGGGCTTATCCCGGAGGCGGTCCGTGAGCTTTTGCGGTACGGCTTTACGGAATTGAAGCTTAAGGCAATATGGTGCGGGTACTTCAGCGGCAACGAGAAGTCGCGCCGTGTACAGGAAAAATGCGGCTTTGTATATCATCATACAAACCGGGACGTAAAGAATGATTTTACAGGAGATATCAGAACCGAGCATGTGTCGCGCATCACCGCGGAGGAATGGGAAAAATGGATAAGAGAGCGCAGCGGACAGAGCTGAGGAGGCTCAGGGACGCGATACCGCCTGAGCTCAGGCGGCGAAAGAGCCGTATAATTGCAGAGAGCCTGATAAAAAGCCCTGAGTATTTAAGCGCAGGGACGGTGTTTGTGTATCTGTCGGTCGGCAGCGAGGCCGAAACGTCAGAGATCGTAAGGAGGGCGTTTGCGGACGGCAAGAACGTTGCGGTGCCGGTCTGCAATACGGCAGAGCGCACCATGGTTCCGTATATGATAGGCAGCGCCGATGAGCTTTGTGCGGGAGCCTACGGCATACCGGAGCCGCGCCGCAGTCTGATCGAAAGCGGACGCGTGCGGAGCCTTAAGGCGGCGGATATAGATTTGGCGGTGGTGCCGGGGCTTGGGTTTGACCGCTCAGGCTACCGCATAGGCTACGGCGGAGGTTATTACGACCGCTTTTTGGAAAAATATGAGGGCTGCTCTGCCGGGCTGTGCTTCAGTGAATGTCTGACAGCAGAAGTCTGCCGCAGCGAGCATGATATGCGGGTCGATAGGATATTTACCGATACCGGGATCTGCGAGGCGGAGTAATATCATACATAAACGGAGGAAATTCAGGTGGACAATAATTATAAAACCATTGAAGAGCTTGAAGCGAGAAGAAACGCGCGTGAGGCGATGAGGGCCGTTAAGAAAAAGAAGAGAAAGCGTTTAAGGCGGATTACACTGTGCGTTTTTATTGCGGCCGTCATACTTGCGGGCGCGGGCTTCTGCGGATATTTGGCATACCGCGAGATCAACGGCATAGGGGGTGACGACAAGATGTATGTCGTCGAGGTCCCGGCGGGCGCGGGCGCCTCGAATGTTGCAAATCTGCTTGCAAACCGCGGCATCATTGATTATCCGTTTCTGTTCAGGCTGTATGCGGGAGACCGGTATATGTTCCAGCAGGGCAGGCATTCGGTGTCGCCGTCTATGAGCTATAACGAGCTGCTTGAAACTTTCGGCAGCTATGCAGAGGGCGGAGTGGGCGAGCAGGTCGAGGTCGTGATACCCGAGGGCTACGAGCTTTCGCAGATCGCAGACCTGCTTGTCGAAAAGGGTCTGGTTGACCGTGATGAGTTTATGAACGAGATAAACTACGGCGTTTTCGACTATGATTTTGTAAATCTGATACCAAGAAGCGAAAACAGGCTGGAGGGCTACCTTTACCCGGCCACGTATCAGATCTACCCGGGAACCTCAGTGCACGATATTATCCTTATGATGCTGGATGCTTTTAATTCAAACGTTATGCCGGCATACAACGCCAGCGGAACCACCGACAGCGTTGACTATGTTGTGACGTTTGCCTCGGTGATAGAGCGCGAGGCGGCCAATACTGATGAAATGAGGCTGGTCTCGTCTGTTTTCAACAACAGGCTCTATGATGGAAGAAAGCTGGAATCCTGCGCGACCGTTCAGTATATACTCGGCGAGAGAAAGCCGGTGCTGAGCGAGGAGGATACCGAGATAGATTCTCCGTATAATACGTATATGTACGAGGGTTTGCCGTACGGCCCCATATGTTCTCCGAGCCGCGCGGCAGTCAGAGCGGCGCTTAATCCCGCTCAGACGAGCTATATGTATTTTGTGGCAGCGCCTGACGGTTCAAAGAACTATTTTTCGCAGACCTTTGACGAGCATGAGGAGAAGATAGAGCTGTTAAACAACGGAATGCCTGTCGACGAAAGCACTCCCACACCTGCACCCACGGCAGAGGCCGATGATTAGCGCACGGAGGGATGTGTTTTCATGATCGATGACAGTATTAATTATGGGTATATAATAAGATATATAAGAGATATGCTCCCCGAGCGTACCGGGCTGCTCAGAGAGCTGGAACTGTATGCTGCGGAGCACGAGGTGCCTATCTCCCAGCCGGAGACCATAAAGCTGCTTGAGCTGCTGATAAAGCTCGGCAGACGGCGCAGCGTGCTGGAGGTCGGTGCGGCTATAGGTTACTCGGCGATATGTATGGCGCAGGCGGGCGCCGAAAAGATTGACACTATCGAGATAAATAAAGACAGCGCCGAAACAGCCGCCGGGAACTTCAAAAAGGCCGGTCTTTGCGGCGCTGTCACGCTTTATACCGGCGATGCAGCAGAGGTGCTGCCAAATCTTGCGCGCAGCGGCAGACGGTATGACATGATATTTATAGACGCAGCAAAGGCTCAGTACGGAGCGTTTTTTGAAAGCTGCATGAGTATGCTCTGTCCGGGCGGACTGCTCGTGTCCGACAACGTGCTCTATAAGGGAATGACCGCGACAGACGAGCTGGTGCTGCACAGAAAGCGGACGATCGTTAAGCGTCTTAGGGACTATGTAAAGCTTTTGTGCACTCATGAGCAGCTTGAGACTGTTGTTCTCCCCGTCGGAGACGGAATTGCACTGAGCATAAAGCGGGATGAAATTTGATAATGAGGTAATTTGATGTTAGAGAAAACAAGAGGCCTGCGCGATGCGGTCAGGAACATTGACTTTGTGCTGATAGCCCTGACGGTCGCAGCTGCCGTTTTTGGGATAGTAATGATCTCCAGTGCGGGCGGCAGCGGTTCTGTGCGGTATGTGATCGTGCAGACCGCCGCGCTTTTTGTCGGTTTGATCGGGATAATCGTGATCAGCATTTTGGATTACGACTATCTGGCGCGGCTTTCAAAATATATTTTCGCGGCCTGTGTGCTTCTTCTGGCGCTGGTACTGATACCGGGTATAGGCAGTGAGCGCAACGGTGCGCGCAGCTGGTTTGACTTGGGCGTTGTCAGCTTTCAGCCGGCAGAGCTTGTCAAGATAGGCTTTGTGATAACTTTTTCAAAGCAGCTGGCGGAAACGGGCAAGGGTCTGAACGAGCCGAAAAACCTCTGCAAGGTGCTGCTGCAGCCGGTCATACTGTGCGTGCTTATGCTGCTGCAGCCCGACTTCGGAACCGTAATAGTGTTTGTGATGATGGCGGTCGCCATGCTCTTTATGGCAAAGCTCAGCTATAAGTATATCCTGGGCGGGTTTGCGGCCATGGCGGCGGCCTGTCCGCTTGCATGGTTCTTTTTGCTCAAGCCGTATCAGAAAGACAGGATAATAAATCTGTTTCACCCCGAAAACGACCCGACAGGCAGCGGCTTTCAGGTCATACAGTCAAGAACGGCGGTCGGCAGCGGCAAGCTCACCGGAATGGGGCTCTATAACGGTGCGAGCCGCTATAACAATCTGCTTCCGGAGCGGCATACCGACTTTATATACGCGGTTGTGTGCGAGGAGCTGGGAATGATAGGCGGCATTGCGGTGATAGTGCTTTTGTCCGCAATAATAATCAGGTGCCTGTATATCGGCATAAACGCCAGAAACAGCGAGGGACTTTATATCTGCGCAGGGGTTGCGGCAATGCTTGCGTTTCAGTCGTTCGAAAATATAGGGATGTGCATCGGCCTGTTCCCGATAACCGGCATAACGCTGCCGTTCTTCAGCTACGGCGGCTCATCGCTTGCGACAACAATGCTGGCGGTCGGGCTGGCGCTTAACGTGCGGTACCGATATAAGAAGATAAATTTTTAAATACCTCAAACTGCGCACTCTGCCCGGAGTGCGTTTTTAATGGGGTTATTGAAATATATCAAAGAGCCCGCCCGTACGGGTATGATATTTATGAAATCGTTGTATTGACTATGCGGAAAAACGTGATATAATTAGTGTAATTATTATGGAAAGAGGTTATGGAATGATTTGTCAATTCTGCGGTAAACAGGTCGGCGACAGCGACAAGATATGTAAGTATTGCGGAAGCGCGCTTGTGCAGCAAAAAACAGCGGCCGAAACCGAATACATAAAAAACACGGACGATGGGCGCGGAGAAGATTTGGGCGACAGGACGGTCGCTTTCCCGGCGGTCAACTCAAATACTCCGGGCTTTGAGAACAGCTCAAGGCTGCGTGAGCTTGAAAGGGGCGAACGCACGCACGGCAGCAGCGCCGCCAAAAAACAGTATTACCGGTATGACCCGAACGCCTCAGGGAAAAAACAGCGGAGGCGTAAGGAGCGTTCTGCGCAGTATGCCCCGCAGTATCCGCCGCAGCCTAAGCGCAAACGCGGTATTGGAAAAAGAATAGCAAAGATATTATTGCTTGCCGCGCTGGGCTTTGTGCTTGGCTTCATTATATATTGGGTCAGCATAAGCGTTTCCGGCTGGATTGGCAATTTTAACAATTCGGAGCCAAGCGTAACTGAAGCCGAGACGGAAAGCGCACCGCGCAGCGGCGGCAGCTCAAGCAGCGGCTCAACGGGCGGCAGCTCATCGGGCAGCAGTTCGTCGGGCAACTCCTCCTCAAGCGACCGTTCGTCGGGCAGCAGCTCCTCAGGCAGCTCATCGGGCGGCAGCTCGCAGAGCGGAAGCTCGGGCAGCAGCTCCGGCAGCGGTTCAAGCCGTTCTGAGAGTTCATCGGGCGGCAGCTCGGGAAGCGGCAGCTCGTCAAGCAGTTCCGGGGATTCAAACAGCTCAGGCAGCAGTTCATCAGGCGGCGGTTCCGGCAGCAGCTCATCAGGCAGCTCGCAGAGCGGAAGCTCGGGCAGTTCAAACCGTTCCGAGAGTTCGTCGGGCAGCGGCTCAGAGAGTTCGTCCTCCGGCAGCAGCTCATCGGGCAGCTCTTCAAGCAGCAGCTCAGGAAGCAGCTCCTCGGGCAGCGGCTCCTCGGGCAGCGGCTCCTCGGGCAGCGGCTCCTCCTCGGGCGGCGGGCTTTCAAGTGAGTTGGAGAATTAATAGTAAAGCGTAATATTTACAATAAAATGGGCATATCGCAAATTTACCGCGGTATGCCTTTTTGATATTATAGATGTTTGTACTAACACCGTTGCGCGGAAACGAATAAGCGGAGCTTGCTTCGACGCAGGAATTAGGGCGGAGACGGGTTTATTCTCAGTCAAATATTGAGTTTATCCTGAACGTTGGCATAGCATATAACGCTTTGCGCAAAGCGTTATGCAAACTTCGGCAGGCGAACGTAGTGAGCGCGGAGGTGCGCAGTCGCGCACAGATTTACAACTAAACGGATTATACAATCTTTCTTTTTTTGCCTCTTCCTCGCCTGCGCACCTAAAGTGTTCGCCTAAAGGCTCACCTACCGACGCTTGCACTTATCCGAAAACCTTTGGGATAAACTCAAATTTGCTAAGTTATCTAACCAAATAATATTTTTTACTGCAAACTTCGGTAGCAACGTAGGGATTAGCGATTATGAATGTGACGGATTAATTCTCGGCTGAAATTATGGTTTAACGCTTTGCGCAAAGCGTCATGTGCTATCATAAAATTTAGGATAAACTCAATATTTAACTGAGTTATCCAACCAAATAACAATTTTGGTTAGTGCAAACTTCGGCAGGCGAACGTAGTGAGCGCGGAGGTGCGCAGCCCCGGAAACGGGCTGATAGTATAAGCAACTTAACATATTCTATGCGACACTCCCTCGCCTACGCACCTGCGTCAAAGCAAGCTGCGCTTGTTCGTTTCCGTGCAAAGCACGAAAAGCTCACTCGCTGCGCTGCTTTTCCTTTCAAACAAAAGTCCGCTGCGCCGGGACTTTTGTTTGGTTCGATAACCTCTGTCAGCCTAATTCCTAATTCCTAATCCCTAATCCCTACGTTCCTACGTTCCTACGTTCCTACGTTGTAATATATGGCCTCCACGCCCGTGCCCACTTCCTTATACCGTCCTGTATCTGAGAGATTTTCAGTTCCCCAAATCCTATGATATATGTGTTCAGCGGATAGCGTGACAGCGCCGCATTTTTTATGCAGGACGAGAGCGTACTCGCTTTTACGCCGTTTTTCATCAGAAGCTGATAGCTCTCGTTTTCGCTGAGGCTTATATCAAACTGCGCCAGACAGAACAGCCCTTCGTCACAGCCGCTCAGCCTTGTGCACCGCGCGAGAGGGGTCTCCGCGACTGCGCCCTTTACCGTGTTCATCTTCTCGCGGTATATGCTTCTCATATACCCTACATGCTGTTCGTAGTACCCAAGGTCTATAAACCTGGACAAGGTTACCTGCTCAATGCGCGACACTCTGTTTGAGTAGAAGCGTTTTCCGTCAGTCCACAGCTTAATAAGCGGTTCCGGCAGTATGATATAGCCGATCTTCATTGACGGCGCAATAGTGGTCGAGAAGCCGCCTATGAGTATAACGTTTTCGCCTCCCGACAGCTCCCACAAAGTTTTTTTTCGCTTTACATAGCAAAAGTCGTTTTCGCTCAGATCCTCAAGGATATATCTGTTGCCTCCGAGCCATTTTATAAGCTCCCCGCGCCGCTCGCTTGAGAGTGTAGAGCCGGTCGGCAGATCGTGTGTGGGTTTTTGATAAAGCAGACCGGTCTTGTACCTTTCAAGCTCTGAAATCTCTATTCCGCAGTCACAGTTCTCAATATACTCAATACCAAGACCCAGCTCATCGGCAACGTTCTTCACCCTGTAGTTGTAGTAGTTGTTCATAAGCAGCGGATATCTGCCGCCGGTCAGCAAGAACAGATCCCGCATAAGGTCGTCCGTGCCGGGGCCGATTATCACCTGCTCGGGGCTGAAGCGTATCCCCTGCGTGCGGTACAGCAGACGGCGGATGCTGTTTCTGAGGCAGTATTCGCCGTACTTTTCGCCGTGCTGAAAGAGGTCGGTGTTCTCGCGTATCGTGCTTATCATAAGCTTCGACCATTTGGCAAACGGCAGCTTTGATATCTCAACGCCGTTGCTGCTGAAGTTGTAAATATTGCCGCTTGCAGGCTTCGCTTCAGGCGGGGCGGCTCTGTCCATAGTAACATAGTATCCGCTGCCGGGGCGTGAGATTATATATCCGTCTGATATCAGCTTGCCGTAAGCGTTTTCGACCGTTGCAGGAGATACGCCGAGCTCCCTGCACAGCGCGCGCCTTGTGGGCAGCGCCTCGCCGGGTGCGCGGTAGCCGTTCGTTATCTCTCCTGCGATGAAATTGTATATCTGTATGTATATCGGTGTTTCCGAGCCTCTGTCAAGTTTCAATGCGCGCGCTCCTTTCATTTTCTTATATTTAGTATAGCACATACCGGAGATATTTTCAATAGAAATTGGCATGGTAGTTTTTAAGTGGATTGGCACTATTAAATTTAGTGATTTTGACGTATAATTATATCCAAAGCAATGTACAATTTATAAAAATAAGAAAGGAAGAGATTTTATGCGAAAAAGGATTTTGGCATTGGTTTCGGCAATAACGGTGTTCGTTACAATGCTTACTCCCGCTGTGTTTACGTATGCAGAGCCCGGCGACGCACCGGAGCTGGCGTCGGCGACGACCATAACTGTAGGCGCAAGCGGCGATTACCGGACGATAAGCGAAGCCGTTGCAGCTGCGGCTGAAATAAATCCGCAGAGCGAAGAGTACAGGGTCACGATAAATGTGGACCCCGGCAATTATGAAGAGCAGGTCAAGCTGCAGAGCATGAAGTATATCACGCTGCAGCAGACTCCGGGAACAGAAGGTACAGTAAACCTTTACTGGTACTACTGCACGAGTTACTGCGCAGGCAACACAGGCCTTGACGGAAACTATGACCCAAAGGTCAACTGGAGCGATCCGCGCACATGGACGGGTTATAATCCCGGCGATGAGCAGTTCACGGCATACCGTCTCGGTCAGGTTCTCACGGGCGTAGAGACCATCTCGTACTATGACACGGACGGCGTGGCGCATAGGGACGTGCCCGTTCAAAAGGCTCACCTCGGCGATTTTAACGACCAGGCGGCGCTTGTCATAGACAGAAATTGCAGTGATATCACCGTAAAGAATTTCAATATAGTAAACGCTATACCTGTTATGGTAACCGAGGGTGAAAAGACTTTCGGCGTTGCTCCGCAGGAGGATAGAAACGCAGACAATGCGACAAAAGATGTGCTCCCAAGGCGCGATAATCTCGCAATATGCAGCGAGGATACTATCCCTCAGGGAACAGACCGTGTTGTAAAAGCACTTGCGATCGAGAATGAAGTGGAAAAGGTCAAGGCTCTTGAAGCTCTCACAGACCTGACGCCCGAAGAGAGCGCATACCTTGTGCGCTCTGATAAGTACAACGAGCGCGGCCATGCCATAGCAATAGACGGCGACAGGATAATCCTCGAGGGTATAAGAGCAAGAGGAAATCAGGACAGCGTATGGGTCGGCAGCGGCAGACAGTATTTCAAAGACTGTAACCTGATCGGCGGCACCGACTATATATACGGCGATGCAACAGTTGTGTTTGACAACTGTCTGCTCGGCGCAGAGGGTATGACTAACAGAGATTACGGTGCAACCATCACAGCGGCTAACCATGATCCAAACAACCCGTACGGATATCTGTTCTACAACTGTACGGTATATAATTTGCTTGATAATATAACAGATTCATTATACGGCAGACCGTGGCGGCAGGATGCGCAGATTACGTTCTACAATACCGAGATCGATGATACGGCAGAGATAGGTGCAAGTGCGGCAGGAATCGGCGCGCTTGGCTGGAGAGATATGTCCGACAACATGGCAAATCTCGCGCGTTTTTATGAGTATGGTACACATAACTCAAGCGGAGAGCCGGCAGACCTCTCGGGGCGTGTAGTAAACGAGAGCGTTGAAAACGGCGGCGCCGGCATGGGAAGTGTGCTTGACGAGTGGCAGATACTTGAATTTAACCCTGTAAACTATTTTAACAGTGACTTCTGGCTCAGCCAGGGCAAGAGCGAGTGGGATCCTATGAACCTTACGGATACATACGCAGGTGTTAACGGCGTGCTTGAAAGCACGACTATCGATACAAGCGATGGTACTACAAACGTAGTTGCGCTCCCGTCCGCGCCAAGCGGATACGAGTTCAAATGGGAGAGCAACAGCGAGTATGCGACTGTCAGCGATGACGGAACGCAGCTTACGCTTATCCGCCCGGCAAACGGCGAGCAGGCAATAGACGCAAGCGTTGCACTTTATGTCAGAGAGTCTGCAAACAAAGAGATAGGCAATAAGAAGAGCATTGACTTTAAGATCGAGCCCTCACAGGATACTGAGAACGTATTCACAGCGCAGGGAACTGTTTCGGTCGTGGGTGCGGCTCCGGAAAGAGATGCGGATATTAATATAAATATCTACAAGGGTGCAGCGCTCATAAAGCAGACGACAGCAACAATACGTGCAGGCGAGACCGAGGCAAGATATACAGCAGACATGATCCCGGTAGGCGATTATGACGTTGTATTTGATTCTCCCGATTCTTACTTTACAATTGCGTCTCCCGAGGAAGGCAGGACTACCGTATCGGGCGGCAAAGGCGAGTCCCGGACGATTGACGCGCAGGTAGTGCGCCTCAGAGATGTTACATATGACATCACAGCGGCTCCGACCACATTCGGTTCAGGCGCGAGTGTTACGGACAACGGAGACGGCAGCTTTACGGTCACAGGAAACGGCAGCGGCGGCGCATATTGGAAAGTTTCAGATCTGATACCCGATATATCTGATACGGATGCGGTAACGATCGAGTTTACGCTTGACATGAGCGAGGATTATCGGGGCAGCAACAACGGAGCGGCAGTTGAGATCACAAACGGACAGATGGCCGGCTTCTCAACATCGGCATATGATGAGCGTTACGCAAAGATAAATGCGGGACGCTGGGATCAGCTCAATATGTTTGACGCGGGCGCAGGCGCAACAAGCGGTTCATCAAATAACGAGAACCAGTGGCTCAACGGCACAGGCTCAAACTTTAGCGACACTCCCGTACAGAACGTAAGAGTAACTTTGGATTTTAAAAATTCAAAAATAATCGGAGCTATGAAAGGTGATTCGGCAAGCGAGTGGAATACATATGACGCATTTGACGAGTTTGCGCAAACTCCGGATAAGAACAATATTTATATAAGCGTATTCCCCGGAAATGACGGAGACAATATGTTTACAATAAAGGATATAAGCATTACATATAAGGAGATAATCAGAGAGAGCGGAGGAGATACACCGACTCCTACTCCGACGCCGGTAACTCCGCCGTCAGGCGAGGCTGTGATTTCGGAGGCATATGCAGAGAACGGAAATACATACGTTACGCTTGAAAACATAGAGAGCGGCGTGGTTATCGGCGCTAAGTACAACGCCGGCGGAGCGCTCGAGGATATGAAGACGGCAGACGTCACAGGAGACCAAGTCGTTTTGGAGGGCATAGAGGCCGACAAAGTATTTGTCTGGGATTCACTCAGCAGCATGGAGCCGCTCTGTGAGGCATTTGATGTGACGGGCGAAACCCCGTCCGATCCGACAACACCCCCGTCTGCTCCTCCCTCGGGCGATGAAATCTACGTTGACTTCACCGCCATGCAGAGCGTGCCGGTGTACAGCACATCAGCAGGTCAGGGCTTTGTCGAGAAGTCAGGTGCGATCAGAGCTGAGGGCTGGGAAAGACAGGTTGCATCACCTGACCGCATAGCTTTGTCCGCAGACGGAGCGTCGGTTACAGAGACTGATGCGGCTTACCTTCACTACACTGCTAAAAATGCTGCAACAAACGGTTTTGATTCAGACGATTATAACTACGGCGGAATGATCTACCGTATCGATACAGGCGCACCGGGCGCTTACCGCCTGGAGGTAGAGGTCACAGGCTCAAGCGCCGACACCAGAGTTGCTCCGACGGGCATGGATGCAGGCAGGCTGACGGGTACGTCAACCTGGGATAATGCCGGCAATGTGCCGCGCACAGTAAGTGCAAAGTGGAACGGCAGCGTATGGACATATGATTTTGCAACCGGCGAGGACTTTATCGAGATAGAGATAGAGCCGAGCTCGCTGCCCTCAAGCAGTGACCCTAAGACTGTCGGCGTAAAGAGCATAAGGGTGACGCCGCTTGCCAACAATCAGGCAGGCGACAAGCCGACTATCCACATTTTGGGAGACTCTACTCAAAAGACGTATACATTTAACGAAACGATAAGCTCCTGGGGACAGACGCTTGTCAACTACTTTGACCCCGAAAAGGTCAATGTCGTCAACTACTCAATGGGCGGCCGTGCTATGAAGAGCAATTATAACGAGGGCCGCTTCGGCGAGATCCTCGTCTCGGGCAAAGAGGGCGACTATGTGTTTATTCATTCGGCCCACAATGACGAGACGATAAGCCTTGACCGTTTTTCCAGAGGTTCTTCGGTAGAAAAGGATAATCTTTCTAAGAACAACGCAAGCTATAACAGATGGCTCGATATGTATGTGACGGCTATCAAGGCAAGAGGCATGACCCCGGTGCTGGTTACCGCAATGCCGAGAACGGGTTCGGGTAATTACAGCGAGAACTCAAACAAGCCAAACGGCTTTAATCCGGACTCTCCGGCAAATATGCGTGCAAAGGCTGCGTCCGATCCTGAGGTAGGGCTTATTGAGCTGTACGAGGGCGCAAAGGATTATATAGACAGCTTCAGCAACAAAAGGGAGATACTTTATATATACAATTCGGTTGAAGCAGGAGAGACCCCGGCAGAGAATGCGGCAAACGGTGCAAACAGCGACGGAACGCATTACCGCGAGGCAGCCGCAAAGCAGTGGTGCCGTATAATGCTTCAGAGCATATACGACCAGTCTGTGGCTTCAAATGATACATATACCGATAAGGATATAATGCAGGAACTCGTATCCTACATGCCGGATAGTGTTGTTGAGGCGGCGTCAACAGGCGATTGGTCAAAGGTTTTCCCGGAGATGGCGAGCGACGTCAGCGCAGTCGGAGTTGTTCCCGGCGCTTCGCAGCAGTCGGAGAGCTCATTCTATTACAGAAATAATATAGAAAAGGCTCTGCAGCTTGGTCTGCTCCACAAGAATGACAATAATCTCTTTATGCCGAATGAGACTGTAACGGTCGGTGAGTTTGCAAGAGGCGCGGAAAAAGCGTTCGGTCTTGATGAAAATACTCTGACAAACTACACCAAGACATATGCAGAGCTTCAGTCAGAGGGCGCAGCAGCACTTCAGTCATCTGATGAGGCAGCTGCGCAGACTGCATCACTTACAGGCGGTGCAGAACCGGCGTCCGGTGATATCACTGTTACGGTTCAGCAGCCCGAGGGCGGAAGCGTCATGGTATATAATGAGACGCAGCGCACGGCTTATACGGCCAATATAACCAAAGGAATCACGGCAAACCAGGTGATTTCCGACAATGAATACTTTACTCTGACGGCGCCGTCTGAAGTTGTGGAAAAATCACGTGACGATGCTGTGTTCCCGGATAACCCGGCGATTACCAAGGACGGAATAGAGTTCCGTAATTCTAATCCGGAAAAGATCGTAAAGTATGATGCAAAGGCAAGCGGAACCATAACGGTTTATTGTTACTTCCAGGATCATAAGAATATACAGCTGGCCGACAGCAATGGTAATGTGCTGCAGTCTAAATACATGAACGATGAGCCCGCAGCGGGCAATGGGTCTTGGCTGACAGGTGTTGTACACTTTAATGTTGAGGCAGGAAACAGCTATCAGCTCTGGGCAAGAGGCGGTACAGGCCAGATATACGGAGTAATGTATGAGGGCGAGTATCCGCAGAGCGATACCCGGCTCATGGTAAACTCCGGCGATACGGTCAGGATAGTAGCAAGTGCAGACAGCGGATATCTGTTCAATTCTATCGTGGTTGGAGGATATAATGCTTCTTCTGCGCGCGAGTATTCTATCATAGTCACGAGTGATACGGTAGTATCGGCTGTATTTGACAAGGAGCCTGAGGTAATAGATGCGTATATCCCAAGCGACGCAGCGCTTACGCGTGAAGCTATGGGCGCCATACTTTATGATGCATACCTTGCAGCGTACGGCAAGAATGAGGACGGCAGCTGGAATAAAGTTGAGTACATGAATCAAAACGGAGCTGTTCCGTCTCCTGACGACCCGAACTATGACCCGAACATTCAGTACGAGGGTTCGCCGTATATCCCGCTTGTAGGCTGGGGCGCGCTTTCTGACACAGACGAGCTTAATTCATCACTCTATGCAAAGGTCAAAGAGGCATATAACCTTGGCCTTGTCAGAAGCGAGCAGGGTATAGCAAGAGGCTCTATAGCGCTCGGCAATGAACTTGAGCCGAAAGCTGAGGTAACACGTGCAAAAGCGGCCAAATCGCTGGTATTTGCGTTTACTCTTACGCAGGAGCCAAAGGGTGAGAGCCAGACTCTGCCCGATGGTAACCATGCAGCAGATACGGCGGAAATAGTTCTGCCAAATGATAATGCACCGACAGTTCCGATGCAGTGATCAAGTCTTTAATACAATATGAAATATGCGGCTGAGCCGCAGTGCACCGCCCGGGTGGAGCTTAAAGCCCACCGGGCGGTTTGCTGCATGATAGACATTTGTTAAATTGCACAAAATTTGACATGGCGTGTTAGTATAAAAGAGATTAAGAGAGATATTGAGAGAAATCAAGAGTTTAAATGGAGCTAAATTAATTTTTTTGAAAAAGTGCTTGACAAATTAGGGAAATCATATTATAATAGTCAGGCACGCTGAGAGGGCATCTTTTTAAGATGTCATTTATTTTGTAAGTTAATTAACCAATATATATTTTAGGAGGTATTCATTACTATGTCAACATATATGGCTAAAGCTAATGAAATCGAAAAGAAATGGTATGTGATTGACGCTGCCGGCAAGCCTATGGGCAGAGTTGCCGCTGCTGCCGCTGCCATTCTCAGAGGTAAGCACCGTCCCGAATTTACGCCGGGGGTTGACTGCGGTGAGTATGTTATTATTATCAATGCAAAGGACGCTGTTCTGACCGGAAACAAGCTGGAGCAGAAAAAGTGGTACAGACACACAGGCTATATCGGTCATTTAAAGGAAGTTTCTTATAAGGACCTTATGAAGAACAGACCCGAAAAGGCTATGGAGCTTGCTGTTTCGGGTATGCTTCCGCACAACACCTTGGGACGCAAGGCGCTGAAGAAGCTCAGGATTTACGCAGATGACAAACACGAACATGCCGCTCAGAAACCTGTTGAGTGGACAAGAGAGATTTAATTAAGGGGGACAAGTGATTATGGCAGATAAAGTACAGTATTACGGAACAGGCAGAAGAAAGAGCTCTGTTGCAAGGGTAAGACTGGTTCCCGGCACAGGCAAAATTACTATAAACAAGAGAGATATTGACGATTACTTTGGTCTTGAGACCTTAAAGGTCGTTGTACGTCAGCCCCTTAACGCAACCAAGACTCTCGGCAAGTTTGATGTTCTGGTCAACGTCAAGGGCGGCGGCTTCACAGGCCAGGCGGGTGCGATTCGCCACGGTATCTCAAGAGCGCTTCTTGAGGTTGACGAGGAATTCAGACCCATACTTAAGGCTGAGGGCTTCCTCACTCGTGACCCGAGAATGAAAGAGAGAAAGAAGTACGGACTCAAGGCTGCACGCCGCGCACCTCAGTTCTCAAAGAGATAATTTTAATATCAAGACGGGATCCTCACGGATTCCGTTCTTTTTTATTAGCGGTGCAGATGTTTTCTTTTGTCGGTGCAGGCTCCGGACGCGGAACCGGCGGCATGAAAACGAAGCTCCGGGCTGCCGCGCTTGCCGCCGCGCAGGGGATAGATACCGTTATTACAAACGGAAAGGCTCCGGAGGCGCAGATCGTAAAGGGCGGCAGCGCCGTAACATTGTTCGCAGGAAAAATATTATAATGCTTGATAAAAATCAAAAAGTATGGTATCATGGCAAAAGATGAATATTATAACTTATAAGGAGGGATTTGCTATGCCTTTTATCGAATCCAAAATTGCAAATCGGATTACGCCTGAGCAGAAAGAGGCTGTTAAAACAGCTCTGGGAAAGGCGGTAAGCACGCTTAATAAGTCTGAAAATTTTCTGATGGTCGGTATTGAGGACGGCTATGATCTGTGGATGGCCGGAGAGAAGCTCGAAAAGGGAGCGTACGTTTCAGTAAGCCTGTTCGGAAACGCCCCCTCCTCTGCTTACAGCAAGCTAACCGCACAGATATGCGAAATCTTTGAGCAGGAGCTGGCTATCCCGGCAAAGTCAGTTTATATAACTTATCACCCGATATCTGACTGGGGCTGGAACGGCAGCAATTTTTAGCCGTCACGGCGTGAGGTAATGTATGAATTTATTTTTACCGGCAGATTCTATCGTTGCGGTATGCGGCGGTTATATAAAAATATTACCGGCGGCCGGGAGGAGCGTATGCAGGACTTTTTCAGTAATGAAGTCCGCGTTGTTCAGTGCGCGGAGGCGGAATATTCCGGAGCTCGCGGCCCATCTGCCAAGCGCGCCGTCCAAAACGGTTCCGCCTGCAAAGGGGTTGAGGGTGCATGAGCCATACGGAGCGGGGTGAAGAAATGTTAGAAAATATATTTATAAGACCGAACTTCAGGCCGGAAAAAGAGCTTGTGGAAATATTGGCCGAGAGCGCAAGCGTCAGGATAGAAAAGATAGTGTCAGACGGCCACACAAGCGGCTGGTATGACCAGGACGAGAACGAATTTGTATGCCTGCTTACAGGCACGGCGGAGCTTGAGCTTTGCGGCGGAGAACAGAATATTGTCACGCTCAGGCCGGGCGACTGCATACTGATAGAAAAACACAGGCGGCACAGGGTCGTAAGCACGACTGAGTGCAACTGGCTGTGCGTTTTTTATGATTAGAGAGAGGACGCGGTATTTATGAAGCTTTTGATACAAAGAGTGAGTGAGGCGGCTGTTGAGACAGGCGGCAAGACTGTAGGTCAAATATCGCGGGGCTGCCTGGTCTTGCTTGGTATCTCAAACGGGGACACCGAAGAAAAGGCCGATAAAGCAGTGGACAAGATAGCAAAGCTGCGGCTGTTTGCTGACGAAAACGGCAAAACTAACCTGTCGCTTACAGATATAGGCGGCGGACTGCTGGTCGTATCGCAGTTCACGCTGTGTGCGGACTGCCGCAGGGGCAACAGGCCGGGTTTTAGCGGAGCGGCAGAGCCGCGCCGTGCCGAGGAGCTGTACGAGTACTTTCTCAAAAAAGCTGCGCTCAGGCTGGGAAGCGTACAGCATGGTATTTTCGGAGCAGATATGAAAGTCCGTCTGGTGAACGACGGTCCCTTTACGATTATTTTAGAGGACGGAAACGGGCTTTGACGGCTATGTATTCTCGATCCAAAGTCCGCGTTCGCCGGGGCTGCCGAAAGCAGAGTCAAAAACTTTCGGCAGCCCCGCAATATTTTTGCTACATATGCATATTGTGCAGCATTTTTTTTGCTTTTTTCATATTCTTCTTGTCAAGCATAACAAGACCTGCGCCGAACACAGCGCCCAAAAGCATTCCTGTACTGAACTTTCCCATGATAAACTCCTTTCGGTTAAGTATTGATTTGTTTTATTATTACAACAATAGTATTTGTAGATTAAATCTAAAAATTCAGAAATTTTTTGGTAAAATATTTACACCAATCTCTCAAATATTCCTTGACTATGCCCGTAATATGTTGTATTATTGAAAATGATACCATAATGGTAAAGTGTCCATATTGTACGCAAAATAGCGTGCATAAATTTGAATACCGAAAGGACGGTAATAAAAATGGCAAAAGTAATACCTTTTAAAGGTTTAAGATATAATACAGATAAATTTAAGGACTTGAACATGGTCACGGCTCCGCCGTATGATATAATCACGCCGGAGGAACAGCAGGAACTCTACAACAAGGACGAGTACAACATTATACGGCTGGATTACGGGATGGAATTTGAAAGCGATGACGAGAACAACAATAAGTACACAAGAAGCGCGGCGCACCTCAATAAGTGGATCGACGAACAGGTACTGGTTTTTGAGGATGAACCTGCGTTTTATATCTACGAGCAGGTGTTTCAGCTTGGAGACGAGGAATCTCCGACACATTCCTTAAAGGGAATAATTTCGCTGGTGGAACTTGAGGAGTTTTCCAAGAAGATCATAATGCCGCATGAGGAGACGCTTAAAAAGGCTAAGCGCGACAGGATGGGACTTATGACCGCGACCGGGACTAACATGAGCCAGATATATTCGCTGTATATGGATCCTGACCAGGCAATAGCGGATATTATCTCGGAGTGCTCCGACGGCGCACCGGACATAACATTTACCACTGACGATAATGTGATACAAAACATCTGGATAATCAAGGATCCGGCGATAATCGGTGTTATTTCCAAAAAGTTTGAAAATAAGCAGCTGTTCATAGCGGACGGTCATCACAGGTACGAGACGGCGCTGAATTACAGAAACATCCGGCACGAGCAGGACGGTACCGAGGTTGGAACGCAGCCGTATGACTATACCATGATGATGCTTGTGTCAATGGACGACAGCGGTCTGTTTATCTTCCCGACCCACCGGATGATTAGAAACGTTAAAAACTTTTCGGAGCAGATGACGGTAAGCATGCTGACTGAGGATTTCAGTGCGTCCAAGATATATTTTACCGAGGGCGATTATGCCGATATCATTATGACAAAGCTGCGAAACACGGTTGACGAGAAGCAGTTTGCATTCTATACCGGCGATAATTATTACTATCTGCTGAGGCTTAAAGATGTTCATATCATAGACGACATGATCTCGGGAAAGAGCGACGCCTATAAGCACCTTGACGTAACTATTCTCCATAAGCTGGTGCTTGAAAGGTATTTCGGCATTGACGACAAGAGCCTTGCCGAGCAGCAGAACCTTGTTTATACAAGGAGTGCGTCCGAGGCGGTCGAGGCGGTCAGGAGCGGAGAATTTCAGTGTGCATTTTTAATTAACGCCACAAAGATCTCCGAAATAAAGGACATCTCTCTGGCAAACGAGAAAATGCCGCAGAAGTCAACATTTTTCTGGCCAAAGCTCATCACCGGGATAGTAATAAACAAATTTGACAACTAAACACAAAGCGGAGGGGACAGCAAATGAAAATAGGAATAATGGGCTTCGGCGTTGTCGGCGGCGGCGTAGGCGAGCTGATAGCAACGAATGCCGAATCGATAAAACGCCGCAGCGGCGAAGAGATAACTGTTGCAAAAATTCTTGATCTGCGGGATTTTCCGGACAGCATTTACAAGTGCTTCACCAAGGACTTTGAGGATATTTTAAATGACCCCGAGATAGGGGTCGTGGCGGAAGTCATGGGCGGTACCAACCCGGCGTACGACTTTACCAAAAGACTGCTTCAGGCGGGCAAGAGCGTGGTTACCTCAAACAAGGAGCTTGTGGCAAAGCACGGCACCGAGCTGCTCAGGCTTGCCGAGGAGAACAATGTAAACTATCTGTTTGAGGCCAGCGTCGGCGGAGGAATACCGATTATCAGGCCTCTTTATACGAGCCTTGCGGCGAATGAACTTACCGATATTTACGGCATACTGAACGGTACAACCAACTATATCCTGACCCAGATGATAAAGAACGGCGCCTCGTTTGAGGAGGCGCTAAAGGGCGCTCAGGAAAACGGCTATGCCGAAAAGGATCCGACTGCGGACGTTGAGGGCTTTGACACCTGCCGAAAGACGGCAATATTGGCGTCTTTGGCGTTCGGAAAGTATGTAAACAGCGACGAGATCCCATGCGAGGGAATATCGGGCATTACACTGGAAGACGTGGCGTATGCCGCTAAATTCGATTCTGTGATAAAGCTTCTCGGTATGACTTCCAGAGCCGAAAACGGTGTGTATGCCATGGTTTGCCCGGCTATCCTGAAGTCGTCGCACCCGCTTGCCGGCATTGACGATGTCTTTAACGGTATCATGGTGCGCGGCGAGGGTCTGGGAGACGTCATGTTCTACGGACGCGGAGCAGGTGCGCTGCCGACGGCAAGCGCAGTGCTGTCGGATATAATCGATACCGTAAAGCATAAGCAGAAACATATACGTCTGGGCTGGAGCGAGGGAGAGGATGGGTATCTTCTCGATTCCAAGACCCTGCCCGGCAGATTTTACGCAAGGTTTAAAAGGAACGGCGAAGAGCCGTTCTCGGGAGACGGCTTTGACGTTATAACCCTGGACGGCGCCGAGTATGCGGACGAGTTCGCAGTGGTATCTCCCAGTATGACGGAGTATGATTTTGAAGCGCTTTTAGACGGTCCGCTTGCGAAGTACGAGCTTTTAAATAAGATTAGATTGGTGGCTGAATAAACATGGTCAAAGTCAGAGTTCCGGCAACGTCGGCAAACATAGGTCCGGGTTTTGACAGCATGGGTATAGCCTTGGGGCTCTATAACTATGTAACAGCTGAGGAGACCGGCGGCGCCGGCCTCACAATAAAAATAACCGACAGTTCCAAAAGTTTCCTGCCCGAAAACGAGAACAACCTGGTATACAGGTCAATGAAGCGTGTTTTCGATATTACCGGGTATAAGCCCCGGGGTCTGAAACTGACCCTTAAAAACAACATCATGGTCACGCGCGGGCTGGGCAGCAGCAGCGCAGGGATAGTCGGAGGGATAGTTGCGGCAAACAGGCTGTGCGGAGACGAACTTTCGATGGATGAGCTTTTAAAACTTGCCGCTGATATAGAGGGTCACCCCGACAATGTTACCCCGGCGCTGCTCGGCGGTTTTACTGTCAATGTTATGACAAAAAACGCTATACGGTATGTAAAGACCGAGCTTGATGACAAGGCGCTGCGTTTTGCGGCGCTTGTACCGGATTTTTATCTTCAGACAAAAAAGTCGCGGGGGGTGCTGCCGAAATCGGTTCCACACGGAGACGCGGTGTATAACACCGGGCACAGCGCGCTGCTCACAGCAAGCCTTATATCCGGCAAGTATGAGAACATCAGAACGGCGGTCGGCGACAAGCTGCACCAGAACTACAGGCGGCGGCTGATACCTAATATGGACAGTCTGTTCAGGCTGTGCTATGACAACGGAGCCCTGGGCGTATACCTCAGCGGTGCGGGGCCTACTATCATAGCGATAATCGAAGCGGACAACCGGGCTTTCGGGTGCAGTATAAGCCGTGTGCTTTTGGATAAAATGAAAGATTGGAAACTTCACATTTTAAGCCCCGACAATATCGGAGCAAGCATAATTGAAAATAACTGATATTGCAGCCTTTAGGGCTGCGGAGCAAAATAACAGGAGGGATTTTTTTGGCACTTATCGTTCAAAAATTCGGAGGCAGTTCGGTTGCCGATGCGGCAAAGGTAATGAATGTTGCGGAGCGCATAACCGAGACCTACAGAGCCGGGAACCGGGTTGTGGCTGTGGTATCGGCACAGGGAGACACAACCGATGATTTAATCGAAAAAGCAAACGAGATAAACCCTGACGCTTCAAAGCGCGAGATGGATATGCTTCTGTCAAGCGGCGAGCAGATTTCTATCGCATTGCTTGCCATGGCCATCGAGAAGATTGGCTGTCCGGTAGTATCGCTTACCGGCTGGCAGGCAGGGTTTAACACCAACGCCACCTCGGGCAATGCGCGTATAAACAACATAGATACCGAGCGTATGCGCTCAGAGCTCGACAGGCGTAAGATAATCGTTGTTGCGGGTTTTCAGGGAATAGACAAGTATGACGACATTACGACCCTGGGCAGAGGCGGAAGCGACACTTCTGCGGTCGCTATAGCTGCGGCTCTTCATGCTGACAAGTGCGAGATATATACGGACGTTGACGGAGTGTACACGGCAGACCCGAGGATTTGTGAGAATGCTAAAAAACTCGATGAGATAACTTATGATGAAATGCTGGAGCTTGCGAGCCTCGGTGCAAACGTGCTGCATAACAGAAGCGTTGAAATGGCTAAGAAATATAATGTTGAACTGGAAGTTAAATCAAGTTTTGAGCGAGTGCCGGGCACTCTTGTTAAGGAGGTAGTAAACGTGGAAAAAATGTTGATAAGAGGTGTAACGCGCGATAATGACGTTGCGAGAATTGCAATAGTCGGTCTTGAAGACAAGCCGGGTATCGCTTTCAGAGTTTTTTCGGAGCTTGCGCGTGAAAATGTGAATGTGGATATGATCCTCCAGTCGGTAGGCCGCCACGGCACAAAGGATATTGCCTTTACCGTTACCAGAGATAACGAGAAAAAGACGCTTGAGGTAATAAAAAAGCTTAAAAATATCCTCAACTATGATGAGGTGACGCACAGGGACGATCTGTCAAAGGTTTCTATCGTCGGCGCCGGTATGGTAAACAATCCGGGCGTTGCCGCAAAAATGTTTGAGGCGCTCTATGACAACGACATAAACATTCACATGATATCGACCTCAGAGATAAAGGTGTCAGTGCTTATCAAACTTGAAAACGCCGAAAGAGCAGTCAGAGTGATCCACGATAAGTTCGATATTTAAACAAAAGGGCACGGCTCCGCTGTCAATGCGGCGGACTCGTGTCTGTTTTTATATATAACGCCTTGCAAGGCGTTGCCTGCATTTTATAAAAGCTGCATTCTATGCGTAATCCGAAATCTTTGGGATTGATGCAAGCTACGTTCGCCTGCCGCAGTTTGCATAACACCTTTGCATGGTATTGTCTGCTATCCTAAAACCTAGGATAGATCCAAACTTCGGCAGACAAGTCCTGCTTAACCAAGCAAAAGTCCCAGCGCAGCGGACTTTTGTTTGAAAGGAAAAGCAGCGGAGCGGGTGAGCTTTTCGTGCTTTGCACGGAAACGAACAAGCGGAGCTTGCTTTGACGCGGTGCGGAGGCGAGGAACGGTTTTTAAGAAAGTTTATCAGACAGCCCCATAGGAATACCATGGGTTACAAACCGAAAGCCCAGCGGCAGCGGGTTTCGGTTTGAGAGGAGAGGCAGCGGCGTGAGCGAATTTCCACCTAAGAGGTGGAAAAGAACGATACAGAGCTTGCTTTGACGCAGGGATTAGGACGTGACGGGCTGATTTGATGCCTAAATCTACACATACAGCACTTAGTAAAAGGTGCTGACCCAAACCTCGGCAGGTGAGCCTTTAGGCGAACGCGATAGGTGCGGAGGCGAGGGAGAGGCAAAAATTAAAGATTGCATAATTCGTTTAGTTATAAATCCGTCCGTGTCTGCGCACCTCCGCGCTCACTACGTTCGCCTGCCGCAGTTTGCATAACACCTTTGCATGGTATTGTCTGCTATCCTAAAACTTAGGATAGATCCAAACCTCGGCAGGTAATGGCAGCTCGGCTGATGGGGAGCCGTGTTTTTATGGATTAAGATTTAGCGGTCAGAAACTATAATGTAAAGATAAGGTGAAGAAGCTATGAAAACTGTATTGGTAACCGGAGGCTCGCGCGGGATAGGCGCGGCGATGGCCGAAAAATTTGCCGCAAGCGGATACAGAGTGATAATAAACTACAACAGTTCAAAAGAGGCGGCGGAGTCTCTGGCTTCGCGCATAGGCGCTGCCGCGCTGCGGGCGGACGTCGGCAGTCCGGAGGAGGTCGGGGCAATGTTTGAGCAGATAAACAGCCGCTTCGGCGGTGTTGATGTTCTGGTGAACAATGCCGGTATCTCAAAGATATCGCTTATGACCGACTGCAGCGAGAGCGAGTGGCAGAGAATAATCAATGTAAATCTTGGCGGAGCGTACCGGGTGACAAAGGCAGCGCTCGGATATATGATAAACAAAAAGGACGGCTGCATCATCAACATCTCGTCTATGTGGGGGGTCTCGGGAGCATCGTGCGAGGCGGCGTATTCCGCTTCAAAGGCGGGGCTTATCGGGCTGACCAAGGCTCTTGCCAAGGAACTCGGCCCCTCGGGCATACGTGTAAACGCCATAGCTCCCGGGCTTATCGATACCGATATGAACATGGAGCTGGACGCGGAGACAAGGCGCGGGCTTATCGGCGAGACGCCGCTGATGCGGATAGGCACGCCGGAGGACGTGGCGGGACTTGCCTGCTTCCTTGCGGGCGGCGGCGGAGCCTTTATAACCGGGCAGGTCTTTGGCGTAAACGGCGGATTTGTAATATAACAAGACGTCCTCCGCCTCACCGGCGGCTTCCGCTTGATTTTTAAGCATGGGCGCAGCATTTGCTTAAATCGCCATATTACGGGGCAGCGCCCCTACTTAAGGAGTTTTGAAAAATGGAAAATAATTTGCATATAGTAAGCAGCCTTAAAGATGTTTTTTCGGACAGGATATTGAGGGCGGTCGTGAGCAATCCGCGTCTTAAAACCGCAAAGTACAAAAGAGCGGAGCTGACCCTGCGCAATATCGGCGGCGGAGAAAAGTATCAGATCGAGCTTTTCAGCGACAAGCAGGCGTTCCACAAAAATATTCCGTCCGGCGAACCGGTCTCTGCTGTAGCAGAGTTGATCTCGGAAAACGGCTTTCGGCAGCTGGACGCATGGAGCGCAGGGAGCTATTACATGCTGAAGATCTCAAAAAAGGGTAAGGTGAGCTGCATAAAAAAGGCGGCGGACAGAGGCGGCGCAGGTATCGGCGGGAACAACCGGGAGAAGAACTATCTGCTGAAGCAGGATACGTATATCCCGCCTCTCGTTGACTTAGGCGTGTTCACAAAGGACGGCAGGGTCGTAAACTCCATGTATGACAAGTAACGCCAGATAAACAGGTTTGTTGAGCTCATAGATGATGTTATCGGCGAGCGCAGCAGCATAAACATTCTCGACTTCGGCTGCGGAAAGTCGTACCTGACGTTCATCCTCTACTACTACCTGACTGAGATAAAAAATATCAAGGCGCACATAACCGGCCTTGACCTCAAAAGCGATGTGATAAAAAAATGCGCTGCCCTTGCGGAAAAATACGGCTATGACGGGCTGAGCTTCGAGGTCGGGGACATAAACGGCTACCGCCCGGCGTTCAGGCCGGATATGATAATAACCCTGCACGCGTGCGATACCGCTACAGATTACGCACTGTGCAGCGGTATAGAGTGGGGCGCGGATATAATCATGTCCGTCCCGTGCTGCCAGCATGAGCTCAATGCGCAGATAAAAACCGATAAGCTCTCGGCGCTGACCGATTACGGCCTGATAAAGGAGCGGTTTTCCGCACTGGCGACCGACGCTATACGCGGCAAGCTGCTTGAGGCGCAGGGGTACAGGGTGCAGCTGCTTGAATTTGTGGATATGGAGCATTCGCCCAAAAATCTGCTTATCAGAGCGGTGAGGCATAATTCGCCTCCGGAAAAAAGAGCCCTTGCCAAGGCCAAGGCCGAGGCGCTTATGGAGGAGTTCGGCTTCAGCCAGGCGCTCTACAGGCTGCTGTATAAATAAACCAAGGCGTATCCCGCATCTTCGGCGGTTCCCCAAAAAGTAAAAGCGCAGGGCATTGCGGCGCCTGCGCTTTTAAACGCTAATCGATTATCATGGTCTCAACGCCGTTTTCGTCAGTGTACGGGTCGGAGGAGGCGGACGGTGCGGCGGACGGCACGGCGGCTTCGGACGGGCTGAGGTATTCGGCGTCTTCAAACTTTACAAATTCCTTTGGGTCAAGGCTCTCATCGTCAAGCCTTATCTCAAAGTGCAGATGCGGCTCATCGCTGAGCTCCGACACAGCGGTGCTGCCAATGCGGCCTATCATGTCGCCTGTCTTTAGCTCTGTGCCGATGGGATCGTTCGTTACGTCTTTCAGGTTGCAGTATACGCTGTCGGTTCCGTCGCTCGGGTGGTGGATTATAACGGTCGTTCCAAGCAGACTGTCTTCATAGACCTTTTTTAAGGTGCCGTCCTTTACCGCGGTGACGGGCGTGTCAAGGCTTGCTGCGATATCGACGCCGCTGTGGGTGCGCCAGTCGTCCATTGTAGCGGAGTATATCAGGTCATCAAGCGAAAAATCCTTGATTATTTTTCCGCTCACCGGAGCCTGGCCGGGCTCGGCCGCCGGGGCGGCGGTAGGAACCGGAGCATTTGTCTGCGGCGCGGGAGTGCTCTCGGGCTCGTCCGGCACCGGCGTTACCGCAGCGGTGACCGGAACGCTTGCGGGTCTCGGCGTGGCATAGTACGAGGCTGTTCTGACCTCATCCTGAACATTGGCAGTCCTGTCTGACATAACAGAGCTTAAAACGGCATACATTCCTATAGCAGTAATCCCAAGCAAAAGGATTATGTAAAATCCTTTTCTCTTTGAGGAAATGTGTGATTTGTCATCGCCGCTGCCGGAGGTCGGCGGGTCAACTATGGGTCTGCGGTCGTAGTTTTCGCGGTTTTCCCTATCGGGCTTGTTTTTTTCATTTTTGTTACTCATTTTATCACCTCGGTTTTAAGTCTTGCCCAAAACCTGTTAAAAAATACATGGGTTTTAAAATTTTAAATAATAATCACGCTGTATACGCACTGCCCGCCGTATTTTTAAAAGTTAGCGATTTAAGTTAAATTGTATAATTAATATTCGAAAAAACTATAATATTAGTATAAAATAGTGGTATTGAAAAAAGCCTGCCGGTGTGTTATAATTTAATACTATGATATTTAAATTTTGGAGGAATAAAAATGAGTTTGTACAGTATTATTCTCGCTGCCGGAGAGGGAAAGCGAATGAAGTCAAGTATTGCAAAGCCGCTTCAGCAGGCAGCAGGCAAGGCTCTTGTCGAATGGGTCGCGGATACTGCTAAAGAGGCGGGCAGCGATGAAAATATCGTTGTTATCGGGCATAAGGCCGAGGACATAAAGGCGTATCTGGGCGGCAGCGTTAAGTATGCCTATCAGCTGCAGCAGCTCGGCACGGGCCATGCGGTCATGCAGGGCATGGAGCAGCTGGGCGGAGCGCAGGGTACGGTTATGGTGCTGTACGGCGACTCGCCGCTTATCGAGGCGGAAACGCTGAAAAAGGTCAAGGCGGAGCACGATGAAAACGGCCGCGCCGCTACCGTGATAACAGCCCATGTTGACGATCCCTACGGATACGGCAGAATTGTCAGGGAGGACGGCAAGATAGCCAGGATCGTTGAGCAGAAAGATGCAACCGACGCCGAGAAGCAGATAAACGAGGTCAATTCCGGAATGTATTTCTTTGATATAGAAAAGCTGCGCAGCGCTCTCGGACGGCTTAACAACGACAACGCGCAGGGCGAGTATTATATAACCGATGTTATAGAGATCATGCTGTCAGACGGCGAGAGCGTCGGAGCGTTTGTGACGGATTTTGAGCAGATCCTGGGCGTAAACGATAAGCTGCAGCTGGCTCAGGTCGGCAAGATACTGAACCGCCGCAAGGTAGAGGAACTCATGCTCGGCGGTGTTACCGTGATAGACCCCGATAAGATCCATGTTACGACTAATGTAAAGGTCGGCAGAGACACGGTGCTGTATCCCGGAACTATCCTCGAGGGCGATACCGTTATAGGCGAGAACTGTGTTATAGGCTCTGATACCTCGCTCAACAACTGCAAGGTCGGCGACAATACGCATATATTAAAGTCGGTAGCGATAGACAGCGAGATTGGCGCAAATACAAACGTCGGGCCTTTTGCGTATATAAGACCCGGCTCAAAGGTCGGTTCGTCTGTAAAGATAGGCGACTTTGTTGAGATAAAGAACTCGACCATAGACGACGATACCAAGGTCGCGCATCTGACGTACATAGGCGATGCGGACGTCGGCAAGCGCGTCAACTTCGGCTGCGGCACGGTCGTTGTGAACTATGACGGAGAGCATAAGCACCGCACCACGATAGAGGACGACTGCTTTATCGGCTGCAACACCAACCTGGTGTCTCCGGTCGTTGTGCGTCACGGCGCATATACGGCGGCGGGCTCGACGATAACCGACGAGGTTCCGGCTGAATCTCTGGCTATTGCGCGTTCAAAGCAGGTGGTCAAGGAGCAGTGGACGATAAACAGAAAGAAAGATAAATAGGCTTATTCCCGGCGGCGGTTTTGTTTAATAATTTTCAGAGGTAGAGCATAATGTATATGGTAGCAGGGCTGGGCAATCCCGGCAGGAAATATGTTAATACGCGGCACAACATAGGCTTTGACGTGCTTGACGCATTCTGCGCCAAAAACGATATCAGGCTGAAGCCGAGCAAGTTCAAGGCAGATATAGGGCTTGGGGAGGTCGGCGGCGAAAGGGTGATAGCCGTAAAGCCTATGACGTTTATGAATCTGAGCGGCGAGGCCGTTGCGCCGGTAGCGGCATATTATGATATCCCGCCCGAGAATATAATCGTTATATCGGACGACAAGTCGATGGCGCTCGGTAAGCTCAGAACACGCGCCTGCGGCAGCGCGGGAGGCCACAACGGTTTAAAGAGTATAATCATGCAGCTGGGCTCTGACAATTTTCCGCGGGTGAAGCTTGGCATAGGCAGCCCGGAGGGAGAGAGCCATGATGAAATCTGCGGCTTTGTCCTGGGCAGGTTCTCAAAAGAAGAGACCGAGGTCTTGACCGATACCGCTGTCAGGGCTGTGCTGGCTGTTGAGGAGATAATAAAAACGGATGTGAAAGAAGCGGTAAGGCTGTATAACGGCTGAGAGTGGTTTGATATGAAGAATGGATTTTACAAAATAATGGAGGAGCTCGCCGATTTCGAGGAGCTTCAAAAAAATATCGGGCGTAACAATACCCCCGTAAATATAAACGGTGTGTCGGATTCTGTGAGGGCACACCTTGCTTTTTGTGCGTCTGAGCATTTCGATGCGCCGGTGCTGATGGTGACCGAGACCGAGGAGGACGCCGCCGCGCTTGCGAATGATCTGCGCTTTTTTACGGGCGGCAGAGCGGTGCATTACCCCGATTCTGATCTGCTGTTTTATGATGTAGACGTTAAAAGCCGCGACCGGCAGCGGCAGCGGCTTGAAGCGCTTGATGCGCTTGAGGGCGGCAGGGCGGCTGTCACGGCGTCGTTTAGGGCGTTGCTCAGGGCAACGCTGCCGCGCGGCAAGTATCTGTCCGGCGTGACTGAGCTCTCAGAGGGCGGCTGTGCCGGGATAGAGGCTATCACTGAGCGGCTGGTGAGCCTCGGGTATAAGAGAGAGGATATGGTCGAGGGCGCGGGGCAGTTCAGCGTGCGCGGCGGTATACTTGACTATTTTCCGCCGCATTGCGAGTTCCCGCTGAGGCTGGAATTTTTTGACGATGAGATAGATTCGATAAGAGAATTTGATCCCTCGGACCAGCGCACGGTCAGACGCTGTGCCGAGGCAAGGATAACCCCGGTGAGCGAGCTTATCCTGAGCGATACGGAGCGGGACGCGCTGATAAAGAGGCTCGAGGGGTTCGGCGATAGGGACGCGTATGTAAAGCGTGATATCGAGAGGCTTAAAAACGGCATACCGTTCCCCTCGCTTGAAAAATATATTCCGTATATATATAACGAGATACCGACCGTGATAGACTATCTGCCCCAAAATACAATAGTTTTCTGGTGTGACGGCGCGCGCATTGACGAGGCGTATGAGAGCGAAAGACTGCGCTTTGCGGAGGACCTTACAGACCTTGCCGAAAGGGGCGTTATACCGGAGGCGGATCTCAGATACAGCCTGCCGCTCAGACAGGCTTTAAAGCGTCTCTGCGGGCTGCGTCTCGTGGGGCTCAGCGGCATGACGGGTCATGCAAAGGACTACCGTCCGAATTTGACGATCGGTTTCAGCGCGAGGTCTGTCACCGGATTCCGCGGTAAAATGGATTTTTTGTATGATAGCCTTAAGTATTATAAAAAGTCGGCCTATAGGGTCGTGCTGCTCGCAGGCTCTGAGACGAGAGCGAACAACCTGACGCGTCAGATAGAAAACCACGGGCTCGACTGCGGGTACAGTGATACTTTAAGCGCCCTGCCGCCCTGCGGCACTATAACCGTGAGCCGCGGCAGTCTTTCGCACGGCTACGAGCTGCCGACAATACGTACCGTAATAATATCCGATAAGGAAATATTCGGCAGCGAGAAGCGCAAAAGAAAGAGGCGAAATAAAATAAACGGCGAGAAGCTCAACAGCTTTGCCGATCTCAGCGTCGGGGACTATGTGGTTCACAAGAACTACGGCATAGGCCGGTACGAGGGTATAGAGCGCTTGGCGGTCGAGGGGGTCAGAAAGGACTATTTAAAGATACGCTTCAGGGGCGACGACTTCCTGTATGTACCGACAGACCAGCTGGATATGGTCTACAAGCATATCCACCGCGACGGCGCACGGATAAAGATGAACAGGCTGGGCGGCGGCGAGTGGAACCGAACCAAGCAGCGGGTAAAGGCAGCGGCGGCGGACATGGCAAAGGAGCTTATAGAGCTTTACGCAAAGCGTGCCGCAACGCCCGGCATAGCTTTCCCCAAGGACGATGACTGGCAGAGGGATTTTGAGGCGAGGTTCCCGTATGACGAGACAGACGACCAGCTCCGAAGCATAGAAGAGATGAAAGCCGATATGGAAAAGCCGTTCCCTATGGATAGGCTGCTGTGCGGAGATGTGGGCTACGGCAAGACCGAGGTCGCGCTGCGCGGTGCATTCAAGGCGGTTAATGCCGGGTACCAGGTGGCGTATCTTGCGCCCACCACTATCCTTGCCAATCAGCACTACAATACGTTCCGTCAGCGAATGATGGATTACCCGGTAAACGTTGCCATGCTGTCGCGCTTCTGCACTCCGGCGGAGGAGAAGCGCATAGTAAAGGGGCTGGCGACCGGAGAGATAGATATCGTTATCGGCACGCATAAGCTGCTCGGGAAGCAGGTGAGCTTTAAAAAGCTCGGGCTGCTGGTAATAGATGAGGAGCAGCGCTTCGGCGTCCTGCACAAGGAAAAGATAAAGGAGCTCCGCAAGGAGATCGACGTCCTTACGCTTTCGGCTACACCGATACCCAGAACGCTGCATATGTCGCTCACCGGCATCAGGGATATGAGCATAATAAACGAGCCTCCGGCAGAGAGGTTTCCGGTCTCGACCTATGTTTTGGAGTATGATGAAAACGTTGTCAGAGAGGCGGTAAACAGGGAGCTCGGCCGCGGCGGACAGGTGTATTATCTGTTTAACAAGATAGACGGGATATTCAAGGTTGCAGCCCGCGTAGCGGAGCTTGTGCCGTCGGCAAGGATCGCAGTGGCGCACGGGAAAATGCACGAAAACGAACTTGAACAGATCATGATGGATATGTCAGAGGGCAGTATAGACGTGCTGATATGCACAACGATAATCGAGACCGGTCTTGATATCCCGAACGTGAACACGATAATAATCGAAAACGCCGACCGTCTGGGGCTTGCACAGCTGTACCAGCTCCGCGGCAGGGTGGGGCGTTCAAACCGTGCGGCATATGCCTATCTGACCTACAGGCGCAGCAAGAGCCTTACGCCCGAGGCGGAAAAGAGACTGCTGGCAATAAAGGAGTTCACCGAGTTCGGCAGCGGCTTTAAAATAGCGATGCGCGACCTTGAGATAAGAGGCACCGGCAACCTGATAGGCGCACAGCAGCACGGGCATATGGAGGCGGTCGGATACGAGATGTACTGCCGCCTGCTCGAAGAGGCGAAAAACGAGCTGCGCGGCATAGAGCCCAAAAAGGAGACCGAGGCGCAGGTAGACCTGCCGGTAACGGCATATATCTCAGAACGCTATATAGCAAACCACAGCCAGAGGATATCCGCCTATAAGCGTATCGCTTCTATCAGGACGCAGGAGGATCTGTATGACACGTATGACGAGATCGAGGACAGGTACGGAACCGTCCCGCCCGAGACAGAGAATTTGCTGGAGATCGCGCTGATAAAGGCGTATGCCGAGAGCTACGGCATAAGTGAGTTGATAGGAAACCGCGAGAGGGTAACCGTCAGGTTCGACACGGAAAATCTTCCGGATATGCAGCCCTGCCTTGAGCTTATCGAGCGCGAGAAAGGGCGGGTGTCGATAATCTCGCCGTCAGCGCCGCGGCTTGTTATCAAAACAGCGCCAAAGCCGCAGGACGTGTATGCTTCCGAGTATTTAAAGGAACTCAAGGAAATGCTGAGGTTCCTTGCGCAGTTTTCGGCGGAAACGGACGAGAGCAAAAGTGATGCGGCAGAAAACGGATAAATTTTTTAACATTGTGTTAACATTATAATAAGTTTTTGCTACATCTATAGAAAAATATTTTTAAATATAGTATAATACTAAAATATCAGTGCTGTAAATAAATTAATATAAACATAAAGGAGAATTGACAATGGACAAAGACAAGAACGAGATGTTCAACGATGAAAACGCAGATGTCTCAGAGCAGACTGTGAATTTGTTTGACGCTGAGGATACGTCGGCGGCTGCGGAACCTGAACCGTCAGACGGCGGCAATGAAAAGTTCGAGGACGCTTTCAAAGAGATATCCGATGATATCGACAGCATAAACAATAATGATAAGCAGAAAAAGGGTATTAATATCTCTGTCGGCGCACTTGTGGGCGTAGTTGTCGGCTGTGTTGCCGTTGCGACTCTTGCGGTATTCCTTATCATGAACTATATTGCCGACCAGCCGAAATACGGAAAGGCTGAGGGCAGAACGGTTGCAACTGTTGACGGCTACAAGATCACCGATGCGGATATGGGCTACTATATCTACACAGAGGCGTACAATCAGTATTATAATATCGAAGGCTCAAATGCAACAGGCGACCTTCAGGGCTTTGACTGGGAGCAGGATGTTGACGGCAGAAGCCTGTCTGATATTATCAAAGAGAACGCCTACAACAACGCTATTGCGGAGACTGTGACAGCGCTCAAGGCCGATGAGATACTGACCGGCGAGGACGCATGGACGGAGACCAACGATGCACAGATCGAATCCACGGTTGACGGCTATGTTACACAGTTCGGCGAGGAGGGCTTTAATTTAAGAGCAAAGAGCATGGGTATTTCTTCTGCAAACGAGTATGCAAGAATGTACACAAATGTTATGAAGTCTCAGACTGTGCAGATGACCGTTGAGGAGGACCTTGCAAGCTATATCCCCGAAAACGTTGACCTTTCGCAGTACACAAGCGATGACAGAGGTTCTGCAAAGCATGTCCTTATCACAACCTATGACGCGAACAATCTCGACCCGGCAGAAACTCCGGAGCCCGGAGCAGTTGACGAGGCTACCGGCCTTGCGACCGCCCAGACTGTAGCGGATCAGGCTAAGTCCGGCGGCGACTTCGACGCGCTGATGGAGCAGTATAACCAGGATACGGGCGAGACCACGGACGGTTATACTTTCAGGACCGGTGAAATGGTTCAGGAATTTGAGGACGCTGCGTTTGCTCTTGGAATAGATGAGGTTTCAGACCCCGTCAAGACCAGCTATGGATATCATGTCATCAAGAGGATCGCAGGCTTCTATGAGCTTCAGAACTACTGGAGGTCTCAGGCAGACATTAAGGAGAACCGCGGCAATCTTGACAGGATTTCCGTAAAGGAGATCATGGACGGAGTGCAGGAAGCGGGCGAGCAGCTTCAGGCTGAGCAAGAGGCCGCTTCTGAGAGTTCGAGCAGCTCATCAAGCTCCGAGACAGACAGCAGCGAGAGCGCCGAGGAGAGCGCAGCAACAGCTGCAGCAGAATAAAAATTTAAGATTTAATGAGCCGCGGCTAAACAGCTGCGGCTTTTAACGTAGGGATTAGGCAACGTAGAGATTAGGGATTAGGGAATAGGGATTAGGGATTAGGGGCGTGACGGGTCTATTCTCGGTAAAATATTTTCTTCACCATAAATTTTAAGGTGAAATGCAAACGTCGGCAGGCGAACGGAGTGAGCGCAGAGGTGCGCAGGCTCGGCAGAGGCAGTAAATAAAAATTATATAATCCGTTTAGTTAAAAATACTCCCTCGCCTCCGCACCTCCGTGTTTGCTCTCGCAAACCTACCGAGGTTTGGGCAACACCTTTAGTAAG
>DXIJ01000113.1 GCA_019112945.1 Candidatus Monoglobus merdigallinarum | reverse complement strand
GCGGGCACCATTATAACGTTAGTATCAGCCAATCCGGAGATAGAGTTCAGATATATTCACAGAGTCAACGATGCGGAATTTAGCTTTGACACCGCTGAGGTTAAGAATATCCTCGGTGATGTTCCACTTGATTCAACAGAAGTCTTGGCTTGGATCATGGACTACATAACCGAAAAGCTGAATGAAATAAGAAGCCGATAAAAATCTGTTATATAAGTCAGAATATTTTTGTAGGAGGATAATTTATTAATGAAAAGTTTAGAAGAGCTGAAAGCGATTCGAGAAAGAGTTCAAAGTCAGATGAACCAAAGAAGTGATGATAACAGCAATATTCGTATTGTTGTCGGTATGGCGACATGCGGTATTGCTGCCGGAGCGCGTCCTGTTATGAACGAGTTCCTGCAGGAGATAAACAAGCGCGGCCTGAGCGGAGTAACTGTTTCACAGACCGGCTGTATAGGCATGTGCCGCTTAGAGCCTATTGTTGAGGTGTTTGTACCCGGACAGGAGAAAGTCACCTATGTTAAAATGAATCCCGACAAGGTAGGAAAAGTTGTTACAGAACATATTGTAAACGGCAGACCGGTTGCAGAGTATGCGATCGGAGCTGTGTAGACTGGAGGTAAATACCAATGAATTTGTATAGATCGCAGGTGCTTGTCTGCGGAGGCACGGGATGTACGTCCTCTGGCAGCATGGCTTTGATAGATGAGTTTGAAAGACAGCTCAAACTCAACAGTCTGGAGGATGAGGTAAAGATCGTTAAAACGGGCTGCTTTGGTTTGTGCGCTCTGGGACCGGTCGTTATCGTGTACCCTGAGGGCGCGTTTTACAGCATGGTAAAGCAAGAGGACGTGAAGGAGATAGTTGAGGAACATCTCTTAAAGGGCAGGATAGTTCAGAGGCTTTTATACGATGAATCGGTACATGCCAATACCGAGGAGATAAAATCTCTTAACGAAGTCGATTTTTATAAGAAGCAGCATCGTATCGCACTGAGAAACTGTGGAGTTATCAATCCTGAAAATATTGATGAATATATAGCAAGAGAGGGCTACGAAGCGTTGGGCAAGGTTCTGACGGAGATGGAGCCACAGCAGGTTATAGATGAGATTAAAGATTCGGGGCTGCGCGGCAGAGGCGGCGGCGGTTTCCCGACCGGACTTAAATGGCAGTTTGCGGCAAATTCACAGAGTGATATCAAATACGTCTGCTGCAATGCGGATGAAGGTGATCCGGGTGCATTTATGGACAGAAGTGTTCTTGAGGGTGACCCGCACGCAGTGCTTGAGGCAATGGCAATTGCCGGATATGCGATAGGAGCAAGCCAGGGATATATATATATAAGAGCCGAATATCCGATCGCCGTTCAAAGACTTGACATTGCTATAAAGCAGGCGAGAGATTACGGACTGCTCGGCAAAAATATATTTGATTCCGGCTTTGATTTTGATATTGAGCTGCGTCTTGGCGCGGGAGCGTTTGTCTGCGGAGAGGAGACTGCTCTTATGACCTCTATTGAGGGTCACAGGGGAGAGCCGCGTCCGCGGCCGCCGTTTCCGGCAGTCAAAGGCTTGTTCGGTCAGCCTACTATTTTGAATAATGTTGAAACCTATGCAAATATTCCGAGGATCATTTTAAAGGGCAAGGAGTGGTTCTCGTCTATAGGAACCGAGAAGAGCAAGGGCACAAAGGTATTTGCTCTGGGCGGAAAGATAAATAACACAGGTCTTGTAGAGGTGCCGATGGGCACAACGCTCCGTGAGATCATAGAGGATATAGGCGGCGGTATACCCGGAGGCAAGAAATTCAAGGCAGCACAGACCGGCGGTCCCTCAGGCGGATGTATTCCGGCTGAGCTTATCGATACGCCGATAGACTACGATTCGCTGATATCGATTGGTTCGATGATGGGCTCGGGCGGTCTTATAGTTATGGACGAGGATAATTGTATGGTCGATATTGCGAAATTCTTTTTGGAATTTACGGTCGATGAATCCTGCGGAAAATGTACTCCGTGCCGCGTAGGTACAAAGAGACTTCTGGAAATATTGAATAAGATAACTGACGGAAACGGAACTATGGAAGATTTAGACAGGCTCGAGGAGCTTGCAAACACGATAAAGTCAGGGTCTCTGTGCGGTCTTGGGCAGACGGCTCCGAACCCGGTGCTTTCAACGCTGAAGTATTTCAGAGACGAATACGAGGCTCACATAATCGATAAGGTATGTCCGGCGCATGTGTGCAAGGGTCTTGCAAAATTTGAGATTGATCCTGAAAAATGCCGCGGCTGCGGACTGTGCGCTAAGGAATGTCCTGTCAGTGCGATCTCGGGCGAGATCAAGAGTCCGTTTACGATCGACAGCTCAAAGTGTATCAAGTGCGGAGCTTGTATGGAAAAGTGTCCGTTCAAGGCGATAAGCAAATAGGGAGGAGATTGGAATGTCTGAGAATGTGAATATAAAGATTAACGGTATGGAGCTTTCGGTTCCTGCCGGTTATACCGTCCTGGAGGCAGCTAGAGAAAACGGAATTGAAATTCCCACCCTGTGTTACTTAAAAGATGTCAGCCGGACTGGCTCATGCAGAATGTGCGTTGTAGAAGTCAAGGGGGCAAGAGCGCTGCAGGCGTCCTGTGTATATCCGGTATCTGAGGGTATGGAGGTGTTTACCAATACACCTAAGGTCAGACAGCAGAGGCGTGTGACGCTTGAACTGCTGCTTTCCGACCACGACAGAAAGTGCTTGAGCTGCATCAGAAATCAGACTTGTGAGCTTCAGGAACTTGCAGACAGCCTCGGCGTTCAGTCCCTGGCATATGAGGGTGAGATGAACAGTTATGATATCGATGATGTTTCACCGTCCATAATAAGAGATAATAATAAATGTGTCCTTTGCCGCAGATGTGTTAATATGTGTAAGGATATTCAGACTGTCTCGGTTATTGATACAATGGAAAGAGGCTTTAGGACAAAGGTTTGCTCGGCATTTGAGATGCCGCTTTCGGATACTGCCTGTGTAAACTGTGGCCAGTGTATAATTTCGTGTCCGACGGGCGCGCTCAGAGAGAAAGACAATACTCATGAGGTGTGGGAGGCTATTGCCGATGAGAGCAAGCATGTTGTCGTTCAGACTGCGCCTGCAGTAAGAGCCGCGCTTGGTGAGGAGTTTGGATATCCAATTGGTACGCCGGTTACAGGCAAGATGGCTGCGGCACTTAGACGTCTTGGCTTTGATAAGACTTTTGACACCGATACGGGTGCTGACCTCACAATAATGGAGGAGGCAAACGAGCTGCTTGAGCGCATATCAAACGGCGGCAAGCTGCCGATGATAACCTCGTGCAGCCCGGGCTGGGTGAAGTTCTGTGAGCACAACTTCCCTGACCTCCTGGAAAATGTTTCGAGCTGCAAGTCTCCGCATGAGATGTTCGGCGCAATAATCAAGTCATACTATGCCGAGAAGAACGGTATAGATCCAAAGAATATTTTTGTGGTTTCGGTAATGCCGTGTGTTGCGAAGAAGTTTGAATCCGGCCGTCCTGAGATGGAGGTTGACGGTCTGAGGGATGTTGACGCTGTTATTTCAACGCGCGAGCTTGCAAGAATGATCAAGGAAGCCGGAATTATGTTTGATAAGCTGCCTGATGAGGAATTTGATGTTCCGTTTGAGCGTGCAAGCGGTGCGGGTGTTATTTTCGGAGCAACGGGCGGTGTTATGGAAGCCGCGCTCAGAACCGCTGCCGACAAGCTTGGCGGAGTGCCTGTCGAAGAGATAGAGTATACTGCCGTCAGAGGCGTTGAGGGCATAAAGGAAGCGACTGTCACAATGGGCGGTACAGATGTTAGGGTCGCAGTTGCCAGCGGACTCGGAAACGCAAGAAAGCTGCTTAATAGTGTTCGTGACGGCAAGGCGGATTATCACTTTATCGAGATCATGGCATGCCCCGGCGGCTGTGTAAACGGCGGTGGACAGCCTATAGTCCCATCAAAGACAAAGATGGATGTAGATATAAGAAAAGAGAGGGCAAAGGCGCTTTACTCTGAGGACAGAAACAGCATTATCAGAAAGAGTCATGAAAACCCAGATATGACGCTGCTTTATAATGAATACCTCGGAGAACCGGGCTCACATTTGGCTCATAAGCTTTTGCACACAACTTATGTGAATCGCGGAAGATTTTAAACAAAAAAGGGACTGTAAAAAAACTCGACATATAAAATGATTGCGTATGGGGTGTCCAAAAAATAGTTCAGAACGGACA
>DXIJ01000112.1 GCA_019112945.1 Candidatus Monoglobus merdigallinarum | reverse complement strand
ATGAGTATCTGCTGTTTAGGTTGAATAACGCATAATCTTCACAATCACAAAGTTTAAATCCATTACTGTATTTTGTGCCTGACATAGTAAAACTCTTTCCCTCAGATTGCAGATAAGCCTCATAATTACTGCTTGTCTCATAAGGTGGGCAAACCTCCATCAAATACGTTCCGTCCGGCACAAGTTCGTCCCACAGATATACACTCTTTGTATTTCCGTCCCATGTGACCTGCATATCGGCTAAATTCGCCGTGCCTCTTACCGGCATGTACGTTGTCCCGTTGTAGATAAACGGCTCTATCACGCTGCCGTTGGTGTCCTTTAGCTCGCATAGCACGTTGTCCTTATACACCTTGACATTGTCATACAAAACCTCTATCATTTTTGTTTCCGAGGCCGCATAAGCAATACTTCCAACGCCAACGACACCAATCAAAACGCCTGCAAGTACACCCTGTAGTCTTTCTTTCATAAACAAATTCCTCCATTTTTATAAATATTAATTAATGTTTTCTTGATTTTGTTGAAATAATATTTCATTAATTTAATTATATAGCAACATTATTTCTTTGTCAATACTATTGTGAAATTTTATTTCGTTTTTGTATTCATATGGAAATAATTAAATATAATTAAGCTATATTAAATAGGAGGCGGCACGTATGACTTTTGGAGAGAGACTCAGATACCTTCGTGAGGAAAGGGAGCTAAGACAGCAGGATATTGCGGAGCAAGTGAATATATCAAAACGCATGATAGGCTACTATGAATCCGACAAGCATTTTCCGCGGGATGCGGACATGGTGATTGCGCTTGCGAAATTTTTTGATGTGTCGCTGGATTATCTCTTTGGCATTACGGACATCAGAAAAAATGATATCATATCGGCTATCAACAAGGACTTTTCGGAGCTCTCAAAGGAAAAGCAAAGAGATGTTATCGACTATATCAAATTTTTAAAAACCAAAAAATAAGCGGCTTGATTGTTACAGCTTTTATTGAACCGACCCCCAAAAGTTAGACCAAAAAACTAACGATAGAGAGGCCGGTTTTTTATGTTCAAAAGTAAAAATACTACGCATATAAAGACCGCCGGGGACTGCCCCCGGCGGTAAATGTGACTGTTATTCGGTTATATAGGCTCCTGTCAGCGGCATCAGCGCATCGTCCCACAGCATTATTTTAACGTTTTCGCCGCTTATGCCCTTATTTGTTGTAATATCATAATCCGTCCTGCCCTGCTCTACAGTGACCTCGATCGCCTCGCATTCCGTCAGCATATTGTCTTGGCTTATATTCGCTATAAACAGATGCAGTTTTTTGCCGTCCTCGGTATCCGTTGGGACTTTGAGCTTTACAACGCCGTTTTCGTACCCGTCTATCGACCAGTCAACAACAGGCTGCGGTGTCGGAGTTAATGTCGGAACAGGCGTTTCGGTAGGCGCAGGTGTTTCTGTCGGCCGCAATGTCTCGACAGGTTCCGGTGACTGAAGTGCCTCTTCATCGTACACAACGATTATTCCATATAGGTTTATGCCGGCATTCGGAACAATTGAAATCTCCGCGGCATCGCCTGTGTAGTTTACTGTATAGCTTTGATACTCATCCGGAATACATGTAAATTCACCCAGCTTGGTTTCACCGGCATAGACCGAGTAGCTCCTCGACTGACTGCTGTTTGCTGAAACCGCGTCAACCGTTATCGAGCAGGTTCCCGGCACTTTGAACCAAAGGCTTGCTGTACCCATTTTCAGTCTCTTTGTATACTCACGCCCGGAATTATCGGGATATTGCAGCCTTGAAAACTCCTTATTGCTGTCTGTTATATCGGACGACTTGCTGACGGTTATACCGCCGACCTCAGTATCGGCCGGTAAATTTTCAAGCCCCTCGAAATCATCTGATGAAAATTCATAGACCTGCGTAACCATACCGGGTTTTAGTGTTGGATACGGTGTTGCGTTCGGTGTTGTGGTCGGTATTGCGGTCGGTGTTGCAGTCGGACGCGGAGTTGGAGTAGGTCTGAGAGTGGGTCTTGGAGTCGGAGTCGGTGTCGGCGTTGAACCCGGAGCAACAGTCGCGCTTGGGTCGGCCGCAAAGGTGTCTCCGGTATACGCTCTTATTCTTTCCAAATTTATCCACCCGTAGCCATCATTTTCTGTATGCAGACCTACTTTGCCTATATTGCATGGTTCAAGCTCAGTATCATCAAACTCTCCCTCACCTAAGAATATGCCGTTCTCATAAATTTTTATATTACTGTTTTCAGGATCAACAATAATCTTATAATCCAAATACTCAGAAGATCCCTTTAGGTAGTACCATATACCGTGAAACGTTTTATCATCCATCAATGCATACTTTGCATCGCCATAGACTGTGGTATTACGGTACTCACTTTCATCATACACAAGGTTCGGAGGCAAAACTCTATCTCCGCCCTCTTCGAACGCTTCGGTAAGTCCAATAGTATAACTGCCGGCATTATTTCCGCTTATCAATATGCTTCCTCTCTCACGGGTACCGTCCAACCTTCCGTCAGTAACTGAGAGCGGTGTTGAGGTGCATTGGAAATCAACCGACGCAGACTCACTCCACAGACTTGAATTATCTGTTCTCAAATCCTCGGCGGGCGTATCATCTCTGAAAAGCTTCAGGAACATATTGATAGGTTCGTTCTCCAAAACAAAATTAAACTGACTCTGATGATTAAACACATTGTTTTGCTTTTGATACAGCACTTTCATGCTCATTTCAATTGTAAACATGCCGTCTTGAGCATACGGCAGAGTAAAATCTATCGAGGAGCGGAAAGCATCAACTTCATCAAGTATGCTGAGCGCTTCTTTTCCGGTATCCGGGTCCTCGGCAAAACCTACAGTTCCGCCGCGGGTATATGTATCATTATCAATCATGAATTTTTCTTTTTCGGTATCCGGCATATTAGTAAAATCATAGTCCAGCAGCAGTCCGTTCAATATCCCGGTCACGGTATCCGATGAAGTCTCACCGTTTTTATTGACTGCCGAGACAACAAAATAATATTTCTTGCCCTCGGTCAAGCCGCTTATTGTATATGAAGTCTCAGCCGCGCTTATCCCCTCGATCTTACCTTGGTACAGAGAATAGTCCGAACCGTGCTCGGCAGTATCATAATATATTGTATAGCTGTCAGTAAAGTCAATATTGCCGCTCCAGTTGAGAGTTGCCTGACCGTTGCCCGTCTTAACATCGGTTATGACAGGCTTTTCGGGAAGCGCGCTGTCCCAGCCGCCCGGTGCAGCGGCAGAGGTAAATGTCATATTTCGTTTGGACAGATCATCCTGATTGTACTCAGTCGATATAATGCTTCCATCGGGAGCCTCTGCTGTGACCTTATAATAATAGGTCGTGTCCGGTTCAAGACCTGTGAGCATTTGCGAATGGTATGTGCTGTAATCCTTTAAGGTGCTTGAGTATTTCAGTTCTGCCTTATTGGGATAACTGCCGGGTTCGGTTCCGTATTCAATCGTGCACGAGGCGCCGAAATTCGTGTTCCAGAACACCTGAGCAGAGCTGCAGCCTATCTTATTTACTTTAAAATTCTCAATCAAAAGCTCTCGGCTTAGCTCCGACTGCTTGTCACCTGCCATGAACCAGAGGTACTCCTCGAGATATGTATACCCTGTATCGGGATTTACTGTCTTTGACAGATCCTCACTCGTGCCCAGGCCTCTGTATTCCTTATACCAATCGGGGATACCGTCGCCCATGCTGTCCCAACTTATCTCATCACTGTCACTTGCACCGGTATAATTCAAAGCTCTGTAGCTGTCCATAAACTCGGCAGCCTCAGGAGAGCTTTGACGCAGTACATCATCCGGATACAGATCTGCAACTGTCCTTTGGACCGGAACATAGGCAAGCCTGCTGCTCTCGAGAGTATAAGCGCTTTCATCATACTCAGCATTTGTTGTATTAACCGTCTCGCCCGTTTCGGCGTTTCTGAGGGTATATATCGTCCTTTGTCCGGGCGCACCGCAGTATTCTCCCCACCAGTCGCCTATTTCAAAATCAGTTGTATATTTATACTTATCGGCGCTGCCCATTAAATCGGTATAATTGTCCCAGTCGAGCGGGATTTTGTTTGAGCTGCTTGCAGCGCTCATAACAGGACCCTCACCGCCCCTTACCGTCCAGCTTCTTGCGTTTTTCCAGCCGCCAAAGTCCATACCTGTATGCTTTTCAAGCTCTGTGAAATACGCCGCCACCTCATCGTACTCAAGTGACGCTGAGGTTGATAGTCCGCCTGCGATCTCAGCAAGCGTCATGGTATCATAAAGATCCCGAGTCGGCCTGTTTGCACCGATATTCTTATCTGAAACCGAATAATTCAGCAGATTGTTGCCGCCGTTGCCGTCCAGAACATCCATAACATTATCGTTTAGCGAATAGACCGGATAGTCCGCGTATACAAAAGGCAAACCATTCGCTGCTGTTTCTCCCAAATATGAAGCCGGATTTTCAAACCAATCATCAAGAGACACATTGCTTAGATCATACGCCCCGGCGCTGCCGTTAGTCGCACCGAATTTCAGGGTATTCTTATATCCGTAGACACTCGAGAGTGTACTGTGTAAGCTATCGCTTCCGTTAAAACTGCCGACATTTACGTAATTGCCATCAAAATACAGCATATTGCCGCCGCGTGTATCACTGCGATATACTCTGGCCCTTGTTTGACCGGAGTATACAGGGCCTCTTTTAAAATAATTATTGCGTATATTTGACTTAAAATTAATATTGCGATTGCTTGAATAATACAAATCAACTGCGACGCTGTAGTTATAAAATACATTGTTATATATATCAATATAATCAGAGTCTACAAAGCGCGGTGCACGCTGCGCCGCATCACCCATAAAGTTCTTTGCAAACGTTATCCTTTCAGAGCCTGTATTAATCATTCCTCCGTATGGTTGTGCATTTGCATTTGCAATCGAGCTGTTTTCATTGAGCGAGCTTCCTATAATATTATTTGA
>DXIJ01000111.1 GCA_019112945.1 Candidatus Monoglobus merdigallinarum | reverse complement strand
TAGTCACTTGACAGGTATATTACACAGTGATATAATGTTAATAGATAGAGATAAAGATAAAATTTAATAACTGTTTGGCAAAAGAAGTGAAAGCTTCTGACGCAAAGCTTAGAGTCTAACCTCAGCTGTGCTGAGTATGACAGTCTGGCTGCGATATGAGAGATGGTATTACCGAATATGTTAATATAACTCAAGTGTTGCAGTTTTTTTATCTGTATAATGCTTTGGAGTTAATAAAGATTATATTAAAGGAGAGAAATTTTATGAGGAGATTGATAAGCGGTTTTATTGTAATTTCAGTGCTTGTTATGTCCGTTATACTGCCCGTTCAGGGCTTTGCTGCCGGTTATGACGGAGCGGCAGTTGTTGCAGGCGAAGGCGTTTATATAAAGAGCGCTTCAAGCAGCATAACAGGCGATGTTTACTTAAACGGCGATGTAGAATACGGCAACAATGCCGATTCAAGCCAGATCAGCGGTACTGTAGTGCAGGGCAGCGGGTTTAACTGCACATATCCGGGTTTTACCGTTCCGGAGATCGGTAATGTTATAAACAGTGCAGAAGCAACTGTTAAAAAGCCCCTGACGATCAGTCAGGATACAAGAATAAGTAATTTAAAGGTTGACGCAGGAGGCAAAAATAAAAGCGAGGATCCTGCAATAGTTATTGACACTGCAGCGGGTGATGTTGTTCTCGTTGTTGATAAGCTTAATGATTTTCCGTCAATTCTGGTCGAGGGTTCTAATACGGCGTATATCTATTTTACTGACGCAAATCATACCGTCCTTGATAATATGAAGATCAACAGCTATGCGGACGGTACGCCCAGGATTTCGGGCTCACCGAGCAATACCAAGGTCTTTATCAGCGGCGATGATGATTATGATTTCAGCAATGTTCAGGTCTATGCTGATGTATACTTTGATACCAATGGACTGGAGCTTGAGAAGAAAACAGTTATTACAGGAAATATCTATACAAACGCTGATAAGATAGAGATTACATCCCCGATAACCGGTGTAATCTGTGCGCCTGAGAGTGAGTGTGAAGTCAATTCAAGCGGAGTTGTACGCGGTCAGGTTCATGTAAAGCAGCTCAATATGGCAAACGGCAACGGAGTGATTATATATGACGCAAGCATCGCAGAAAGCGGTGAACCCGCTCTGCCGAGCGAGCCGACAGTCGAGCCGTCAGAACCGACAACTGAGCCGTCAGAACCGACCGAACAGCCCTCTGAACCGGCAGGCAAGGTCGTAAGATACAACGTTGCTACAGGTGAGTATTCACGCGGAACAATGGCTACAAAAATGCACACACCCGACGGTGTCGAGAACGCACATTTGAACTATGAGGTGCTTGACGAAAACACGTTTGAGGTTTCGGGTCCGCAGGAGGTCTCGGACGATATCAAGGCTGATGTTCAGCTTATACTGGAGACTGTAAACGATACGTTTATAAGCCGCAAAGCTGACCCGGCAGTCAACCTCCAGTGGTGGAGATTCGGAAGAATAGATTCAAACGGTACCTCGATGACGCTTTCGATAACACCGTATTCATATCAGACCATTCAGGCAGGCGGCGTTGATACAATGTGGCTGTGCTGGGGAGACAGGGATACAGAGGTCGAGACCGTTTGGATGGTCGTTGAATAAAAATTATTATATCGGATTATTTGATAGGGCTGTGCCGCTTTCGGCGCAGCCTTTTGAGTATTTGTGCGGTGCACAAGCCGATCTATTATTGCTTTTTGTTCTTAAAAAATGATTGCAGTGCTGAAATTTTTTCTTTTTAAATGAAAGGATTTGAATGTTTCAATCGTATTATAGGTGAAAGCATAGGAAAACGCTTTGCAATATAAATTAAGGAGGAATAACTATGAGAAAGACTTTATTAAGGATCTTTGTTGTAACGGCGGTTATATCGGTGTTATCGATGTCATCGGTACTGGCTCATGGCGGCAGACACAGATGGAATTACATTGATGCAAACGGGGACGGAATATGCGATAACTACGGCGGCTGCCGCGGCGGTAATTGTTACAGCAAATATTACGTAGATGCTGACGGCGATGGTGTATGCGATAATTACGAAAATTTGAGGTTTTGCGGAAGATAATGTATAAATCCGGCCTGTAGACGTTGGGAACAGTTTTGCAAGTCTGCGGCAATGCGGAGGGGAGCTTATGCGAAGTGAACAGGAAGCCAATAGGGCTGTTGACTTGTATGCCGACACTGTACGGCGGCTGTGCATGATTTATTTAAAGAGCTATGACGATACAGAGGATATATTCCAGAATGTATTCATAAAATATCTGCTGAGTAATATCGAGTTCCAAAGCTCAGAGCATGAAAAGGCATGGATAATACGTGTCACAATCAATGAGTGCAAAGACCTGCTGAAGAATTTTTTCAGGAGCAAAAGCGTTCCGCTTGCCGAAATAAAAGAGCTGCCTGCTGATATGTCTGCCGAAAGTGCAAATGTATTAGAGGCAGTAATGCAGCTGCCGCCTAAATATAAGGACGTAATATACCTGTATTATTATGAGGGTTATACCGCCGATGAAATCGGTAAAATGCTGAACAGGCGCACAAACACGGTTTACACACAGCTTGCACGCGCACGGGCTGCCCTTAAAGAAAGACTTGGTGATGAATTTGAATAGGATATATAACGCTTTAAGTGAAGTTCATGCTGAAGATGAACTCAAGCTGAAAACCAAAGCCGCAATAGCCGATCGTCTTGTCAAGTCCGGGCGGCGCTATCGCTCAGCTGCTGTGAAGCTGGCTGCAGCGTCTGTCTGTGTATTGCTGCTGGCTGCGGGATTTGGAGGCTATCAGATGTACAGTACACCGATATATGCGATCAGTATTGATATCAACCCGTCAATAGAACTGGGGGTCAACAGACTTGACAGAGTTGTCAGCGCAGCCGCATACAACGACAGTGGGAATGAGCTGCTTGAGAGCCTGGATATAAAGAACATGAGATATACCGATGCAATAAACGCATTGTTTTCCGGCAGTGAGCTTCAGGGATATGCTGAGGGCGGCGCGGAAGCCGTTCTGGTAGTCTCCGGCGGAAGCGAGCGGAAAAATTCGGAAATGTTAAGTGCGGTTAAGGGCTGTCATTACGGAAGCGTGCAGGTATACTGTTACGGAAGCGGCAGCGAGATCGTGCAGGAAGCGCATGAGAATGGTCTGTCAGCCGGAAAGTACAAGGCATATCTGGAGCTTAAACAATATGACCCGAGTATAACCGTTGATGAGATTCGGGATATGCCAATGCATGAGATCCGTAATATGCTGAGCGGGTACTCCGGCTCCGGCGGCAGCACAGAATACCGGCGGCATGGCAGCCATGGTCACAGCGGCGGTCACGGCAAGGGCAGACGAAATGCTGAATGACGCCGTTTTTCAGCTTTGATAACACTGCCCGCTAGGGGCTTTTCTTTAGCAGCTTTTGATCAGAGACAGGAATTTAATTTGCAAATAGAAAACAACGGGGCTGTAAAAAACTCGACATATAAAATGATTGCGTATGGGGTGTCCCAAAAATCGCCCAGAGCGTTCAAGGGCATAAACATAGAAAATCCGCTCAAAAGGGCGGATTTTCTGCATTTAATGGGATGTTTAATTTTTTGAGCACATTAAAAGCAAATATCGTCAAGTTTTTTTGTCCTTGAACGCTCTGGGCGATTTTTTACACCCCCGTTGTTTTAGAAATTCATAATACAGTTAC
>DXIJ01000110.1 GCA_019112945.1 Candidatus Monoglobus merdigallinarum | reverse complement strand
GCAGGATGTGTCATACCGCAGAATGTCTGATATTAAAGCGCTCATACGGCTGTATTTTGAGACCATGACAAAACAGCCGCTGCTGCATGAACGTCTGATGTGCTCCGGCAGTTATCGTCCGTTTAGTGACGAGGTCAATAAGCGTATAATGAATCACAGGCGCAAGTCTAACCGCGGCGCATTTGGACTTGACGAGCTTAATGAAAATCTTGTGTTTGCATATTACGGAGCAAATTCAGCGCTGCTTTACAGGCAGTGGGTCGCAGACGGCAAAAAGCTGCCGGTCGAGGAGCTGATAGGTACGGCTACAAAGCTTATATGCAGCGGTATGTCTGCCTTTGTAACAAACTGATATAAAAGGGGGTGTAAAAAAACCGCACAGAGCGTTCAAGGGCAAAAAGCTTGACGATACTTGCTTTTAATGTGCCCCCAAAATTAAAATATCCCCTTAAATGCAGAAAATCCGCCCTTTTGAGCGGGTTTTCTATGTTTATGCCATTGAACTACGAACAAAAATCACCCTCGGAGTATACCTATACGCCGTCGGGCAAGGTTTACAGCATCGGCTGCGGCCACTGCTGTAAACTGATTTTTGTCCGTTCTGAACGATTTTTTTATACCCCATGCAATCATTTTATATGTCAAGTTTACAGCCCCTACTCTCACATACATTCCAAAAGAATCTCGTATATTTCGTCCCTGTCAAGCTCACGCGGATTGCATTTGATTATATTGCAGGTGTCTGCCACCTTGCGCAAAAGCTCCGGCGTGATCTCCGCTGTTGATTTTAATTCTTTCAGCCGCGTTGGCAGCCCGCACTCTTTGATAAAGTTTTCGAGCGCGTCTATTCCCGCTTCAGCGGTATCAGCGTTAAAAACAGTCTTTGCAAGACGTGTGAATTTTTTATCTGCATCCTTTAAAATATGGCGGTAATATGCAGGGTGTATCACGGCAAGCCCCTGACCGTGATTGCAGTCGGTATAGGCTCCGAGCTGATGTTCAATTTGATGCGCCTGAAAATCAGTCAAGCGGCCGGCCTTTAATATGCCGTTCTCGGCCATGGCCGAATCCCACATAAGATTGCCGCGTGCCTGCATATCGTTTATATCCGTAAGCAGTCTGCGCATGTTTACAACCGTATTGCGCATTATAGCCAATGCGACGTCATCTGAGACATTGTCCTCATCTGAATTGCCGAGATACGTTTCCATCGCGTGGCTGAGGGTGTCAAAAGCTCCCGAAAGTACCTGCATGCGCGGAACCGAGGCGGTGTATGCGGGGTCGAGTGCCGCGAATGACGGAGCAGTGCCGAATATCGGGCCTTTCCATTTTTTGTCCTCGACAGTGATAACTGCACCGGCGTTCATTTCTGCACCCGTGCCGGAAGCGGTCACAACAGCTCCTACAGGTATTCCGCCGTCAGGGAATTTACCGGATACATATTCCATATCGAATATATCCTCGTCAAGCATTGCCTGAGCCGATATGACTTTACAGCAGTCTATAACGCTGCCGCCGCCGGCCGCAATAATAAAACCGACGTTGTTTTCCTTTGCCAGCCCGGCGCCCTCCTGTGCCTTTGCATAAGTTGGATTAGACATGATACCGGAAAAATCTATTACCTCCTTGCCTGCCTGTGCAAGAAGATTTTTGATTTCGTCATATATTCCGTTTGCCTTGATCGAGCCGCCGCCGTATGCCAGCATGACCTTTCCTTTGACGTTTTTAAGCTCCCGGCTCAGTGCCTGAGACGCTGCACCCTCTCCAAAGTATACCTTTGTCGGGTAAGAATAAGTAAAATTGTCCAAAGCTGATTCCTCCTCAAACTCAAAAGGGAGCGCAGGGCGGTTTTAAGAAAATGGCGCTTCCTTACTGAAAAAATAATGGGGTCCGCCGCCCGGAAAGCGGGGACGTCTTAATTAAGCCGTGATGTTTTCCTACATCTATATTTTAATATATTGCTTATCCGATATCAATGCTCAGATAAGTTTATTTAGGGGTTTATGCCGCATCTGACTGAATAGTGAGGCATAAACGCATAATTAAGGCGGCTGCGGCGGCTATGAGATTTTAAGCGCTCTTTAGGATAAAAAACAGTCTCGGCATTTTCATAATAATTTTTGAGTCGGCCTGAGGTGTATAATAATCATTAAGAGCGGCGCGCAGAGCATTAACAAGCGCGTCTTGATCCGAAGCAGGCAGCGCATCAAGATACGGCCGCAGTCCGCTGCCCTTATACCACTCTATGATACCCTCAGTGCTTTCCATGATATGATAGTAGCTTGTCTGCCACATTTCAAAATCACAGTTCATCGCAGAAAACAGATCATAGTATTCCTCCGGCAGCAGATTGTGAAAATTCCTGATATCGGAGAGCTTCTCCCACCTTGGAGCTTTGATCAGTTCCCACAGTATCTTGTAAAACGGAGCCTCTTGTACCAGCGGTATCTGCACCGCAAAAACACCGCCGTCTGAGAGCTTGCCGAACACCTTTTTGATTAATTCCTCCTGATTTGGTATCCAATGGATACAGGCGTTTGAGAATATCAGGTCATACTTGCGCTTAAATTTGTCCAAACCGTCAGGTACATATGCCTGCTCAAACTGCAGATTCGGGTACGTGCTGCGTGCGCGGCACAGCATATCATCAGAGGCGTCGATCCCGGTGATTTCAGCATGCGGGAACGCAGCCGCGAGTGCGCTCGTACTGTTGCCCGGGCCGCAGCCTATATCCAGAATAGAATTTGGTTCAGTATCCGAAATGCGGTGTATAAGATCCAGCGACGGCTGCGTGCGCTGTGCTTTAAACTTGATATATTGTTTTGAACTCCAGTCTGACATTAATTTTCACTCCCGTTATTATATTGCTCCAAGCTGAGCTTCATGCCTTCATGCGAGGCGCGGAACCCGAGCCTTTGGTAAAACCCGTGCGCATCTGTCCGTGACTTGTTTGTGGTGAGCTGAACAATGGAACAGTTTTTATTTTTGGCTATATCTATCGCGTGTTTTAAAAGCCGTGTGCCGATGCCTGAGCCGCGGAAGTCTTGGGCAATGCGAATGTTTTCGAACGTGGCGCGCAGGCTGCCTCTGTGCGACAGATATTGTGTAAATGTGATTTGCATGCTTCCGATAACTTTTCCGTCTGTGCACACAACAAGCAAAATACTGTTTTCATCTTTGGAAATATTGTTAAAAGCGTCAATATAGCACTGCGGCAGCGGCAGACGGTAGTCTTCCCTTTGGCTGCCCAGTGTATCATCGGCAAGTATTCTAATAATTTCCGGCAGATCATCTTTGGCGGCCTCTCTTATTTTGATCTCGCTCATAGGCTCCTCCGAATAATAATTTGACCGGGATATTATATCATAAATAACGCAAAAAAGCAATCCGCGGGGATTGCTTTTATTGACGGTATTTAAATTATTCAGGCACAGGCACTTAGACCGGTTCTTCTGAGCAGCGGTATCAGCCGCTTGCCGAGGATCGCCCCCAAGATGCACAGTGCGATATCTCCGGGCAGATAAATAAGGAAGCAGTACAAAAACAGCGGCCACAGTCCTATCGGCGAATTTAGATAGAAAGCGCTTATAACAAAATAATAAATCATTCCGCACAGGTATATTATACCGAGACCTGCAAAGTTTGCCGCAAGCACTCGGGTGTATCCGGGATTTGGTGTTTTATGCGCAATAGTACCGGTGACAAACGCCCCCGCGGCAAATCCGATTATGTACCCAAAGCTTGGCCGGAATATGTATCCTATGCCGCCTCCGGAAGCAAAAACAGGCAGTCCGATGAGCCCGAGTGCGATATAGATGCAGACAGCGATACAGCCCCGCTTTCTGCCAAGAAGCAGCCCGGCCAGCATAGTGAACAGATTTTGTAGTGTGACCGGCGCCGTAGGTGTGGGGATTTTGATAAACGCTCCCGCCGCTATAAGCGCCACAAACAGTGCGCAGAAAACAATGCTCCTTGTTTTTGAAGTTTCCATTTTATGTTCTCCTTTTGTCAGTATTCTGCCGCCGGCAGATTTTTCCGGCGGCAGAATATATGATAACATACAGCACAGCTATTGTCAACCTATAATTTTTAAAAGGTTGACAATTTTAAATTATAAAAGTGTTGACAAAAAAAGTATAATATGTTAATATTTATAAAAAGCGGCGGATATCCACAGCGAGGCGTTCCTCGAGGTTTATAAGCCGCTTGGCAATATCTTTTGAAGTCTCATCGGCGGCCTCGTATTGGTTGAGAAATTTATTCAGTGATTTGACGCCCATGTTGCAGCCGTCAGTCATAAGTTCGGCGATCGTCTCATCTGAATCATCCATGCTGAGCTTTATATTGGTTTT
>DXIJ01000109.1 GCA_019112945.1 Candidatus Monoglobus merdigallinarum | reverse complement strand
TTGATAGGGTTTATTTCGGGATTTATGTACAAAAAAGAGGCACTGCCGAAAACGTCAGTGCCAATATGTATATACGGTTTTTTAATTACAATTATTGTATACGGCGGTATAATGAATCCTGCCTCACTGATAATGTCAGGCGGTGAAATAAATCTAAAAGCGCTTGTATCATACTATATATCCGGCCTGCCGTTTGATTTGATACATGGCGTATCATCGGCTGTTTTTCTTGCGCTGCTGGCAAAGCCCATGCTGACTAAGCTGGACAGGGTCAAGAAAAAATACGGCCTGCTGCTGAAAGAAGCAAATTCCTTTATTTAAAATCAAGTAAGCTAAGCGCAACCATTTTGCAAACTTCTGCTCTGGTTGCGCTTTCTTTAGGCGCAAACCTGCCTCCGTCTTTTCCGTTTACAATGCCGCGTACGCGCATTTCCTCAACGCTGTCTGCGGCATAGTCCGAGATATCTGCCGCATCGGTAAATTCATCGGCTGCCGCACTTCCGTCTGCGGATATACCGAACCTTTTTCCGGTTCTTGAAAGTATCACACATATATCCTCGCGGCTTATATTTTCATCCGGCATAAAAACCGTATGTCCGCCGTTTACAACTCCTTTTACAATGCCGTTATATGCCGCCCAGCCGACCGCCGCTCTGTACCAGGCGCCGTTTTCGACGTCTTCAAACTCTAAAGCGGCATTCATCGGCGTATTTCCGCTGTTTGCAAATATCCTGCAAACTATCATTGCAAACTCCGCCCTGGTAGTATACGCCTCCGGCCTGAACGTACCGTCATCGTAACCTCTTAAAATTCCGCTGTCTGACATTTCGGTTATATGATCCCAAGCCCAGTGCTCATTTGTAAGGTCAGTGTATTGGCTCTCGCCCGCCTGCGGCACAGCGGACGCTGACGGCTGCGGCACGGCAGACGCTGACGGCTGCGGTGATGCGGCGGCGTTTCCGCCCGATACCGCACCTCCCGATGTATTGGAGCCGGTATCCTTAGTATAATCATCACTGTAATAAAGAACAATTATGTCATTATCCTTTAATGTATATGAATTTATCCCAACGCTTGGCGACACACCGTTTACCGTATACAGCCAGCCGCTTTGAGCACCGTTTGTGAGCTCCCCAAGCTCAACGCCGCCCGGTGTGGTTATCGAAGAAATATATCCGCTCTCAACTCCAGCAACCGTGTACCCGTTATCTGTGAGCACACTTTTCAGCACCTCTGAGGCTTTTGTTCCGCCCGCAGCGCTCCTTTTGACGTCAGGGATCCAGACAGGATATGCGCCGCTGTGCTCCTTTTCACCGTGGACTGTGTCGCCGACAACTCTGACCGTTACAGTAATATTGGATGTTCCAAAGCCCGTATTGCCGCCGCCCGTGCCCATGCCTGAGCCGCCGGTATTATCTGTTTTCAGCGGGATTATATCATAGATATTATATGTACCGTTTTCAGTCAGGCCTGTATATGCAATAAGCGCCCTAAAGCTCTGCTCGGTTGCCAAGGAGTTAAACTCATAGTCGTTATTGTACCCAAAACCGCTGTTCCCCGGGAGTGCATAGCTTAAAAGCCCGTCAATAAGACTTCCTCCGCTCTTTGCAAAGCGCGGGTCCGTACCGGGATCTATCCCCAAGGCCGCCAGACCGATTATAACCATCGCATCTGTATTTGAGCTGTAAAAGGTCCCGCTTTCGCTCTGTATCTCCGACAGCTTGCTCAGGATATTATCAACAGCCGAGCTGACCTCGCTGCTTACGGCGCAGTACGGTGCAAGCGCACTCAGCGCCATAGCTGTCGAATCATAGTCAGGAAAGTTTTCGCCTCCGTATGTATACCCGTACAGACCGTCATCGTTTCTTGATGAAAGAATATAGCTTATAAGTTCATCGCACGTCAGGCCGGAGCTCGGGTCAAAGCCTGCCGCATTGTATGCGGTAAGCGCAAAGATACCGTCGGTAACATATGTCATGTCCTCCGCCTTAAACGATTGAAGCTTAGCGAGCGCACTGAAAGTCACACCGTCAGTAGTTCTGAGCCTTGCCGGGTCTGTTCCGAGCGCTTTCAGCACAATGCAGTTTTTTGCGGTCTCGCCGACAGAGCTTGAAGCATACGTTTCATCTATCAGCTTCTTAATGCTCTCGTCCTTGTTCTCAAGCTCATCGCCGTACCCTCCGCACACCATATCAAACAGCGTCCATGCGTCCGTTGTATTATAATATGAAGCCGAAATATTTGAGATAAGAGCCTCTATTCTCCTGTCAGGCTCCTGTGGCTGGGCGGTTTCAGCCGGCTGCTCTGAGGGCTCAAACGTTCTTTCCGGAACTGTTGACGGCTCGGCCTCCGTACTGCTATCGGAAACATTGACAGTGCACCACGGCAGGCTGAAGTATGTAAAGCCGTCCGAACAGCTCTCGGCCGAAATGTAATATCTGCCCGGCTCTGAGAAATTAAGCACTGCCGTTCCGTCTGAGTTTGTTACAGCTTCCGTGCCGCTCAGCGCATTCTTGTCCGTTCCGCACAATATTCTGATATCACTGAGCGGCTCAGTAAACTGTGCAATCTGCTCCTGCGGATAGCAGCCGAAAAATGAACTGAATCCGTTTAAGGTCAGAAAAACATCCTCGTTTGCCGCGCACGTCAGCTCTGTCTTGTCAAAGAATGCGTAATAATCGCTCCAATAGCTCTTATCCTGATAGAAAAAGCAGCACACTCTGTCGCCGTCATTTAAGTATGACCTATCGGCAGTATATCCCGTATAAGAACCGTAAATAGGATTTAGGATGCCGTCGTTTGGCTGAACATCATTTACAAAAAATGATGACGCAGCCGCATCCTCACCCAAAATTTTTGTAATAAAGCCTGACGAGATATCCAGATAGTCTCTTGACGTCTCAGGCGTAAAGGCCCCGCCCAAAAGCTGTTCGTGCACCAAAATCAGTGCGTCAAGCACGCTTACCGTGTCATTTTGCTCCGTGTAGCCGTACTTGCTGTCAAGCAGCGGAGAAACAGATACCTCAGACGGCGGGAATAAAAATTCATCGTCAGAGACCGAGATCGTGACGCTTACCGTATTTTGGCCGCCCTGCGGCTGTGCTTTTGACGCAATGACGAACGACGCCTGCGAAAACACCAAAAGCACCGCCAGCAGCAGTAAAAAAATCCTCGTTGTTATCTTCATAACAGTTCCCTCCCAAATAATAAAAATAAAAGCCCGCACAAAGAGCGCGGACGCAAAAAACACAAAGCGCAAGCATATACGCTCTGCATAATTGCCTAATCCAATTCCCTGTGAATTATCAGCCATAACCAAAGGCAGGTCTTCCGACTTCGGTTCATCGCTTTCGGCGCCTTCCCGAATTTCTTCAGTGGCATTATGCCTAAAGCTCACCGTCACGGCAGCAAGGACTGTTCGGGACTTTCACCCGTATTCCCTATTCTCGCTCTCGCAGCGCACCATTGGTCGATATATTGCTTTAAAATCTTTTTGAAAATTTTATCATACGGAGGATTATATGTCAATATCATCGGGCTTCAAAATCAACAAATTATTAATATAATGCTGTCCTGGCAGGGCGGTTCTTTATGCTCTGTCTGGCGGCGGAGAGCCATACGCTCATATAAATTTTAATTAAATTAAGATTAATTTAAAATTCACTAAAATACATTGACAAAAAATTAATGCTATATTATGATTAAGTCATTAAACAAATCGGAGGCAGTCAAATGATTGATAAAGCAAAAGCGCTGTACAAAAAATATGAGGAGATTATTTTATACCTAATATTCGGTGTTTTGACAACCATAATTTCAGTCGGCCTTTACTGGCTTTTGGACGTTGGATTTTCACATCTTGCCGAAGCTGTCGAAAACCCCGGCCTGACATTTTCAAACAACGGCGCGATACATACTGCATGTATTGTTTTCAAAAACGTTATTGCCATTTTGTTTGCGTATGTGACAAACAGGATTTTTGTGTTTAAAAGCAAGGTCAAGGGCTTTAGGGCTGTCATTATCGAAATGCTCAGCTTTTTTGCCGCAAGACTGTCGACCATGATTTTTGAAGTGGTGTTTATGTTTATTACCGTAAACGTATTCAGCCTGCCCACAATCGTCATGAATATCATTGCGCAGTTTGTGATAGTGGTTTTAAACTATGTGCTGAGCAAGCTCTGGATCTTTAATAAAAAAGGAAATCCCGACAAAACAAGATAGATTGGAGGAATTAATATATGAAACGTTCATATACAATCATACTCGCGCTCCTGATAATATTCGCCGCCGGAATTGCGGCTGTTATCATATATCAGTCAAGCAGCATGCCAAGCAGCACCGATGAGCCCTCCGAGACGGCCGAATCTCAGCAGGAGCCTTTGCCCGAACAAACACCTGTACCGTTTGCGTCAATGTCTGAATCGGACGGCGTTATCTATGTAAGCGAGCTCCTAAGCGGTATTCCGGACGCCGAAGTCATACCGATGCAGTCCATGTGCTTTGCAATCATCGGGCAGGACGTTTATTATATAACCGAGGGGGATGAAGAATTTGCCCCCGAGCTCAGGCGCTGCGGTACCGACGGCAACAATGACATATCCATAACCGAATTTGTGTCGCCTCTGGGCTCACCGATGTCGATAGGCGACTATATATACTCCGCCTATTATACCGAAGCCGACGGCGGGATCAACAACGGCATATACAGATATATTATAAGCGAGGGCAGGACCGAAAAGGTCATTGACGGAGAATACTTTATTTACGGCTACGACAGCGACTGTATCTACTACTCAACAAATGATGTGTCGCGCTCCGGAACCGTACTGTACAAAATGGATTACAGCGGCGAAAACAGGACTGAAATCCTTAACTTCCCCGTTCATACCGACAGTATAGTGGTAACGGACAGCTTTGTATTCTTCTCTGCCTATGACAACAATGCCCATTGCTATAAAATTTACCGTTCGCCAAAGTCGGGCAACGGAAATATTGACGAATACGCCTTTGAATGCTTCAGCGACAGCTTTGACGTGATCGGGAACAACATATACTACCAAGCCGGGGAAGCTCTTTACAGCTGTGAAATAAGCGGCGACAACGAAACAAAGCTCTGTGACCTGAGCGGCGGCTCATATGCATACGGCTTCCTTAAGTTCGGCGACTCACTGTTCTACAGAGAGGCTTCCGGCGAGAACGAAGTCCTATACCGTCTGGATCTGACCGCAAACGAAAAACAGCCTGTGCTGCAATAACAAAAGTCCGCAGATTTTTGAAGTCTGCGGACTTTTATAATCAAATTAAGACGTCTCCCCCGCTTTTTCGGCAGCGGGGTCAAATTAGTTTCTCAGCAGAATACGGATCCCTTTTCTAAAAACGCCCCGGGGCTGCGCCCCTTATTGAATGCTGATTAGTCTCCGTAAACACCGGCGCGGTCATTGACAACAAAATACCGCAGATCTTCCTCGGTGAGTCTCAGCCTTCCGTTTGCATCGCCGACGATATAGCCCTTGTTTACAAGCTTTTGTATTGTGGCACGCGCCCATTCGGGCATATTCTCGTCGATATAATCATAGTACACGACGCCGCTGCTTGCAGAGCCGCCGCCCGATGAAGCAGTTGCTGCCGGAATGTTATAGGTAGTCGCCTTGGTTGACGTAGGTCTCTGATATTCAGCAATACTCATGCCGTTGATCCAAATATTGACTGCCTTGTTCTGGCTGATGAAATACATTGTTGCACCGAGTGCAGTCAGGTCGCCGACATATATAAAGGTATACCCCGGTATGCCGGAAAATCCCTGGATCTGATACTCATAGTTGTTTATATACACCTTTACATCAGAAGCGTATACGTCACACTGCTTTGTTCCAAGCAGATTGTTTGCAGGCAGATAGACCGGAATAGGGTCGGGATAGACCTTGTCATAGTTCCTGTAAATCCTGAGCGTCTTGTTTGCAGAATCCCAGATAGTATCAAAGCCGTACTTATTCAAATCCTCAACAGCAACCATAGGATATCCGTTTACTATCCATGACGGTATCGCATAGTGATTGATATATGTAATTATATCAGTGTAAAGCGCCTCACCGACATATGTTCCCGGAGTTTGGATCGCGTCATATGCGCTGACAGAAACACAAAACAGGCTTGTCAGCATAACAACGACTATAATAATAGAAATAATTTTCTTCAAATTAAACACCTCTCTATCATAATAATATTCTATCATATATATAGTTTGACGACAACTGTTACAAAAAAGTTTCATAAATATTTAAATACAAGAAGTATTATACACAAAGAACAAAAATTTTGCAAGCCCTTTTTTTTAAGCCGTCTTATCGGTTCTGCTCCGACAGCGTACTATTTAGATTAAAAACCGTAAATTTCACATAAACTTCACGCCGCAGACGAAATAATGCAGCAGGCTGCATATATTTACAGCCGCAATCTTACTTATACATCAGACATCTGCCCGCCATAAGCCGAAGTTACAGTTTTAAAAGGATGATGGCCCAATATTTTAACTGTTATTATGTTAATTTTTTAAGCCTCAACTAAATAGAATAATATTTTTATAACTTATTTATAAATTGGAGTTGACTCTAATTATGCAATAGAGAGAAAAAGCAAAATAGGTATTGACTTAGAGCTCACTCCAAGAATTATAATATGTATAGAAAAGAAAGGAACAATACAGAGCCAAAAAAGCAAAGGGCTTAAATTCCGATTCCGATATATATTTATGAGAGCCACGCCTTTTAGACCCAGCTAAGGCAGCTGCTTCTCATTATATATATAAGTTTATTAAAGCTTTAAGATACGGAACAACATCGACCTGTAAAACAAAACCCCATAGTACTTTTGAGGCCAAACCTTCTTTATAAATATTATTCGTTCGCATACAAACCCACTTTTACATAACTTAATGTGTTGCAAAATAACCAAAACGGGTCGATGTTATTCCGTATCTTAGATGCAGCGATAAACAAATTCCAACAACCTTAACAAAACTGACCGGAATTAATTTACCGGTCAGTTTCATTTTTTATTTAATTCCTTACAGCCAGTATGGTGTTTACGGTTCCGTAATTGAACTGTACAAACACGGGCATACCGGTTTCTATATCCGACGCATCCCCCGGCATTACAAGCCGTGAGCGGCGGTCATAGACGTATACCGCAGAACCTATCGGGACTGTACGCAAAACAGTCTGCTCGGTGTTCGGCGAAAAGATCAGCTTGGAGCTGAGCTTTTGGGAAACAGTGCCAAACGCGGTATAAAGCTCGCTGTAATACAGCTCCTCGCTCAGTGCGCCGAAGTCTCCCAGGTTTCTCTCATAGAAGCTGTCACTGTGTATCATGGAGGCAGTGAGCATGACCCTGAACGCAGCGCATTTACCGTCGACAATATTTACCTGCAGAACATCACCCGCACTGAACGGATTATTGCCGTTTTTGGTTTCGCGCTCTGTATATCCCGGGATCCAGCCGTTTGTGCAGTCGTTAGCGCCGTCTGAATCAAACACCAGCTCGCTCTCTGCACCGCCGCTCATTACTCTGAGATACAGGCACCTGTTGCCGTCATCATCAAGGACTGTGCCGGAATCCGCAACAATATACACTGGACTGTTGTTATACACAACATCACTGTCCTCGGGCTTGGTTATAACAGCTGCGCCGACATTGTATTCCGCATCCAAATCAAAGAGCTGCACATTATACGCGGTATCACTGCGCAGGGCGGTGTAATCCGTGACCTTATAACCGCTTATATCCTCCGAATCCTCTGGAACTATAAACACCTTGGTGTCGCTCGTGAGCTGATATTTCGAGGCAAAAATATTAAGCGTATCATAAAACTTAGATGAGGCCGATACATAGCTCCTGGCAAATCCGTCCGCATTTATTGTTCCGATCAAGTCCTCGGCCGTGTACAGCTGAGCCAGCGTTCCGTCGCTTCTCAGAGAAAACATCACCAGCTGCGGCATAAGCCTTAAAAAGCTGTCAAGCGCCGATACCGAACCGTTCAGCGCGGATTTTGACGTTGCATTGATTACCTGTGCGCTTCCGCTTTCGGTCACTATCTGCATTGATACCGACGAACCAAACGCGTCCGCAGAAGATGAGACCTTTTTTAGGTATCCGTATTGCAGGCTCCGCGTGCTTTCGCTTATATAGACAATTTTTGAGTTTATATCAAGATATGCGGTAACAATGTCCTGTGACGGCTCTGCTTCGGCTCCGGAGCTTTTAAAGTACTCCGACAGCTCATAGACTTCACCGTTTATTATACATTCGCCGCTGTTTAAGTCAATGTTTGAAACAGACCCGATCACACTGTCAATAGATATTCGTATATCGGCGATCCTGCCGTCGGCGCTTTTTGCAACGCTCACCGCATCATTTTTATTTAAGCGGTAATCGCTTGTGTACTCGATCACCTCGCCGTCATTTTGAAGCATTATCAGGTCTGCATTTTCAAGCCCTAAATTAACGGCGCCTGAAAACATATCGTTAAACGTACCGCCGAGCGAAGCGGAGCCCGTTACAAAATATGTGTCATAGTCATAGATGAAAATGTAGTCGGCAGCTCCGCCGCCGTTTGTAACTATCTTAAAAAAGCCGCTCTTTGTATCCGGAATCTCATCAATACCTATGCGCGTTAAATACTTATAGTTATAGATTATTTTTGTATTCTCATTAACAGAAACTCTGCGCTCTCCGCCGCTTTCATCACTGTAATACAAGCTGCCGCCGTCTATGCGCAAATATTTGTCCGAGCCAAACTCCCGCACTGCAGTATCGCTGCCGGGCTCAATATAAAGCGCGGTGTATTCGTTGTTACTGTCTTTTTTTACGTACGCGCAGACGGACATTCCAAGGTATGGCATTACATCAAAATCGCCAATCTTATAGGATACACCGTCTATCACAAATCTGTTTTCCTGTGCGCTCCCCTCAGAAAACACAGTAGCATATCCGACGTCGGTCACAACGCCGCTTACTTCATAAATATCATGGTATCTGTTTAAGATAGTGCTTCCGTCGCGATCATATGTATTCGTGTTTCCAAAGCTTGTCTGGTATACAAGTTCTGCGTCCAGGCCGTTGTCCATAAGCACGGCTGCATCGCCGCGGCAGAGGCTGTCCTCAAATTCCGCATCCGTAAGGCCGCCGAGCAGGTTCAGCCTTGAAGCCATAGTCATAAAACCGTTTGGATATCCTCCGAGCTCCTCTGCCATCGCAGTATATCCGAGTGACGAGACCATGATTTTTACCGCGTCCTGAAGCGAGATATTATCGTCCGGGTTAAAATTACCGTTTTCGTCACCGTTTATTGCTCCGATGCTGTAGAGAGCGTAAACCGCCCCGGCTCCCCAAAAATCGCTGTCGATGTCGTTAAACACCTTTTCAAATGCACTCGGGTCAAGCGCCCCGCTAAGATTCAGGAGCCTTGCCATCATTGAGCAGAACTCAGCGCGGGTGATATCTCCGTCCGGACTGAATTCAGTATCGCTGTAGCCGCTTATCAAACCGAGGTTTTTCAGCTTTGCCGTGGAAGCATAGTATTCCGTGCCAACACAATCAAGAAAACCTATCTCCTGCGTGTTATACGGCCTCAGCTCAACGCTTTCTATGCACGGCGACCACGGTGTACCGCCGATATTCCCGAAAGTTATCCTGACGTATTTTGCCTCCGGGCTCAGCTTCTTTAAGCTGTAGTGAACTGTTATCCACTTGCCGCCATCCACGCTGTCAACAGTGGTTATCGGATTTATCAGCGTCCAGCTCTCACCGTCCGATGAGTATTCAAACGTAAAGTCCGATATCGCCTCGTTTGGTGAAAACGCAGTATTGAACACAAAATACCCGTCGCTGCTAACCTCGTAGACCAGCCACTCAGCCTCAGAGGTTACTCTGATGATGTGTGTATCGTCTCCGCTGAACGCATATTTATTTTCCTCTGTGACGACGTCAAGCGCAAGCCCCTCGCTCTTTTGAACTGCTTTGCCAAAGTCCGCACAGTCGTCATATATATTCGGCTCATCGGCGTATGCAGTGACCGCCGCCATAGCCAAAACAACGGCTAAAATCAAAAATGATAATATTTTTTTCATATTAAAGATACTCCATTCACATTACTCGAAAGTATATATTGTTTCACCGCCGCAGTCAAGTGTTTTTTTCAAATCTATCATGCGCTGGTTTTTGCTGCCGCGGAAGCGGATATTAAGCGATTTTTTATCAAGCTCAAACCTGCCGTCTATCAGCACATCGGAAATCTGCAGCAGCCTTAAGATATTGCTGTCGGCCTTTGACATTTTTAGCAGCTCCTCAAATGTGTAGCCGGAATAAACGGTTATGTTTTTGTTTAGCCGAAGCACCTGTTCCCCTATCTCGACAAGCGGCGCAGGCTGACAAAACGGCTCCCCGCCCGAAAATGTAATACCTCTGAGCAGCGGATTTTTACTGAACTCCTTAACAACATCATCGGTATCAACTACCTGTCCGCCGCCGAAGTCGTGCGTCTGCGGATTATGGCATCCGGGGCAGCGGTGCGGACAGCCCTGTACAAACAGCACAAACCTTATCCCCTCACCATCGGTTATAGATTCCTTTACAACACCTGCTATCCTGATCTTACTCACTTTGCCCGCCTGCCTTTTTAGAAATATATGCTATATCCAAAACATTGATATATTCGTCACCGTTGATATCGGCATAGCGGTATTCAGACCACTGTGCATTAGTTTTATCGGCTCTGAACCATTCGATCGCACGGCTTAAATCCGCACTGTCGACACTGCCGCTGCCGTCAGTATCGCCAAGCTGCGCGGCCTTTAACGTCACATTCATCTCGGCCTCAAGACCGTAATCCTCACTCAACGCCGAGACGGTGAACGTACCTCCGCCGGGAAAATCATTTTCTATTCTGACAACGCCCGTATCGCTTATCTCAAGCCCCTCAAACGTGCTGTCTTTTATAGAGTAGGTTATCTCCGATTCCATTTCTTCACCTATCTGATCGGCAACATATCCGCTGAACGCATAATCCGTATAATCGAACCGCGGAATGATAAGCTCGCTTAAACCTGCAAGAATAAGCTCACGCGCCATCGGCCCGCCGGTCTTAAACATGACCTCCGACACAAGCGGCGTCCAGGAATTGACCGTCTCGGGGTATATTATCTTAAAATATCTTACGCCTGCCTCGTGCTTTAGTCTGTACACTGCCGCTGTCCACTTACCGTCAGCGGTATTCAGCTCTCTGTCAAATTCGGCGGCGCTCCAAGTCTCGCCGTCTATTGATGTTTCAAACGCAAAATCCACCAACGGCTCACCGGCGTAATAATACGAAACTACCTCGCTCTCTTCCGCATACGGAGCAGAGAATACTATCTCCGCATCTCCCGGCGCTGAGCGCTGAAAGGTAGTAAAATCATCGTAAAACGCCTCACGGCTGCCGTCGTCGGGAATCTCATACGCATATACGTTATTTGAAGAATAAAGCTCTGTCATACTTTCGCACTCAAAGGTAATATCGGCCTCAAACTCATCGTCCGGCGTCAAGGTCGGTGTGCTCTCGGGCTCCGGTGCAGATGTGCTCTCGGGCAGCGGGGTCGGTGTGGTCTCCGGCTCCGGTTCAGATGTGCTCTCGGGCGGCAGAGACGGTGTGGTCTCCGGCTCAGATGTACTGTCGGGAGACGGGCTCTCGTTCACAGCGCTTGATTTACGCTCGCCAAGCGACGCTGTTTCCGGCATCTCGGTCAGTCCCTCCAGCTCTTCGGCCTGCTCATTACTTCCGTCCGACTGCTTCTCAATCAAATTCCAGATCATTTGCGCAGCCTCCGCACGGCTCATGTTGCTGCCGGGGTTAAAGCTGCCGTTTTCATCACCGTTTATAACTCCCAAACAGTAGAGCCTGTCTATGTATCCGACCGCATAATCCGAGATATCGCTTTCGTCAACAAAGTTTATTTTAAGCCGTTCGGCCTCTATACTTATGCCGCACACGTCTATGCAGCGGCACACCATCACAGCGGCCTCTTCTCGAGTTATCTCGGCTTCGGGCAGAAAGCTCCCGTCCTCGTAGCCAAGAGTAATGCCCCCGGCATATGCCGCCGCAATATACGGAGCATACCAATCATCTTCCGAAACATCATTAAACGGCAGTTCCCCGGTTTGCGGCGTAATCTCTATACCTGCCGCGGCAGTCAGCATTTTCAGGAACTCTGCCCTTGTGATACTGTTATTTGGCATGAATGAACCGTCGTCATAGCCGTTTATCACGCTCCTGCTGTAGAGCTCAGTTACTGCAACTCTCGCCCACTCGGCAGAAGCCAAATCCGGGAAAAATTTCGGTTCCTCTGTTGGCGTATTTTGAGCGGACGGCTCCATAGTCGGCGAAACACCCGTGCTTGCATTCGCACCGCCGCCGACGCTGAACGAGCCTCCGCCCGTGCCGCCTCCGCCTCCGCCTCCGTAATTACCGCCTGTCCCCCTTACCGATACGTTTACGCTCTCGGACAGAGAGTGTGCGCTGTAGCTTAAGTCATCATATACGAGTATCGCATTTTCAAGCGTAACTCTAAAGCTGCCGCTGCGCCTTGCCGTAAATCTGATGCGCGCAATACCGCCGCTGCCGCCGGCTCCGTCCGGGCTGCACAGCGCGACGCCAAGGCTCCCGTTTCGGTTGTCCTCGGCACGCAGGCTTTCATCTGCAAAACGGCTTTCCGTACCGCTGTATGTAAGGTACTGTTCATCATACCCGACAGAGAGCTCACAGGCATACAAACCGTCTGTTTCGCCGTCGGCCTCAATGTCTATATAGACCGTATCGCCGACAGTCAGCTCTGTCACAGGGCACTTAACATCAAAGTTTACAGCCCTCTCGGCGGGGTACGGGACCGGGAGCTCATCGTCCGCCGCATATATATTGATATTGCAAGAGCAAAACGAACACAGCAGAACAATATATAAAACAAGTTGTTT
>DXIJ01000108.1 GCA_019112945.1 Candidatus Monoglobus merdigallinarum | reverse complement strand
TGAAAAGCTGGAGCCGTATGGGTTCGAAAGGATACATAAGAGTATGCTGGTAAATATGAATTACGTTGAGGATATCGATAAGAATTATATTGTATTAAAGAGCGGTGAGAGGTTTCTGATTTCGCGCAATCTGAAAACACATGTAAAGCAGCGTTTCATGGACGCGGTTTTAAAGAGGTGGTAGATTATGCCGTGGTTTGTTATAGACATGTTGAATATTATCATGGAGCTTGCTCTGTGCCAGCTGTTTTTTACTCGGTTTCTTGACGGGTTCCGCTCAAGGCCTGTGATTTGGGCTCCTGTGTATTTGATAAGCTTTGCGGCAATGTCGGTGTGTGCGCTGTTTAGTGTTCATTCGCTGGTGCAGCTTACTGTGACGGTGTCTACTACGTTTTTGATCGCGCTGACGCTGTTTAAGGACAGGCTGTGGAAGAGGCTGTTGTTTGCGCTGCTTTTTTTGTGCTTTGCGTTTATTGCCGAAACGCTGGTGTTCATGATGCTGACGCTCTTGTGCGGAGACAGTGTCGGTCAGCCGGGAATGCCAAGGTTTATCGGTATGATAGCGACCAAGCTGTGTATGTTTTGGATAACTGTCTACATCTCGTCTGCAATGCGGCGCAGGATAAGCAAACTGCCGCTTAAATATGCGCTGCTTATCATATTGATACCGCTGTCCAGTCTGCTGCTTGAAAGCCTGCTCAATCTGCTGGTCACAGAATCTGTTGTGCGTCATGACTTTATCGTTTACATTTCTCTTGCCAGCATTATCTATATGAATCTGGCGGTGTTTGACTTTATCAATACATATTTGGACAGAGTCGAATTTGAAGTCACCAAGCAGATCCTGGAGCAGGAGCATAAAAACTACCGGACGCTGAGGGAGCACGAAGATGAGCTGAGGACGATCAAGCATAACATCATACATATAGTAAGCGGTGTAAAGCAGTCGCTTAAAAACAACGAGAATGCAGAGTCTATAATCAAAGACCTGGACGTTGCCGCGGAGCGGATATCGTCTGTTGTATACTCCGGTAACTCGTGTGTGGACGCGGTGCTGAACGAAAAATCAAGGCTGTGCCGGCTGAGGAATATACGCTGCAGCATACGTGTCAGCGCGGACAAGATCTATATCAAGCCGGTTGATATGTTCGTGCTTCTCGGGAACGCGCTTGATAATGCGGTCGAGGCGTGCGGCAGGCTAAAGGACGGAACGGAGCCGTTTGTTGATATTGAAATCAGGAGCTATGAGAGCAAGCTGATAATCAGAATACGCAACAGCGCAGACATGGAGGACTGCGGAAATATTACAGAGCTGTCAAGCTCTAAGGCGGACAAGCTCAATCACGGTTTTGGGTTCAGGAGCATAAAAGCAATTGTCAGCGCATATGACGGACTTATGAAAGCAGGAGTAAGCGATGGAGTGTTCAGTCTTGAAATGATTTTGGATAATGTCGCTTAGTATAATACCAGTTAGTACACTAAAAGTACCACTTGATACATTTGGGTTGAAAATTTAATTGAATAATGCTATGTTTTTTCTGGGAGATGATTTTTTATGATCCACTCAATAGCCGGAAGCATGGCATTATTTTTTTATAAAAAGGATTTGATAAAGGAAGATGAGATAGAGGTATACGAATACGGTGCGGAGCTGCTTTGTTCGACTTTGCTCAATGTTTTGGGGATAGCCGTGCTGATGTGCGTGCTTGGGACATATTTTGAGACGCTTTTGTATTTTGCAGCATTCTCACCGGTGCGTGTGACCGCAGGGGGCTATCACGCAAAGACACACCTGCGTTGCTTTTTGATGTCAGCGGGCGTATATTTGCTGTCAATGCTGCTGCTTAATATTCCTCTGCCGCTGCCGGTACCGGCGGCGGCAGGAGCGGCCATGACAGCCGCAGTAATAATATTCGCACCGGCAGAGCATAGGAACCGCGCACTTACCGGTGATGAGAGAGCGGCGTTCAGACGCCGTGCCGTAGTTTTTGCGGCTGCGGCTGCTGTGCTTTCGTGTGCGGCGTATATATTCAGCGCAAGAGCGGCCGCCTGCCTGTTTTGGGGGCTTGTGTCCGCAGTGCTTTCAATGCTTGCCGGAGTTATCGAAAATGCGGTAACATAATCGCAAATCACTGAACGTAGGGATTAGGCAACGTAGGAGTTAGGAATTAGGGGCGGTGACGGGTTAGCTCTCAGCCTTTTTGTGTACCTACTTGCCGAGGGGCGGACAGAATCCGCCTCCATATACTAAAATCTAAAGTCACGGGCGCCGTTTTCGATCTCTTTCAAATATTTGACGGTCGTGTTATAGACCTTTTCATTTGGTATCTTTTTGATTTCTTCCGCTATAAGCTTTTCGCCGTTGAGCTTGGTTTCCGGCGAGGCATAATCCTCAAGATATTCTTTAAGAGTGATCAGCGCGTTTGGCTGACAGCAGTTCTGGATCGCTCCCGACTTTGCAAGAGGCATGAAGCGGTCACCGGTTCTGCCCTCGCGGTAGCAGGCGGTACAGAAGCTCGGTATGTACCCGAGCTCCTCGAGCCAGTTTATTACCTGATCGAGAGTTCTTGTGTCGCTGCGGTCGAACTGTGCGGTGTTCTCGTCCTCGGTTTCCGGCACTACATAGCCGCCTACGCTTGTGCTGGAGCCGCCGCTTATCTGGGATATTCCGAGCTCAAGCGCTATTTTGCGGCTCTTTGCGCTCTCGCGCGTGGATATTATCATTCCGGTGTACGGAACCGCTATGCGGATAACAGCAATTATCTTATTAAATATCTCATCGGATATCGCATTTGAAAAGTCGTTTACATCAATATCGTCTGCCGGACATATTCTCGGCACGCTGATGGTGTGGGGGCCGACCCCGAAAACTGCCTCAAGGTGCTCGGCGTGCATAAGCAGGCCGACCAGGTCGTAGCGGTAGAGGTTGAGCCCGAACAATACGCCGCAGCCCACATCGTCTATGCCGCCCATCATTGCTCTGTCCATAGCCTCGGTGTGATACGCATAGTCGTGCTTGGGACCCTTTGGATGCAGATTAAGATAGTTCTCCTTGTTGTAGGTTTCCTGAAAGAGTATGTATGTGCCTATACCGGCGTTTTTCAGGCGTTTGTAGCTTTCTATACCGGTTGCGGCAATGTTTACGTTAACTCTCCTTATAGCGCCGTTCTTATGCTTGATGCTGTATATCGTGTCGATACACTCTAAGATATACTCGAGCGGGTTGTTGACAGGGTCCTCGCCGGCCTCGAGCGCCAGACGCTTGTGTCCCATATCCTGGAGCGCGATAGTCTCGGCTCTGACCTCGTCCTGCGACAGTTTTTTTCTGCGTATGGTTTTGTTTTGTGCATGATACGGACAGTATACGCAGCCGTTGACGCAGTAGTTTGACAGGTACAGCGGTGCGAACAGCACGATCCTGTTGCCGTATATTTTCTGCTTGATATCGCGTGCCAGTCTGAACATCTCCTCGTTCAGATCATCAAGCTCACAGTCCAGCAGTACGGCGGCCTCCCGGTGGCTGATACCCTTGCGCTCACGCGCCTTTTTGATTATCGACTCTATCAATGTGCGGTTTGTCTTGTTTTCCTCAGCGTATTTGAGGGTGTCCTTGATCTCGCGGTCGTTTATAAATTCCTCCGCCTTTGCGGATTTAACATCGTACTTATAGTCGTTCATAGCTTTCTCCTTTGCTTATATTTTGGTGTACTGTACCTTAACGGATACGTTTCGGAGCATTCCCATCTTTCCGGAGATAGACGAGATCACTCCGGCGGGGGCGTCTATCACTATACTGATAATGCCAACGCCCCGGTGCCTGTACGGAATGCCCATTCTGCCCACTACATAGCTGCTAAATTCGTGGATAATATCGTTTATCTTATCGGACATTGCAAGATCCTCGACTATTATCCCGATAAGGGCAACTCTGTTTTCGGCCGGGTTTTGATTGTTTGAATCTGCCAATAGCTCACTTCCTTAAACTTTTTTAAAAACAAAAAATCCTTCCGCAAAGCGAAAGGACGGACAGCAGCCAAAAAGACACAAGGCGCAATAGACCTTATGCTCTTATATTTGCCGCCTTTTCGCTCGGGGCTCCCCTTACGGTCAGCACGGTTGTTTTTTATTTTGATTTATTCTGAGTTTGATTTTAGCACATTATCAGTGCCCGGTCAAGACCGGATTTACATTTGTTCAAAATAATATTTGTCTATCAAGACATCCATTTCCAGTTTCATTTTATAGATGTCGTCATAGTTGATATTATCGCTTGATACAAGCTCGGCCATATGCTGCTTGAGCTCCTGAATATCCTTTTCCATAATAACAGCCTTTCCGCCCGTATTGTGTATGCGGCAGCTATACGTCGCTTGGCGGGCAGTTTATTGACGTATGTGCCGTGTTATTGATACTATTCTATGCGTCCTGCTTCCTGATTATTATCTTCAAAAGGCTTGTCCTCATCTGCATCGTTGTCCTTATCCAAATCCTCTTCGATACTGCCTGCTTCTGCCGCAGCGGCGGGAGTGTTCTCATCAGGCTCCGCGGCTGTGACAGCGCTGTCTGTGACAACTGCGGTTTTGGTGCGGCTTGATACAATCGTCACGTTCTTGCTTTTCATTATCCTGCCTGCGATGATCCCTGCAAGGCCGAATATTACCGAAAGCGCCGCAACCAGCTGCGATATCCTGACTGAGCCGAGGTACAGGGAGTCGGCTCTGAGACCCTCTATCCAAAATCTGCCGAGTCCGTACCAGAGCAGGTAACCGAGAAAGACTTCGCCGCTGAAGGCCTTTTTCTTTCTGTAGATAAGTAAGATTACGACCCCTGCGGCGTCCCACAGGGATTCGTATAAAAATGTGGGGTGGACTGAGCTTGCGCGGGTCAGGCCGCGGGTCACGATCGTCATTGCCCAGGGCAGCGTTGTGGTGGAGCCGTACGCTTCGGCATTCACAAAGTTGCCCCAGCGGCCTATGGCTTGTCCGATAAGAAAGCCAACCGCAAGTATGTCAAGCACGAGCCGCAGATTTATTTTTTTCTTCAGGCAGTATATCACGATAACGAGTATGACGCCTATCAGGCTGCCGTAAACTGCGAGCCCGCCGCTTCTTATATCAAAAATGCTCAGCAGGTTGTCTTTAAATTCGTCAAAGCTGAACGCCACATAATACAGTCGGGCGCATACTATTGCAACCGGCAGACAGATGATAAACATGTTAAACAAATCGTCCTGCTTAAGGCCGCAGCGTTTAAATTCTCTCATGCCGTAGATTATGGCAAGAGCCATGCCTGCGGCGATTATCAGGCCGTACCAGTATATTTCTATGCCGCCTATGCTGAATGCCGCTCTGTTTATCTCAAATGACAGCCCGAGATTTGGGAATGAAATAGTGCTTCTCATGCTTTACCCCTCCGAGCCATCGAGCGGCACAACGGTTGACAGCACGCAGTTGCCTGTGTCGAAGTGGCTTAGCAGGCGTTCATTTATCTCGGCGTCGGTAATACTGTCGGCGGCGGAGGCGTAGGTCAGCGGATTGACGTCCTTAAGCAGGAGCCGTATGAACGCGTTGCCCATTGCCTCGGTGTTGTTAAAGACCTTGATAAGGCTCGACTTTGCGACCTTTTTGGAGCGGCTAATCTCCTCGTGCGTGAGCCCGCTGCGGCGCGCGGCGTCAATACGCTGTCTGACCTTTTCATAGACCTTTTGCGGGTCGTTTGATTCCCCGCCTATCATTGTAAAGCCGTATCTTTTTTCAAGCTCGGTCTCCGCGCCGAAGCTTGAATCTATAAGACCGCTGCTGTAGTGCTCATTGTAAAAATCACTGCTTCTGCCGAACAGAACATCGAGTATTATCTCGGTCGAAAGCGTGCGCCTCAACAGCTCCTCACCGCCCGAAAACGGAGTTATATCCTTAAAGCCTATCTGAAATACGGGGCGCGAGACCACGAGCTTTTGCTCGGTAAACTCCCTTACGCGTTCGCTTGGCTCGGAAATTGCCGGGCGATTGATCTTGCCGCGGTTCCTGCCGGGGCTTATACGCTTGTCGAGTATCTCCATAGCCTTGTCCATGTCCACGTCTCCGACAAGCACCAGTATCATGTTGCCGGGGTTATAGAACGTGTTGTAGCATTTATATAAAACGTCCTTGTCTATCTTGGCAATGCTCTCGACCGTGCCGGCGATGTCGATCTTTACGGGGTTGTTATGGAACAGCGCGGTCAGCGCGTTAAAGAACACACGCCACATTGGGTCGTCATCGTACATTTTTATCTCCTGCCCGATAATTCCCTGCTCCTTGGCGACGTTCTCGTCGGTGAAGCTCGGAGTGTTTACGAACTCGGCGAGTATGTCCAGGTTTTCGTAAAACCTGTCGGCACAGCTGAATAAATATGCGGTCAGGTCAAAACTTGTGAACGCATTGCTGGACGCGCCGGTCAGCGCAAAGCTGTCAAACGCATTGCTGCCGTCGGGCTGTTCAAACATTTTGTGTTCCAGAAAGTGTGCGATGCCGTCCGGGACAACAGTAGTGCCGGTCTCGCCCGGAACGATAAATTCTCTGTCGGTTGAGCCGTAGTCGGTTCCGTATATTGCATAGTATTTGCTGAAGCCTTTTTTCGGGAAGATATAAACGCGCAGCCCGCTTTCGTGGGTCGCTGACAGCATCTCCTCCTTAAGGCTCTCGCTGTATATTCTGTCTATTTTGTATTTGCTCATTCTGCACCGCCTCCTGTGCTTCCTTTTAAGAAATAAACCGTGTCAAGGCTCAGTTTTTTGAATACCTCAACTATCTCTTCCTTTGTTACCGCTTCGGTTCTCTTGATAAGGTCGTCGATCCCGCCGCTGTTGTCCATGATAGACTGCGACAGGTAATAGTCCTCCATCGTCCTCAGCCCGTCTTTCATTGAAAGGAACCTGTTTATCAAATAGAGCTTTGAGTTGCTTAGCTCACGGTCGTCGATCTCTCCGCTTTGCATTTTTTTAAACTGCGCGGTTATCTCATTAAGAGCCGCTTCGTATTTGTCTGTCTCGATGCCGCAGCTTATGAACATAGCGCTTTTAAAGCGCTCTGTTCTGGCCACCGCGTAATATGCCAGGCTGAGCTTTTCGCGCACGTTTAAAAACAGCTTGGAGAACGGACTGCCGCCGAAAATACAGCCGCCCGTCATCAGCGCATAGTATTCGCTGCTTGTCGGTTCAACGCCGCAGCGCACGCCTATGCAAAGCTTGCTCTGCGTAACCGGGATCTCCTCTGTTATATATTTTGTCCCGCCGTCTTGGGGAACTGCGATATTTGTTTTTGCATATTCTGCATCTCTTTCCGAAAAAGCTCCGCCGAGCCCTTTTCGTATGCAGTCCGCGCCCGTTTCGTCAAAAGCTCCGCTTGCAAAGATATCGACCTTGGTATCATTTATAATATGCTTATAAAATTCATAAAGGCTTTTTGGGGTTATCTCCTTTAGGTCGTTTACATCGCCTGCCTCAAACAGTCCGTAGCCCTCGCCGCCGAACATGGCCTCGCGGCATTTAAAGTCCACATATTCGCGCTTATCGTTTATGAGACCCTCTATCGCATTTTTAAGGTTCTGCTTTTCGCCGTCTAAATACTCGCCCGAAAACCCGCCGTTCTCTATAAGCGGAGAGAATATAAATTCCTTTAGGAGCGCAACTATCCTCGGGGTCAGCTCCTCGCCCGTGAACTCATCGCGTATATATTCGGCTGAGAAGTATATGACCTCGCCGTCGCCCTTGGCTCTTATTCCGCAGTGCAGTGTTGTGCTGTAAAGCTCGTCTAAATATCTCGAGATCTCAGCCATTGTCCTATGCTCGGAGGTGCCGCGCTTCATAACTGACGGAAGCAGCGCTGCACGGGTGACGCTTCCGCGCCTTAGCGGTATATTGAAAAATACGCTGATTACGTTGGTTTTAAATTTTTCGGCGCTGATGAACCTCAGGTCAACGCCGTTTTTAACATGTTCTGTCATAGCGTTCATCCTTCAAAATAATATTTGGGCAGTGCCCATGATTTTTCACTGTAAAGATATGCTGACTTTAATTATAACAGCTTTTTCTTTGTATGTGTCGGTTTTGAATGAATTGTAATATTATATTAACTAAATATTAGTATTGCCGCACAGCTGCCGAAGTATTTAAAAATTTATAAAAAAATCCCGAGCCCGCATCGGGAGCTCGGAATAAACAGTGTTGTTTTCTTTGATTATATGGCAGTTAAAGTCTGGAGGTAGCCTATCGAGGTGTTGCCGCCCTCCTTTTTGGCCTGTTTAAGAGCTGTCTGCGCCATATCGATAAGTTTTTTGTATTCATCGCAGCCGCATTCCACAACATCAGTGTAGCCGCAGCTCACGGTGATTATCCCCTGCGGAGTGCCTCGGTGCTCTATTTCAAGGTCGCGTATAAGGGAGGATATCCCGCGGCAGACGCGGCGTATTCCCTCGTAGTCGTGGAAAAGGCTGACCGCGACAAGGCTTGTGCCGCCGTACCGGTAGATTATAAGCTCCGATGGGTCTGATATCCTGCGCATACAGTTGCCTATCTTTTTCAGGCATTTGTCTCCCATTTCGCGTCCGTACTTGCTGTTATACTCCATGAACCAATCGATATCGATGACAGCAAGACTGCACAGAGACTTGGCAATGCGGGAATCGTGCTCGCCCGAGAGATCGTCCATGAGCTTTTTGTAGTTAGGCAGGCCTGTCAGGGCGTCGGCTTCGACCTGCAGCGCCAGCAGCCGCGTATTATTGAGGTTGCTGAGGCGCGATTTGAATATCCGGGTGTTGAGTGACGCACCCAGGGCCACCGCTATTGTTGCGTTCAATATGTCAAGCCCCGCATAGCTAAAGTCTTTGAGCGCCGTTGAGGCAATGCACAGCGCCGCCCAGGCAAGAGCTGTCAGCGCAAGCACGTGCGTCTGCTTGTCAAGAATAAACATCGGCGTAAGCGCAAGGACGATGACCGAGATCACCGCCTGTCCGCCCGGGTCGAGATATGTGTCAAGCAGGATACAAAACGTCAGCGCCAGCCCCATGTAAAAATATATCATCGGATAGATATAGCCGTTGAGCGTTTGGTACTCAAGACAGGTAAGGCCGAACATAATAAGCGATGCTGCAAAAAACAGGAGAAACTCCATAGAGAGCCCGTAAAAATGCGGGACAACAAAGCTCAGTCCGCACATTATAAGCGTAACGGAGCCGCCTATTGCGGATATCTGCTTTAGGAGAAGCATATTCGCCTTTTGGAGTTCCTCGCGGTTTATGTCGAACATAGACTTGTCAATACGCAGCTCAAAGAAATCTATTATCATATTAAGCAGCTTTTTCACAGCTATCACCTCTTGATATCATTATAGCACACATGGACTTAAATATCAAGTGTACTGCTAAGGCAGAAGATGCTCATCTTCCGAGGAGTTCGGCAAGTTTGAATTTTATCCTGACCTGCGGCTTGTCCGGTTCGGTTATGAGCTCTGTCTCGGAGCTGCTGAGTTCGCCGGAGAGCAGCTCCTCCGAGGCCTCGGGGAGCTCGGCGACTCCGTCCACAAAGCACAGCGGCGGATACATGACACACCACCAGTTTTCGCCCTCTGCACTGCCTATCATTATATTAAGCGCCGTATAATCCCCGGCGGGCAGCGTAAGGATGCCGTTGTCCTCTCCGTAGCGTTTTGTCGGAAAGCTGCAGCTCCCTATACTGCACGAGACCTCAAAGCTGCTGCCAAGTTTCCTGAGCGTGTCCTCTGCAACGTATTTTATAAAACCGATGTTGTTTTGTGCGGTCTCGGCCGCCTCCGCCGCCGAGCCGCAATCGCGGAACAGGAACCCGCACCTGTCGGTCACCGCATCTTTGACTGCCAGCTTGAGCTGCCGGTCGGCCTCCAAACTGCTGTTCGCGACCACGTGCATACGCAGCACAGAGGAGCGTATGTGGCTTGTCTGGGCGGATACATAGGAAAGATAGGTTGAAGATACAAGGGCTGCGGCACATATTACGCCGACAAGCCGCATCGAATTGATTTTTGGCATATTAAAATCCCCTCGCTTTAAAATCTTAATTTAGATATATCTTGTTATAGATTTTTAACAAATTTTTATAGATTATACCTATTGAATAAATCGTAAAATGTGATACAATAAATAGTTAGTAAGTTTCAGAAGGATTGGAGAGATTTCAGGTTATGGAAAAGCTTAGTGTATGCGTTGTGTTCGGCGGCGTATCAAGCGAGCATGAGATAAGCAAGATTTCGGCGGCAATGATAATTGACGCGCTTGGCAGGGATGAGTATGACATACATAAAATCTATATTGACAGATCCGGCCGCTGGATGTATTTTGACAAAGAAGCGTCTGAGATAGGAGAGTATGCGACAGACGAGGCGCATTTGTATTTTGACAAGGCGATAGTCTCGCCGTCCAGAGAGGACGGAGGCATACTGCGCTTTAAGGACGGGGTGCATGCCGAGGCCGTAAGGATAGACGCAGTCATACCTGCGCTGCACGGAAAGAACGGCGAGGACGGCACTATCCAGGGCTTGTTTGAGCTTGCGGGGATCCCTTATGTGGGCTCCGGCGTGCTCGGCAGCGCGGTGTGCATGGATAAGTGCCTGGCAAAGATCATGTTTAAGGAGGCCGGAATACCTCAGGCCAGGTGGGTGACCCTTATCAAGGGCGATGACGTTGATGCGGAGCTTATCGAAAAAGAGCTCGGCTACCCCTGCTTTATAAAGCCGTCCAATGCGGGGTCGTCTGTCGGAGTGAGCAAGGCGCATGACCGCAGCGAGCTGCTTGACGGGATAAAGCTGGCGTTTAAGCATGATTCCAAGGTGCTTATTGAGGAATTTATCAGCGCGAGCGAGGTCGAGAGCGCGGTGCTTGGAAATCTGAACCCGGCGGTCGCTGAGAATATCGGTGAGATCGCACCGTCAAATGAGTTTTACGATTTTGACGCAAAATATGTTGACAGCACATCTAAGCTGACTATCCCGGCTCAGACGGATAAAGAGACCACGGCGCAGCTTAAAGAATATGCGCTGAGGGCGTATAAGATATGCGAATGCAGAGGCCTTGCAAGGGTGGACTTTTTTGTGGATAAGAGCAGCGGAAGCATTTGGCTCAACGAGATAAACACGCTGCCGGGCTTTACGTCCATCAGTATGTATCCCAAGCTGTGGGAAACAAGCGGGCTAAGTAATTCGGAGCTGCTTGACAAATTGATAGACTGTGCGCTTTCAAGCAGCCGGGGATAGGTGATTTTAGTGGATAACAGACCCATAGGTATATTTGATTCCGGACTCGGCGGGCTGACCTGCGTCAGAGAGGTCATGCGGATAATGCCCGGAGAGGATATAATATATTTCGGCGATACCGGCAGGGTGCCTTACGGCACGCGAAGTTCCGCCACTATCGTCAAGTACGTGAGGCAGGATATAAACTTCCTGCGCAGCTTTGATATAAAATTCATTATTATAGCCTGCGGTACGGCCAGCAGCGCGGCGCTGCCGCATATCACGACCGAATATGACACCGATATAATCGGCGTTGTTGACCCTGCGTCAAAGCGTGCGGTGAATGCCACAAAAAACGGGCGTATCGGCGTGCTGGGAACCAGCGGAACAATAAAAAGCGGAAAATATAAAAAGACTATCGGGAACTTAAATCCTGAAATCGAAGTCATATCTAATGCATGTCCTATGTTTGTGCCGGTAGTCGAGAACGGATATTCCGATACGGAGATCGCGAGGATACTGGCGGAGGAGTATTTGGAGGTAATGGTTAAAAACCGGGTGGACACGATTATTCTGGGCTGCACGCATTACCCGCTGCTCAAAAATACGATACGCAGCATTGTCGGTTCGGGTGTGACGCTGATAGATTCGGGAGCGGCCGCTGCGGAGGAGGCGTTTAGGATAATCAAAAAGGACGGGCTTTTAAACGCACGCAAAGACGGCGGACATGCGAAGTATTACGTCAGCGACACTGTTCACGGCTTTGAGGAGCTCGGCAGCCTATTCCTTTCCAAAAAGATAGTCGGCGACGTGGCAAAGATAGATATAGAGAAGTATTAGCCTTTTAGCAATTGAGAGGGAAGTATTCAATTGAGGAGGAAACACCGGATGGAAGAAAACGCACTCATAAGCATAAAGACAGTGCAGGAGATCGATGGTGAGAGCGAGACTATCGCGCTTGACACAAGGGGCAAGTATGCTATAAGAAACAATAAAATATACATAATCTACGAAGAGAGCGAAATGACCGGGTACGAGGATACCACAACGACAATAAAGGTCAGCGACAGCCGCGTCATGGTATCGCGCAGGGGACGCTACAAATCCAGCATGGACTATATCTGCGGGCAAAAGAGCCTGTGCCTTGTAAACACACCCTACGGTGAGATCGGAGCGGCTGTCACAACTGAAAAAATCGATTTTGATTTCGGAGACGGAGGCGGCGTTCTCAGTATGGACTATATGCTGGATGCTGATAACGTGAACTTTATAAAAAACAACATGACCGTGACGGTCACAAAAGAAAAATAATCAAACAAAAAGGGGAAGATCAATGAGCATAACAGATAACATAAAGCATGACATAACAGACCGTATCGGAGCGGCGATAGCTGCGGCTCAGGCGGACGGAAGCCTTCCCGGGCAGGATGTGCAGAATCTTGCGGCAAGGCTTGAGGTTCCCAAAAACAAGGAGCACGGCGATTTTGCCTGCAATATAGCAATGGTTCTTGCAAAGCAGCTTAAAACCGCGCCGAGGAAGATAGCCGAGGAGATAGCGGCGCATATTGACAAAAGCGGCATTATCGAAAAGGTAGAGGTCGCGGGCGCCGGGTTTATCAACTTCTATCTCGACCCGTCATGGCTTTATGAGACGATGAGGGCGATAGAGGAGCAGGGCAGCGATTACGGAAAAATAACTTTAGGCAGCGGCAAGCGGGTAATGGTCGAGTTCGTGAGCGCCAACCCGACAGGCCCCATGCACATGGGCAACGCCAGAGGCGGAGCTCTGGGCGACTGCCTTGCATCTGTGCTTGAATACGCAGGCTATGACGTGACGCGTGAGTTTTATATAAACGATGCCGGAAACCAGATAGAAAAGTTCGGAAACTCGCTGAACGCAAGGTATATACAGCAGCTCATGGGCGAGGACGCCATAGAGTTCCCGGAGGACGGCTATAAGGGCAGCGATATAACCTGCCGCGCAAAGGAATTTATTGAGCTTTACGGCGATAAATACCTCAGCGCCGGTGAGGAGGAGCGCAAGCAGGCGCTTATAGATTATGCGCTCGAGAAGAACATTGCCGCCCTTAAAACAGACCTCGAAAAGTACAGGATACATTATGATGTGTGGTTCAGAGAGAGCGAGCTGCATAAAAACGGCGAGGTCAAGGCTGCGATAGACAGGCTGACAGAGCACGGCTATACCTATGAGGAAAACGGCGCGCTCTGGCTTGACTGCGAAAAAATGGGGCTTGAGAAGAATGAGGTCTTGGTCCGCCAAAACGGAATCCCGACATATTTTGCAGCCGACATTGCCTATCATATAAACAAGCTGGAGACAAGAGGCTTTGACTGGGCGGTGAACGTATGGGGAGCCGACCACCACGGCCATGTTGCCAGAATGAAGAGCGCGGTCGCAGCGGTCGGTATAGATCCAAGCAGGCTTGACGTTGTGCTTATGCAGCTTGTGCGGCTTATGCAGGACGGCGAGGTCGTCAGAATGTCAAAGCGCACAGGCAAGGCGATAACGCTCAGCGACTTGATTGACGAGGTCAGCATCGATGCCGCAAGGTTCTTCTTTAACATGCGCGGCGCGGGCAGTCACCTTGATTTTGACCTTGGGCTTGCCAAGGAGCAGAGCAACAACAATCCGGTGTTTTATGTCCAGTACGCCCATGCGAGGATATGCGGTATACTGCGCCTGCTTGCAGAGGACGGCGTGGAGGTAAAGTCGTATGCGGAGGTAAAACCCGAGCTGCTCACACATGAGACAGAGCTGGAGCTCTTGAAAAAGCTGTGCGAGCTGCCGGAGGAGATAAAGGCCTCTGCCGAATCGCTTGAGCCCGCTAAAATGACGCGGTATTCGACCGAGCTTGCAACAGCCTTTCACGTGTTCTACAATGCGTGCCGCGTGAACGTAGAGGACGCTGCGCTGAGGGACGCAAGAATGAAGCTTATAGACTGCACGCGCCGTGTTTTGGCTATCGTATTGGGTATGCTCAAAATAACTGCGCCCGAGAGAATGTAGTCTGAGGATTTAAGGAGGATATATGAAAAAACTTACAGTCTGTGTACTGGTATTTTTAATTATCTCGGCACAGCTGCTCTCTGCATTTGCGCTTGATGAAAACCGCCTTATCACGGATGTATACAGGTGCAGCGGCAGCTTGTACCTGTCTGACTGGAAAAGCGGCAGCGTTGTGCTGAAAGATGTTAAGCCGCTGACCGAGGGCGACAGTGCGGCCGCGGCCGCCGGGCAGCTTGAATATACCGAGGTCCCGGCATTTGACGGGAATATCCGCAGCGGTGCGACCGGTGAGGAGCTGGATCTCAGCTCGCTTGCCTGGTTTTTGGATATGGAGGTAGAGGTAACGGTTGCAAGCCTTGCGGGAGGAGAGCTCAGGATAATCTCTGTTGTGACTAAATAATATACAGGAGATGATATTTTATGAAGAAAAGGATAGTAAGACGTTTGAGATCAGCTGTCGCAGCACTTTTGGCCGTGTCAGTGATTTCGCTTTCGGCAGCGGTCTTTGCGGACGAGACCTCCTCGCCTGCAGCTGATATGTCAAACGGTGAATATGTTGCAGGGTATGTAGAACAGATAGTTGAGTTTCTGTCGCTTTATGCAAAGCCGGGCGTGACCCAGGCAACGCTTTACGAGGCGGCACTGACGGAGATATTAAAGCAGCACCCGGAATACTATGAGATGATAATGGAAGCAATGCTCAGCTCTATAGATGAGCATTCCGAGTACTATAAAAGCGGTGAGTTCGGAGAGTTTATATCACAGCTCGAGAGCGAGGTCGGCGGTATCGGGATAACGTTCTTTGAGGACGGGGAAAACCTTATTGTCGGAACGGTCATCGAGGACAGCCCTGCTGAAAGGATAGGAATACAGCCGGGTGACATATTATACAGCGCTGACGGCACCATACTTATCGGCGCGGGCATAAACGCAGCGCAGAACTGCATAAGGGGAGAGGTCGGAACCCAGGTGGTGATAGGCGTGCTGCGCGGCGGCAGCAGCGACCCGGTTTACTATACGATCACGCGCGAGACTGTCGATACAAGGTCGTCGTTATCATATTCGATAATCGACGGCACTGATGAGGACGACCCAAACACCGCAAGAAGGCTTATGTATATAAGGATCACGAGCTTTATTGACAACACGGCGGAGGAGTTCGGAAAGGCCGTAGCCGAGGCTGACGCTGAGAACATCAGTGACATAATCATTGACGTCAGAGACAACGGCGGCGGATATTTAAGCCAGGCGGCCGAGGTCGCAAACTACTTTGTGCCCGCAGGAAGCGTAATTGTTTCCGAGGATCACAAGGCCGATTTGTTTGATGTTGTCTATAAGTCGGATAACACCAGAACAGCCGAGAATAACGTTGTGGTGCTTGTAAACGGAAATTCAGCGAGCGCGTCTGAGATACTGGCGGCAGCTATTCAGGAGAACGGCGTCGGCGTTGTTATCGGTACGCAGACCTACGGAAAGGGAACCGTTCAGAGCATGTCTGCTGTTGAGGGAGGAGTTATGAAGTATACAAGCGCATACTACCTGACCCCAAACGGAAACAATATTGACGGGACAGGCGTTACCCCGGACGCTGTTGTCGAGAATGAGGCCCGTCCGTTTGATTACAGCGGCTATGAGGATTTTGATTACAGCGGCGTATATGAAAGGGGCATGAGCGACGGGAATGTGGCAAAGGCCAAGAAGATATTAAATGTGTGGGGGCTTTACGGCGGAGACCTTAACGACCCGTATTTTGATTCGGCGCTTGAGACGTTAATCGCCCAGTTCCAGCTGAGCATGGGATTGTTCCCGTACGGAGTGCTTGATATCACCACACAGACCGCACTGTACAGAGAGCTAACCAACACGGTTGTAGAATACGACACTCAGTTTGACGCGGCGCTGTCGCATTTCGGGATAGCGCTCAGCGAGGCCGAATAGCCTGTAAATTTATGAAACGGCATAAATCTATGTGCCGTTTCTTTTTATAGCGCGCTGTGGAGACAGAGATTTAAAACGGGCTTAATAAAAATCCTAAGAGAGCAGGTTAAATTCTGTCTCTTAGGATTTTTTGTTTAGACTTATTACAAAGCTTTAATCGTTAGCGTGAACGTCAAATGCGCTGATCAGGAAGTCTCCGACTCCGGGTGCGTCGGGGTCGTGCTGACCCTTTCCGGTATCGAGAGCGCGCATTTTGTCCATTTCTTCGCTTGTGAGCTCAAAATCAAAAATATCCATATTGCTCTTTATTCTCTCAGGATTTACGGACTTGGGGAATACGATAGCTCCGTCCTGGATCTCAAATCTTAAAATGACCTGGCCTGTATTCTTGCCGTGCTTTTCCGCGATCTCGGTGATACAAGGGTCGGTGAGCAGCTTTTTGTTGCCCTGACCCAGCGGAGCCCAGGCCTCAAGCAGAGTTCCGCATTCCGCCATCAGCTTTCTTATCTCCTTTTGCTGGTAGTAGGGGTTGAACTCAACCTGGTTTACAGACGGCTTTGTATCAAACTGCGGTACAAAGCTGTTCCATATCTTTGGAGTCATGTTGCTCACTCCGATTGAGCGTATCTTTCCGGCGCGCTTGGCTTCCTCCATAGCTCTCCATGCTCCGGGAACATCGCCGTAAGGCTGATGTATAAGATAGAGATCCATATAGTCAAACCCAAGCTTTTTTAAAGAGAGGTCTATCGCTCTTTTAGCGGGCTCATAGCCGTAATCCTGCAGCCAGAGCTTGCTTGTCAGAAAAACCTCTTCACGGGGGACGCCGCTGTCGCGTACCGCCTTTCCGACCTCGCTCTCGTTGAAGTATGCAACGGCGGTATCAATATGCCGGATACCGAGACTCAGAGCCTCGCTGACGGCTTTGTAGGTGCTGCCGTCGGCAGGGATCTGGAATGTGCCGAATCCGTAAACAGGGATCTCCACACCATCGTTTAGTTTAACAGTTTGGATTTTCATAGAATGATCACTTATCCTTTCTATATTAAATTTGTTTTATTTTTAAGGTTTTATATAAGGCTTTATAAGCGAATTTAAAAATGTATCGCAAAATTCCTTTGTGCGCGCCTCAAAGCTGTATGCGCCGCCCGACATATCCCAGCACAGCATCTCGCCGTAAAGCAAGTCTATCAGTGTGTGCGCCAGTATATCAGCGGGCGTTTCTTCTATCAGCTCGCCGCGCTCCACTCCGCTTTTGACAAGCTCTTTTACAGAGTCTATATCCAGCTGCAGCTTGTTTTTATCGCTTTCGTTTTTCACAAGCGCGGGGTCAACCGTGTTTCGCACCCATTCCTGACAAAGCTTCAGACTGCTCTTTTCGATATATCCGGAAAAATTTGTCATAAAGAAAACAAGCCGCTGCATAAAGGTGCCGTCATATGCCTGTGCCTCCTCGAATATTTCCCGGTAAACATCACGGCTCAGCTCAAACACAATATCCTCCTTGCGCTTGAAATAGGTATAAAAAGTACCGTTTGAAACGCCGCAGGCTTTTGTGATCTCTTCAATCGATGTGTTTACCAGTCCCTTTTCACATATGATCCTCTTTGCGGTCTCAATCAGCTTCTTTTTGGTTTCCAGTGCGGCAAGCTGTCTGTTTGTCATTCTGCCGCTGTTTTCTGATACAGTTCTTTTTTCCATGCTGCACCTCCCGGTTCAATTCTTGATTTGATTATATCACATTCATTGAATAAAAGTCAATGAATTTTATTCAATTTTTTAAAAATTTTTTTCAAGACTGTTTTCAGCGCAGCCGCAGAGGCTTGATTTCAGAGTTCTAATCCGGGACAAATCCTCATAGAATACTACAAACACAGCAGGGGAGGATCCTAATGCAGCAGGTCAAAGAGATATTGAGCTATATTCCGGGAGGTCGTATCAAGGAGTCGCTGAGCGCACTGCTTGACAGCGAGCCGGACGTTGAGGAGATAAGGGTCAGAAGCGGCAGGCCGCTGTCGGCGGTCGTGCGGGGCAATATTGTGTACCTGACCGAGGAGGGAGCCGAGACAAACACGCCGGACTGCGGCTTTTGCATAAACCGCGGCGAGATGAACTCACTGTTTAGGTCCGTCTGTGAAAATTCGGTCTATGCGTATGCCGACGAGATACGGCAGGGATTTGTTACGATAAAAGGCGGGCACAGGGTCGGATTTTCTGGCAGGGCGATTTGCAGCGGAGGTGTGATCGAGGGCTTTAGGGATATAAGCTCTGTGAACATTCGGATAGCGCGGGAGGTCATAGGCAGTGCGGATTCGCTGATCGGCAGCGTGGCGACACAGGGGCGCGTAAAAAGCACGCTTGTTTTATCGCCGCCGAGGGTCGGCAAGACTACAGTGCTGAGGGATCTTGCAAGACAGCTGTCGGGCAGGGGCTTTAAGGTGGGCATTGCCGACGACAGGAGCGAGATCGCCGCAATGTACCGCGGCGTGCCGAGCGCGGACGTCGGGGTCAATACCGATGTTATCGAGAACGCGCCCAAGGCCGACGCGGTAACTATACTGCTGCGCACCATGTCGCCGTCTGTTATCATAACCGATGAGCTTGTTACCGAGGCGGAGGCCGCAGCGGTGTGCTATGCAAAGGGCAGCGGAGCTGCCATAATAGCGTCCGTTCACGGCAGCAGCTTTGACGAGACGCTGAAAAAGCCGGCGCTCAGTACACTGTTTAAAAACCGCGTGTTTGAAAACCTGATACTTTTAAAGCTCGCCGGGCGCAGTCCGCGCAGGGTGACGGCGGAGGTGAGAGAGCTTGATGCTTAGGATAGTGTGCTGCTTTGCGGTGATAGCGGGCTGCGGATATATAGGGCTTATGCTTGCTGCAGAGTATGACAGAGCTATAAGCTGTGTCAGGAGCTTTATGAAAGCGCTTAAATACCTTGAGGCAGAAATTCTTGTCAACAATTCTGTGCTGGCCGAGGCTGCCGCAGGAGCGTCCGAAGTATCGAGCGGCGCGGTGGCAGACGTTTTCGGGGATCTTGCAAACGTACTGGAGACGGACGGCGGAGATAAGACCTTAGCCGGGGCAATAGACAGGCACAGAGGGCGGCTACACCTCACCGCCGGGGCGGAGGGGATACTGAATGATTTCTCGGCAGAGCTCGGCGGCGGGGACAGACGGCGCGAGGCGGAGAATATCAGAGCGGCGTATGAAAAGCTCGGGCTTGAGGAGGAGGAGCTCAGGCAGAAGAAAGCGAAGAACTCCGCGCTTTATAAAGGGCTTGGCTTTGCCGGCGGTGCGCTTATCGTGACGCTGCTGTTTTGATCGGAGGTTTTTTATGTCGGACGTGGATTTGATTTTTAAGGTGGCGGCGATCGGCATACTTGTGGCCGTGCTCAATATGCTGCTGTGCAGAGCCGGGCGCGACGACCAGGCTATGATGACAACGATCGCCGGGCTTATAGTGGTTTTGCTGATGGTCGTTCAGGAGATAAGCAATTTATTCACCACAATAAAGGATGTGTTTGGCCTATGATATCCTTGAGGATAATGATTGAGATATGGAAGTTATAAGGATAGTCGGGATAGGGCTGATAGGCGGCGTTATATCGATACTGCTGAGGAACGCGAAGCCTGAGTATTCTATGATGATCCCTGCGGTCGTATCGTTTACCGTGCTTTGGTGCTCTCTGCCGTATCTTGATGAGATCGTGGGAATGCTCAGTGCGCTTTCCGAGGAGGCCGGTATAAACACCGAGTACATGGCGGCGGTCATAAAAATCATCGGTATAGCATATCTTACGTCGATTTCGGCAGAGCTGTGCCGTGATGCCGGCGAAGCCGCGATCGCCTCAAAGATAGAGCTTGGCGGCAAGCTGATAATCCTGTCGCTGTCGGTTCCGATAATAAACGCGCTTCTTAGCCTGATAAAGCAAATAATTATGTACGGTTAGATAAATGTGCGGAGGTGAACGGTACTGAAAACAGTTATCATATGTATGGTTTCCTCTTTGATAATGCTTGGGTGCTGCGCTGTCTCTGCCGAGGACGGAAGCGAAGCCGCAGGAGAGCTTATCGACAGCTACTCGGAGCTCTACGGGAGCCGGATCGAGGACGCGGCAGGGGGAATCATAGAGAGTGCGGTGCCGTATGCTCAGGGCTTTAATTTGCCCGAGCTTATTTCCAGGGCGGCGTCGGGAGAATTTCCGCTCGACGTACAGGGAGTATACCGGGAGCTTTTAAACGCACTTTTTGGCAAGCTGAGGGAATCGATGAAAAAAATGACTGCCGCTGCTGCGGTCGTTCTGCTGAGTTCATTGCTGACGCCGCTTACCGAGGGTTTTGCGGGCGGCGGAGCTTCAAGGGCGGCGCGGTATATATGCTTCATAACCGTGGCGGGTTTGACCTCATCGGTGTTCTACGATTGTATAGAGGACGCCTCAGGCGCGATCGAAAACCTGTCGGTGTTTATGAGGTGCATAATCCCGGTAATGCTGATGTCGCTGCTGGCGAGCGGAGCAATAGTCAGCGCGTCTGCGCTTGAACCGGCGCTTATCGGTATAATAGAGCTGTCGGTAAGCCTTATAAAAAACCTGTTCATGCCTTTGGCGATGATTTCCGCCGGGCTGGGCATAGTCAACGCCCTTTCGGAGAGCCTTAAGACCGCACGGCTTATAAAATTCATAAATAATTTTGTAAAGTACGGGCTGAGTGTTCTGCTGACTGTATTTGTGGCGTTTGCGGGGCTGCGGAGCATAACCGCCTCGGGTGCGGACGCGCTGACGCTTAAGCTGACCAAGTTCGCGTCCTCGAATTTGATCCCGATAGTGGGCGGAATATTATCGGATTCGGTCGATACGGTTATGCGGTGCAGTGCGCTTATCAAGAACTCTGTCGGTATAGTCGGCGTTATACTGGTGTTCTTTATAGCGGTAATGCCGGTACTTGACATAATCGCAACGCTTACCGTTTTGAGGCTGACAGCGGCATTCTGTGAGCCAATAGCAGACAAGAGCCTGGTAGAGTGTGTTTCGGCGGCAGGAGACGGGGTCTCAATGTCGTTTTCAATGCTGGTCGCCGTATCTGTCATGTTTATTATGATAATAACTGTGATGATAAATATATCGGTATAGAGGATGATTTTATGGACACTGTCAGAGAATGGGCGTACTCGGTCGCGGCTGTGGTCGTTTTCGGAACGCTTGCCGAAACGCTTATGCCGGGCGGGGCGTACAGAAAGTATATACACCTTGTGCTGGGTCTGATCCTCATACTGTCAATGATAAGGCCTGTAAGCAGTCTTTTGGGCGGTGATACAGCCCCGGGAGACGTCCTGGACTTCGGCAGCGGATACACCGATTCTCAGAGCCGCACAGATTATATTGAAAACAGACAAAGAGAGGATGTGATAAATATTTATGTAAGAACGCTGGAAAACAATATAAAGTCGAGGCTTGAAACAAAGTACGGGCTGCATGGCGAGATAATCTCGGTCGATGTAAAAGCGTCCGCAGACAGCGGCGGAGATTACGGCGCCGTCGAGGAGGTGAGCGTTGCCGTAACGGAAAAGGGCGCCGCGCTGCGCAGTGAGATCACGGAAACGGTCTTTAGCATTACCGAGGCGCGTGAGATAAACGTGACGGTAGATTAAGATAGGTGTGCGCTATGGATAAAGATAACGCTGTAAAATGGCTGAAGGACAGGATTTTCCCTAAATCAAAGGGCAAAGGCGATGAGCGGGGCCGCATAAGCCTGCTTGCTGTTATTATTGTTGTGGCGGCCGCCGCATTGATACTGCTGCTGACTAAGAACCCGGGCGGTACGGAAGAGAGCCGGACTGCCGAGACGCCGCCGAGTAATGCATCGGAGCAGGAATATGTCAGCCGCATGGAGCAGAGCCTTGAGACAATACTGGAAAAGATATCCGGAGCCGGAGATGTGAGCGTAAGAATTTATATAGACAGTACGGGTGAAAAGGTGCTGGCAGAGGAGTCAAAAAAGGAGAGCGAGAGCCAAAACGGCAGTGAGTCAAGCTCCAGCGAGACGCGTCCTGTGACGTCGTCGTCCTCAAGCCTTGGCGGAGACGGCGAGCCGTATGTTGTGAGGGAAAAGCTGCCGTATCCGATCGGCGTGATAGTCGTTTCCGAGGGCGCGCGGGACAGTTTAGTCAGAAACGAGATTTACGAGGCGGTCAAGGCTCTCTACGGCCTGTCGGCGAACAGGATAAAAATTACTTATTGAATTTGATTTATATCGGAAAATTTATAACAAGGAGAAATGACCTATGAAATCAAAAAACACAAAGAGTATAAAAAACACAAGCGGGACTTCCGCAAAAAAGGTTAAGTACAGGGGAAAGCAAGTGCTTGTGGTAGGACTGGTCGCACTCGTGCTGGCTGCCGGCTACTATCGCTGGACGCTGGATGCGGTGAGGTCGGACGCGGTGAGCGTTTCCAGTACAGCCGCGCCCGAGGAGAACACTGCGGATACAGAGACAAACGTGCCCGCAGCAACAACGGCGCCGACCGGCGGCACGGAGAGTACGGACGGTGCAGAATCGTCAGAGGCTGCGTTCTGGCCGCTTGGCGGAGACGATGACAGCGGAGAAGAGCAGGACACGGACAGCGAGAGCATTGAGGGCGATCCCGCCGAGAGCGGTGTTTCGGACAGCGCAGGCGCAAATGTTGCGGCGCAGTCAAGACAGGACAGGGATAAGCTGAGAGGCGAAACGCTGGATACCTGGAAGCAGATAGCCTCCAACAAGGACGCATCTGAAAACGCCAAAAAAGAGGCGGAGGATAATATAGTAAAGCTTACCGGGTATTCCGAGAGCGAGAATGCTATCGAAACCGCAGTAAAGACAAAGGGCTTTGAGGACTGCTTTGCAATGATAAGCGACAGCGGGGTGTCGGTCATTGTAAAGGGCGGAGAACTGAGCGGGGAGTCTGTCGCTCAGATAAAAGATATAATAATCACTGAGACCGGTGTTGCAGCTTCACAGATAAAAATAAGCTCGGAATAGCAACGTAGGGATTAGGGGTGTAGGAATTAGGATTGTAGGAGTTAGGATTGTAGGGATTAGAGCTGTAGGGATTAGCGATTAAGATGTAACGGGAGGCTTCCTGCCCGGATTTATGCAATTGATGCCGTTAAAGCGGCGTTAATGCAAGTCTGCCGAGGTTTTAAGCTATCCCCGGTTTCAGGACAGCAGGCAATACCATATAAGAGTATTGCCTGC
>DXIJ01000107.1 GCA_019112945.1 Candidatus Monoglobus merdigallinarum | reverse complement strand
ATGGTATAAGTTTTGCAAAAATGTAATACCGGCGCCGTTTTGGGGCTTTGTAACCCAACTGTAACATAAATTTTATTTTGCGGCTGAGTCTCCGCTCCGTTTTCTTTTCATTCGGATAAAAGTGTCCGGTTCGACCGGTACGTCTGTTTTAATATAGACAATACTCTGCGGGTGGTTGGCGACCTCTATCTCCATACCATTCTCATCTGTCATATATTCGACCGTCATGGCATGAAAATCACCGTAAGGCCTTAAAAGTTCGACCGTGTCCCCCCTGAAGAACCTGTTCTTCTGAACGACCTTTGCAAGCCCTGTGTTTTCGTCATATCCGAGAACCACACCCACCATATCGTAGTTTCTGATGTATGAGCTGCTCTTGTAATTCTGCTCCTCTCCGCCGGGTCTGCCGAAATAAAACCCGGTCGTATAGCCGCGGTGGCTGACCTTTTCAACCTCCTCAAGCAGCGATTCATCAAACTTATAACCGCCGCTCCCGGCTTCAAAATAATCGTCGATAGCCTTTCTGTACGCCTTTACGACAGTCGCAACATAAAATTCCGACTTGACCCGTCCCTCTATCTTAAAGCTGCTGAGCCCGCTCTCTATCAGCTTGTCTGTGTGCCGGAGCATGCACAGATCCTTTGAATTGTAGATAAACGTGCCGCGCTCGTTTTCAAACACGGGCATATATTCGCCCGGCCTCTGCTCCTCCACAAGAAAATATTTCCAGCGGCATGGGTGGGCGCACTCACCGTGGTTTCCGTCGCGTCCCGACATATAGTTGCTCAGCAGGCAGCGGCCGGAATACGAGATACACATCGCGCCGTGAACAAACGCCTCCAGTTCAAGCTCCGGCGGGGTCTTTGCCCTTATCTCCGATATCTCGGAAAGCGACATCTCGCGCGCAAGTATAACGCGCTTTGCTCCCATTTTGTACCACGCTTCCGCACTCTTCCAGTTGACGTTGTTCGCCTGGGTGCTTATATGAATGTCAATATCCGGCATTATCTCCTTTGTCAGCGCAAACATTCCGAGGTCTGAGAGGATCACCGCGTCAAGCCCCGAGTTTTTCAGCTTTTTGAGATATTCTCCATATTCTGAAACATCCTTGTTGTGCGGGATAATATTCGCTGTCAGATACACCTTTTTGCCGCGCTCGTGTGCATAATCAACACCCCTCAGGATATCTTCATATGAAAAATTGTCCGCAGCAGCCCGCAGCGAAAACTCCTCTCCGCCGATGTACACAGCGTCCGCTCCGTACCTCAGCGCTATTTTCAGCTTATCCAAATTTCCCGCCGGCGCAAGCAGCTCCGGCTTTTTTGTTTCGTTCATATTTCCCTCCGTAAGCAACAACACTTTGCGGGCACATAAAATATGTGCCCGCAATATTTATAACAGTTTAAATTTTAATATGAAACTCCGAAATAGTCGCACACTCCGTCCGCTATAGCCTGTGCGAACAGCTGCTGTGACGCGCTGTCGCCGAGCTTTGAAGCGTCTGACGCCGAATCTATAAACGCCGTCTCCACGAGCACAGCCGTCATCGACGTGTGCCTGATAACCGCAAAACCCGCTTCCTTAACGCCTCTGTTATTAAGTCCCAGATTTGAAGTAATATGGTTCTGTATGTAGGACGCAAGCCGCCGTCCGTCGGAGTTGCCGTAATAACAGTATGTCTCCGTACCGGTTCCGCCGCCTGCATTACAGTGAATAGACACAAACAAGTCAGCGCCTATATTATTTGCCAGATTATATCTGTAAGCCAAGCTTGCGGAGGTGGATTCCGTCGAGCAGTTGTCATATATTGAGTTACGCGTCATTACAACATTAAAACCTCTTGCCTCAAGCAGCGGCTTTACCCGCTCTGCTATATACCATGTGATATCCTGCTCTCTCAGCCCGTTGCCTACCGCGCCCGTATCAACTCCGCTGTAGTTGTGACCCGGGTCGATTACTATCGTGCGGCCGGTAGATGCAGGCGTCTGCGGAACATACACGGGAGCCTGTGTGGGAGCAGGCGTTGCCGGAGCGGCCGTTGGCTCAAGCGTTGGCTTGGGCGTGGGCGCATCGGTCGGGAACGGTGTTGGTTCAGGCGTAGCTGTCGGCTTAGCCGTAGGCGCGGGTGTTGCGTCGAATATGTCCTCGTCACCGAAACCTGCGGAAACCGAGTTCTCCGGTTCTGCGGTCGGATACGCCGCATTGTTGGACAAGTCGGCCGCATGGTCATATTCCGTACCGTCCTCTATATCTCCGCCGTTTATAAAGCTGAGCGAATTATATATCATCTGAGCCACAAAAGCTCTGTTTGCATCGCTGCCGACATTCTTGGTCGTGTTTTCAAGCAGCCCGTATTTATCCGCGACCGCAATATAGCCGGAATACCAATACGGTCCTACGCTTCTGAGCGATTCGTCCCCCGCACCCGATGAGCATACGACCATTTTAACGACCTGCTCATATGTAACCGGGTCTGCGGGTGCGAACGTTCCGTCAAGCATACCGTTTATATAGCCTCTCTCGTAGCAATAGGATATATAATCGTTAGCCCAATAATCACTTGAAACATCCGAAAACGGAACCGCTCCGCCGCTGTAATATTCCTGATTATATCCTGTCGCTCTTGACAAAAACGCACAGAATTCGGCGCGCGTTGTCTGAGCCTCGGGGGCAAAATTGCCGTCCTCTCTTCCTTGTATAACTCCGATATTGCTGAGCTTATCGACCGCTGTATAATATGAAGCGGTTATCGGCACATCGGAAAATTCTCTCGCAGATACTGTAAGAATTGATAAAGTCAACATGATTATTAACACAGGTATACCTACGGCAAACTTTGTTAATAAACTTCCTTTCTGCATAAAAAATATCACCTCATAAAATTTATTCATAACTTAAAAATGACCCAATGCTCATTTTCAGCCTGAACGCATATAACCCATCGCTTTATTGCAGAGTCAGTATAACACGTTTCCCCCGTGAAATCAAGTAAAAACGCGTTTTTTTCACAATT
>DXIJ01000106.1 GCA_019112945.1 Candidatus Monoglobus merdigallinarum | reverse complement strand
TCGGGCTAAAAAGGCCTATTCGGAAACCTGTTGTTTATTATTCAAACACTGAATAATTTACGCTTATATCCTTTACCGTAAACGTATTGCTTCCGGCGTTGCCGGGATAGAGAGCCATGAACAGTTCGTTCTTGTCCGCGCTTCCCGGGAACGCGGTAAGATTATTGTATGAACGCCACTCGGATGCAGAATCTATCTTAGCCTCTCCGGTTATCTTTGAGTTCTTATAATCAATAGTTACTCTTACATTCTGAACCGGATTATCTTTGAAACTTGAATTTGCACAATTGAGCCACTGGTGCTCGGTATCTGAAGAACCGCTGGTTGCGCCCGCACCTGCATCAAACATATTGAGCTGCGTCCAGCGTCCCGCATTTACTCTTGCAAAGCGGCTGTCGTTAGCATTTGTGTTAAAGCTGCCGGGTGTGCCGTTGGTGAAGTCAACGGCTGCACCGTTGTTGCTTTCCTGATAAGCAGCGCTCATGTCAACAGTAAAGTCAATCCTGACTGTATCGGAACCGGTAATCTCCGGAGCCAGATTTGAAATATTCCAGTAAACTCCATTTGAGCCGTTTCCTGTAACCGTAAAGCTGCCGTCTCCGTTATTTTGGCAGGTCACTCCCGAAGAACCTGTTCTCGTAGGTGCAGACGTGATGCTTACAGACTTAGAAACAAGCTGTCCCATTGCCACGTCAATAATCTTTGATTCTCCGATACTGCCGCTTACGGTCGTGCTTCCGCCGTCCGGAGTCTTTATTCTGTAGTCGCTGCTTTGAGATTCAAACACAACATCATATTCGCCGACCGGGATACCCGCCGCAGTATACAGCGCCGATGTTGTTCCCGCTGCTATGGTGCAGCTTGTTTGCTTAATCAAAGCCGAGCCTCTGTAGAACTTAACGCTTACAGCAACATCATTTTGAGGAACGCTGTTCTCTATAGACGCGGTTCCCGATACAGTAAATACATTGGTCGTATCCTGTGTAGGTTCGATTTTAAAATCAATACTCTTTTCAGTACCTATGATATTATTTGAGTTATCCCGAATATACAGCTTTACGCTCGCATCAATCGCCTGCTCGCCGCTTGCCGGACGAATCAAAGTAATCGATTGCCCGTTGCTGCCGACAGTTGCAAACTCACTGCCCGTCTCCCACTTAAATTCATATCCGCTTGGAGCCGACGGGAGAGATATCACGTTTGTTGTGCCGTCGCTTGTATCAATAGTTGTGCTTTCCAGAACCTCGTTTACTCCCGCATACATATCCGCCATTCCTGCAGGATCCCAGCCGTCGCTGCCGCAAGTATATGTATACGGATTGTATCTGAGCATCTGCCACTCATCAAGCAGTCCTCTTGATATGCCGTCTGTAAGCTCGCTTCCCCTTCTTCTTGACGTATCGAGCGCAGAACCGCTGTTATTGGTGGTTCCGTACTCAAAGAAGCGCGAATCCTCGGGCTGATTTGAGCTCATACTCGTCCAGCCGGAACTTGAAATCAGGTATTTGTCGTTTCCGTCGCTCACTCCCGCAGCACCGACTTTTGTGTTTATATACGCCGCTGCCGGACCGCCGCCCGAGCCCCACGGTCTGCCCAAGTTACCGGGCTGTGCGGTGCTTGAGCCCGTTACACGGCAGTTATAAAACAGATATCCCGGAGAATCCGTTCCGTTAGAGGGCGCGGTGATCGTTGCACTCTCTGCCTGGAGAGGTCCTGCGTTGGTGTAAAGCTCACAGTTATCAAACACTGCCGTGGCGCTTCCGCAGATGTAGTCCGTGGTTCCGCCGAGCTTACAATCCTTGAAGTACATCCTGCCTGAGTTTATACCGATAGTATCCTGAGTGGACATTATCTCACAGTTTATGAACATGGACCTGTCAGCCGAGCAGTGCAGCGCTGCGCAGCGCTCTCTCGGGCTGCCTGTGTAACCGTCAAATGTTATATCCTTTCTTGACTGGAGCAGTTCGTTTATTTCATCATCGCTCACTCCGCCTGCAATCTGGGCTTCGAGCCACTCCCTGCGCGGGAAGTCGCTGTTGCCGGTGTCAGGATCATAGCCTGTAATGTCTGAAAGTTCTTCTTGCGTATAATATTTGTTATACGAATTTTCGAGGATAAGATTCTCGCCTATGAAGGCTGTTGCACTCCTGTCGACCTTGAGCGCCGGACCCCAGTCTCTTGGTGCATACGACCGGCCGTCGCCTATGGCTGCCGGGTCATAGTATCCATCCGAGTTACAGCTGTCATACATGGAACCGATTCCATAATACCAGGTTATGGTGACTGTGCCTTCGGTATCGGGCTTCTGTCTCATAGTAACATACGGCGCCCGCACATAAACCTGCTCACGGTAGGTTCCCGGCATAATATCGATATATACACGGTCGTCCTCGCTTTGCGGATTTATTTCAGCCGCAGCTGCTACCGCCTCGCTTATCGTATCATATTTAGTACTGCCTATATAAGCGCCCTCGTTTGTAGGTGCAGCGGTAGGCGATGCTGTCGGTGACGCTGTCGGAGTTGCGTTCGGGTCGGGTGTGGTCTGACCGCTGCAAACGATGTTCATATTGGCAAAGTATGCGGGCTCAGTCGTCTGAACAAGGCGAATTGCACGCAGCGTCTTATCCGCGCCTGTTATAGCTCCCATTTTTACACTTCCGAGCTCTGTTCCGTCTTCCTTTGCTGCCGTAACAGTGATAAATTCATTGTCCGGTGCGTTATAGTCAAGCGTCACATCATAATGTACCCACTGGCTTCCGCCAAGCTCCGCGTATGTGAAAAGCGGGTCGTTTTTAACATCAAGCCCGGGGCCTTTGTTGACCTGAGAATTACGGTTATTTATTATCTCTGCAAATACATTGCTTGAGTCTGCATTGACTGTATCCTCGTTTTCAAAGTAAACTCTGAAGTTTCTGTCAATTGACGTGTCGGTATACAAATCAAAGCTAAATTCAACGATACCGCTTGAAACGTCCGGCACTGAAGCGTAAACGCTTCTCTTTATAACATGAACAGCACTCTTGCCGTTATAATCCACGATCTCCATTGCGCCGTCATTGTTCTGGTTTGAAAGCTGACCCTGCTTCCAGTCACTGTAATCTACATCCGCCGGACTTGTGGGCTGCGGATCCGGCTGCGACATTGCAACCGCTGCCGGGAGGCACAGCGGAACCATTGTATCTGTTCCGTCCCAGATATAAAGCGTTGTTTCTGCATTTTCAGGTCTGACATAATCAAACGCCTGTGAAACAGAACCGGTAATATCAAATACAGCAGAATTTGTGAGTACTCCGTCTGCATTATAATCCGCTGCGATCAGCTTTGCTGCCTGAGCCTCGCCCTCGCCGGTATACTCTATCTCGGCATTAAGCCTGCCGTCCTCACCATAGTATGCGCCAACTATATTATAGTCATAGTCAACAGGCTCCGCAGTCGGCTCAGACGGCAAGGCCGTAGGCGTCGGCGTGCTCTCTGCCGGGTCGTCTATCGTCTTTTTATAAGAAGCAACGAGATCTGCCGCATTTCCAAGATATTTGTCTGAACTTGAGGTATCATACGGATCCTGTATAAATGCAACGTATATATCCCTGTTTCCGGTAATTCCGTCTAAGTTTTTAAGCTCAAGCTCATTATCGCCGGTACTGATAAGCTGGTTTGCTATCTCGGTTCCGTTTTGAGAACCGACAGTTATAATTACGTGTATATCAGTATCTCTGACATCTGCCATATTAAGCTTAGCGCTCTGGAGGCCGTCAAAGTCAAAATCGTTGATAACATATCCTACGCGAACACCCTGACGTCTGTACAGATAGCCAACCTCTGTATCGTTGTTTGCAAGCTTTGGAACGGTTCCGCCGTCGCTTGCAAAGAACTCTTTTACATCAGAAGCTTTGTAGGCCTTGTCGCCCTCTACTACGTTTGTTCCGAAGTTATTTATCGTGTAGGTCTTGCCCTCCTGAACAGAGAATGTAAGAAGATCTCTGTCAAGATTGAGCGTTGTCGGAACTTCTGCTCCGTTTTCGTCATATACCTTAGCCTCTGAAGCGTACTTTGTACGGACGCTGATATCGCCCGTCTCTCTTACATGCAGCTTGGCCTCTGTCGGCTTGCCGTCTGTCCAGGCAAGGTCTACCGTTGCGCCCTCACGGGTATTGAAGCCCTTGAACGAGCCGCTCTCCCACTTATCGGGAAGCGCCGGAAGCAGATTGATAGCTCCGTCGTGGCTCTGGATGAGCATCTCGATTATACCCGACGTCGCACCGTAGTTACCGTCGATCTGGAAGTTCGGGTGCTGATCGAACAGGTTCGGAGAAGTTCTGGTCGTAAACAGCTGCTCAAGCATGGTCGATGCAGCGTTTCCGTTGAGCGCTCTTGCATTGAGGTTGATTCTCCATGCAAGACCCCAGCCCTGACCGCTGCCTGTGCCCTTGGCAGAAGTTGTCTTTTGGAATGCCTTAAATATTGCCTGCTCGTTTGGATCGTCACTGTACGCGCTCAAATGCGTTCCCGGGAACAGTTCCCACAAATGCGAGCAGTGTCTGTGTCCGCCTGCGTTGCTCGCAGCATGGTCATATACTTTTGTAGACTCGTTTGTAAACGGATTTGTAACCGTCCACTGACCGCTTGATCTTTCGCTGATATCAAATGTAACGTCGCCTCTTGCCCATTCCTGGATATATCCGTTATTATCGATAAGATCGGGTGCAAGTTTGCCCTCTTCGGCAGCAAAGTAGGTTGACGGCATCTGCTCGGCAATTTTAGCAAGCAGCTCTGCGTTTTCCTCAGTCTTGCCGAGAATTTCGGAAGCCTGCTGTACCATATCATAGAGGTTTCTCACAAGCTGGGTATCCATGGCCGGTCCCGGCTGAACGCCGCCCTGCTCCGGAGAGCACGAAGCTGCTGTTATGAGATATCCCGTCTTGGGATCCACTACCAGGAATTGTGTAAAGAACTTGGCAGAGCCGACCATGTACGGATATACCTCTGCGAGATAATCAACGTCCTTATTGAACTGATAATACTGCCATGCATGATCAAGCAGCCAAATACCGCCTGTCGGCCACAGTCCCGCCGTAGCGTTGTCTATCGGCTGAGTGCCTCTCCACAGGTCGTAGTTATGGTGCATAACCCACGGGTCGCCGGGCTGATAGGTATTGTCGCCTCTTTCGTTATATATTGCGTACTGGTTTGCAGCGGTAATGCTTCCGCTCTGCGCCAGCTCATCAAACGTATCGATAAGCGGTCTTTCGCTGTCGCCGATATTTAGCGGCTGTGCAGCCCAGTAGTTCATCTCGGTGTTTATATTGATAGTATACTTACCGTTCCAGGAAGCCGAGAATGCAGCGTTCCACTTTCCCGTGAGGTTAAGCGGCTGGCTCTCCTGGATAGCAATCTCACCGTTTGACGCCTCGCGTCCGTCTCTGGAGCCGCAGAGTATCAGGTACTTGCCGTAGTTAAATTCAAGCGCTGCCAGCTGGTTATCGCCCTCTGAATATGTAGTATACACACCGTTCTTGTTGGCGTCCGAGGTTCTTGAGCCTGCGCCCTTGAGGAAGCCCGACTCTCCGCTTGCATCCTTACGCACACGCTTCTCTGTAGGTGTGCCGCTAAAGTCCTTGCCGTTGCTGTTTTCGAGATTGAGCTCGGTCTTGCTGAACTGCGCCGTAAAGTCATCCAGGTGTCTCTGCCTGATCTGCTCATAAGTCCTGCTCTTTACATTGTTTGCGTATATATCGCAGTCTTTAGCCGGCTTTAAGTTGTCAAGATTCAGATAATCAACATAGTTCGTGGCGCCTACAACATAAACCGTTGCCTGATTGCCGCCGCTGACTCTGACAGTCTTGTTATCCTCAGAAACCGTAAATACAGCGCCGCTGTCGCCGGTGAGGAACATACGCGCTTCAAATTTTATTGCGTTGACGGTCGCAGGCTCGTTATTGTCCTTGCTTCCGTTGGTAATAGCCGCTGTGACCTTGACCTCGTTGTCGCTTACCTTTTGGTAGCTGTAGTAGCCGTCCTTTTCACTGTGATAAGTGTGGAGCTCTGCACTGAAGTCGAGCGCTGCATCGGATTCAATATGAGTAACAACTGCCTGGTCGGGATAGCTTGCAAAACTTTCACGTTTGTAGTGCGCACCGTCGTAATCATACTCTACCGTGACTATTCCGGTCTTCATATCAAGGCTCTTGGAATAGTTCTGTGCATTCTCATGCCTGTGACCGAAATCGAGATATACCTCCACAAACGACTTATACGCTCTCTGTCTCTGCGGAGAACCGAGGAAAGTCTCTTCAACCATACTCTCAAGGCTCCATCTGTCCTGAACCGCAGCCTGAGATTTTGAATTGTCAACGTTCAGAGCCTGATTGGAGATACTTTGATCAGCGAACTCAGGATAGTTTGCTCTAAACGCCTCATCGCCTACGAGCACGCCCTCAGAACCGATCTCTGCCGGTGTGCCGTCTGCATTCGCACCTCTGTAATACTTCCAGCTGTCGGGCACACTGCCGCTTGTCTGGTTTTCTGTAGTGATAGTCTGAGCAGCATTAGTCTGTGCTATGGTTGTGACAGTTTCTCCGTTTTCATTCTTAAGCGTGCCGTACGGCGATCCGTCCCAGCAGGTATCCTCGTTGATCTGAATGACCTCGTTATCGATACCTCCCGCCACCATACCGGCCATTCTGCCGTTGCCTATCGGGTAGAAGTTCGTCCATACGTACTCCGAATACTCCCAGCCGTTATAGGTATCTCCCTCTGACGCATACGGGTTTTGGATGTTTGTTTCGTCCTTGTCTGCATTGGGATTAACGTCTTTTGCGGTCTCATAAATCCCGCCCTCTTCAAGCACCTTTTCGATCGGATTGTCAGTCCACATAACCGTCTCAGGGTCAAAATCCGAACTTGACAATTCCGCAACGTCCTGCGCAGATTCGGCCGGCGCGGCAAACGCTGCAGTGCTTGAGAGCATCGCTATTGATAATACCAATGAACCGATTTTTCTAAGCATTATTTTTCTCCTCCTTTAAATGATAAATATATTATAATTCATTTTTGGCCTCATCAAAAGGTCCAGTTTTGATTAAAAATCACAGGGCCAGATTTTAAAATTCTTCCGGCCTGATCCCTTTGATATTTAATCCGAATAGTTTTAAAATGCGCTCATATTACGGACGGGACTAAACCCGTCACGCTCCCAATCGCTGCATTGACAAATCAAAAATCTGTGTTATCATAATACCTAAGGAGGATTTTTATGAAAGACGTAAAATACAAACTGGATAAGCACTTAAAAGAGCCTCTTTATATTCAGCTTTACAATCATTTTAAAAAGGATATTCTAAGCGGCAATATCTCCGACAACGAGAGACTGCCGTCAAGGCGCAACCTGTCTCAGACGCTGGGGCTAAGCAAGAATACAGTGGAGCTGGCTTATCAGAAACTCGTTGACGAAGGCTATGCAGTGTCGCATTCAAGAAGCGGATACTATGCCCGGCAATCCAGCCCGCTCAACGCCGATATATCCGAGCCCGACTTTTATGATACTACCGGGATCATCTATACAATGAGCCAAAACGGCGTAGACGCCGGCTTGATACCAAAGGATGCTATTACCAAGATTTACCGCGAGTTTATTTATGATATAGGAGATCTTTTACCGTTCGGCCACAAATACGGCGAGACCAAGCTGAGGAAAGCAATATCGCACCTGCTCTATGAACTGCACGGCGTATCAGCTGCGGCTGACAGAATCATAATCGGCGCCGGCTCTGACTACCTGCTTCAGCAGCTGACGCACGTTTTGGGGCCTGACGCGGTCATCGGCTTTGAGAACCCGCCGTTTGCACGGAGCTATATCCCGGTCAAAAATTCCGGCAGGCGCGTTGAGCTTATCAATACGGGCATGGACTTTTTCCCAATGGCGGAGCTGCATGCAAGCGATATAAACGTTATGTACGTCTCACCCTGCTGCCAGTTCCCCACCGCAAGGCAGCTCTCTAAGGAGCAGCGCGCAGAGCTTTTAAGCTGGGCGGACGCGGGGCCGGACAGGTATATAATAGAAGCGGGTTTTGACGCGGACTTTTCCGTAAAAAGCAGCCCCGGTCCGCTGCTTGCCGAAAACGCCGAAAAAGTCATATACCTCGGCGGATTTTCAAGGACTGTTATACCGTCGTTCAAGACATCGTATATAGTGCTGCCCGAAAAGCTAAAGGAAAAATTTAACGAACGGCTGCCATACTACACCAACCTCAGCTCACGGCTTGAACAGCAGGTGATCGCCGGATATATCCAAAGCGGAAAATATCAAAGGCATACAGAACGGTTGGAGCGTGTATATGCCGAAAAGCAGCAGACGCTTTTAAACGCCCTCAAAAGCTCCGCTATCGCACCGCACCTCACCCTTTACTCGGGCGGCAGCGGAACCTTTATCGTGCTTGCGGTAAACAACGGTATGACCGAGGCCGAGCTCAGAAGCTCCGCGGCGGAAAACGGCGTAAAGATCATACCACTTTCTCTGTGTTCTATCTCTTATAACAAGTATATTCCCAAAAATTCGTTTATTTTGGGATACGGGGAGCTGAAGCAAAACGAGATAACCGATGCGGTAAGCCATCTTGTTAAGGCCTGGAGCCCTGCTGCACAATAAACTGCTTCGCCGCACTTAATAAAATAAATAAAAAATTAATTCATTTTATTACTGTATTTCCATCAATTGCACAAATATAAAATAAATTCATTTTTGCTATTGACATTCAGAATTTAAAGTGGTATAATGCCTGCATTGAACAAAGGGGTTCACCGTGTCGCTTTGGCACTGTGAACCTCTTTTTTGTTCAGATTTTTGCGCGAGAGCGCGTATGATAAGCTTATCGTCGCACAGCGACAAAAACTAATTAAGCCGGCATATAGCCGCCGCTCAGCAGAGGTTACTCAAACCTTAAGCCGCGGTGCGGTCGGCCGGTATTATCAAAGATTACAGGAGGATTTTGTTATGATTAGTGCGGGTGATACAGGTTTTGTGCTTATTTGCGCAGCATTGGTATTTTTTATGACGCCGGGACTTGCTTTGTTCTACGGCGGTTTAGTCAGAAGAAAAAACGTTGTTAACACAATGATGTCGTCGATATTCTTGATCGGTCTGTCGATGGTTCTGTGGGTTTTATTCGGTTATTCACTGTCGTTCAGCGGCAACGTCGGAGGCATTATAGGTAACCTTGACTGGTTTGGGCTCAACAATGTAGGAATGGAAGCGGGTCCGTATTCCGATACCATTCCAAACCTTGCCTTTGCGGTGTTCCAGATGATGTTCGCCATCATAACTCCGGCGCTTATCACAGGTGCAACCGCCGGCAGAATGAAGTTTAAAGCACAGGTTATATTCATGATACTCTGGTCGTTCATCGTATACTATCCCATGGCGCACATGGTTTGGGGCGAGGGCGGATTCCTCGGCAGCGGATTCCTGAACTCGGTCGATTTCGCAGGAGGTAACGTTGTACATATCAGCTCAGGTGTGAGCGCGCTTGTCCTCTGTATCCTGCTTGGCAAGAGAGACGGATATCTGCGCCGCTCATACAGGATCCATAATATTCCGATGGTCGCTTTCGGTGCATGCGTTCTTCTGTTCGGCTGGTTCGGCTTTAACTCGGGAAGTGCACTCGCAGCCGACGGTCTGGCAGCTCATGCGTTCATGACAACGGCTGCTTCCTGCGGCGCAGCGATCGTCTCCTGGATGCTCATCGACATGATAAAGGACGGCAAGCCTACCCTTGTCGGAGCTTCTACCGGTATGGTAGCAGGCCTTGTCGCAATAACTCCGGGTGCAGGCTTTGTCCCGGTCTGGGCAGCAGTTATAATCGGTGTTGTTGTTTCTCCTCTGTGTTACTTTATGATATCCGCAGCAAAGAAAAAGCTTGGCTACGATGATGCGCTGGACGCTTTCGGCTGTCATGGTATCGGCGGAATGTGGGGCGGCATTGCAACAGGCTTGTTTGCACTGACCTCCATAAATGACGCAGCACAGTGGAACGGACTGGTATTCGGAGACACAGGTTTGTTCTTTGCTCAGCTCTTAAGTATCGTTATCACAATAGCTGTAGCTGTAGTCGGAACTCTGATCTGTGCCGGTATCACCAGACTTATCACTCCTCTCAGAGTTTCCAAGAGAGATGAACAGATCGGTCTCGATATGTCTGAACACAACGAAACAGCTTATCCGTCATTCAACGGTTTGGATTAATTTGACTTGAGGAGGATTTCAAATGATTAAAATTGAAGCAATTGTCAGAGAAGAAAAAATGGAAGACGTTAAGCAGGCTCTGCAGGAAATAAACGTTCACGGCATAACCGTATATCAGGTTATGGGCTGCGGCGCTCAAAAGGGCTACACCGAGAACATCCGCGGCTGGGAGGTAGACATTAACATGCTTCCGAAGATTAAGTTTGAAATTGTTGTGTCGTCGGAAGACTGGGCAAAAAAGACTATGAACGTGATCCAGAAGGCTGCATACACCGGAGCCCCCGGAGACGGAAAAATATTTACTTACCAGCTTGACAGCGCAATGAGAATCAGAACAAAAGAAACCGGCTACAGCGCTATTCAGCCGGTAGAATAATAAAACAATGCCGCGGACAGCAAGATCCGCGGCATTGTTCGCTCTATATCCACCTGTCGGGCAGCAGCTCTCTGAGCGGTACTGTCCTGTCTTTTAGTTTAACGAGGCAGTCAAGATTTTGGGGGTTGATTTGATAAATAAACTCCCTGCACCGCCCGCACGGCGGGATTATTCCGTCCCAGTCGCTGACCGCTACAATCCCGGCTATCCTATCCTCTCCGGCTGTAACCATCGCCGCAATCGCCGAGTGCTCGGCACAGAATCCCATTGAGCACGGTGCGTCTATGCAAACGCCTCTATATACATTGCCCTTATCCGTAACAAGCGCGGCAGCTACGCTTGCAACAGAGGTCATCTCTGTCAGCTGTCTCGGGTGCAGCACCTCTTCGGCTGCCTTTATCAGTCCATCAAAATCCATTATCTGTGCCTCCTTAAAGTATTATGTTTTAAATATAACACAAGTAATTTGATATTTCAAGCGGCCGCATATCATTTATGCAGCAAAACTCTGACCGAGTTAAGTATACACAAGAAAGCGACCCCGGTATCGGCGAACACTGCAAGCCACATGTTTGAATAAATTCCGGTAAGGCCTAAAATCATTACCGCTATTTTTACCGCCAGTGCAAACACAACATTTTCCATAGCGACAGCGGCAGTCTTTTTGGCAATTGCGATCGCGCTTTCTACGCACTCAAGATTTGAATTCATGAACACAACGTCCGCAGCTTCAATCGCCGCATCGGCGCCGCTGCCCATCGCTGCGCCCACATCCGCACCGGCAAGCACCGGCGCATCGTTAATACCGTCGCCTATGAACATGACCGCGCCCTCGGCCTCTCTTATCTCTCTGAGCTTTTCATACTTCTCGTCCGGCAAAAGACGTGAATATATCCTGTCTACTCCGACCTTTCGTCCTACTCTCTCAGCCTCATTTTCGGAATCTCCGGTGAGCATCGCCGTCACGATCCCGCGTCTTTTCAGCGCGGCAACCGTATTTTCCGCCTCCGGCTTGATTATATCCGAAATCACCAGACTGCCTGCATATCTGCCGTCTATAGCCGTCAAAACTTCGGTACAGCCCTCTGCGCTGCTGTATCCACCAATGTCTATGCCAAGCTCTTTCATCAGCGCCGCACTGCCCACTGCGACCTCTCTGCCGCCGACGGAAGCCTTTATTCCTCTGCCCGCTATCTCCTCGGCCTTGCTGCTCTCTATAAGGCTTAAGCCTCTGCGCGCGCACTCCTCTCCAATACTCTTGGCGATGGGGTGCGTTGAGCCCGCCTCTGCCGAGCCGCTGTAGAGCAGGACCTCATTTTCATCAAAACCCTCGGCGCACATGATATGGCTTACCGAAAAGGTTCCCTTGGTTATCGTACCGGTCTTATCCATAACAATACTCTTTATGCCGGAAAGCGCTTCAAGCACAGCTCCGCCCTTAAACAAAATATGCCGTTTGGAACCTGCGCCCACGCCGCAGAAGTATGCCAGAGGCACGCTTAAAACCAATGCGCACGGACAGCTCATAACAAGAAAGCTCAGTGCGGTATATACCCACGGATAAAACTCATCTCCGGTAATCAGCGGAACCAAAACCGCCGTTACCGCTGCGACCGCAACAACTATAGGCGTATATACCTTGGAAAACTTAGTTATAAATCTGTCGATCCTGGGTTTGTTTGCAGCCGCATTTTCAACCGAATCCAGCACGCGCGAAACCATAGAATTTTCAAGAGTGTTCTCTACACGAAGTTTAATCAGTCCCGACATGTTTATGCAGCCCGACACAACTCTGTCACCCGGCGCCGCACGAACCGGAACAGGCTCTCCGGTGACCGCGGAGGTATCAAATCTTGTCTCACCCTCGACAACAACGCCGTCCAACGGAACTCTTTCACCGGGGCGTATAATTGCCACATCGCCCGGTCTGACCTCCTCCGCACGGATATTCACCTCACCGCTTTCGCTGACTAAATTTACAGTCTCCGGCCGCATATCCACAGTCTGCATTATCTGCGATCTGCTTCTTCTGACTGCTATATCCTCAAAAAGTTCCCCGACTCTGTAAAACAGCATTACGCCCACAGCCTCGACATACTCGCCTATAACAAACGCACCAAGCGTCGCGATCGACATAAGGAAATTCTCATCGAATACCTTGCCGTTTGCAATATTGCGCCCTGCCTTTATAAGCACACGTCCGCCAAGGATAATATATGCCAAAACCGAAATCACAAACGCAGCCGTTTCAAAAGCCGCGCCGCCGAAAACATTCTTCAAAACAGCTGTCGCTATAAGCATTACAAGCCCCGCCGCACTCTCGATTATATCACGTCTGCTCTCGGATTTTTCCTCATCTTCCTCCGCTGCGCCCTTTTGCAGATCAAAATCGGCTTCAACGGTACGCGCCGTCTTAACAATAAGCGGCACCAGCTTATCGGGATTCTGCGCCGTCAGGCTGAGCTGCTTCAGCGGAAACGACAAGCTCGCCTCGCTTACCCCGTCGAGCCCGCATATCAGCTCTTCTATCTTAGCGCCGCAGTGCGCACAGTCAAGATTGAGCACAGTATACTTTTTTGTAATTCCGCCGCTCTCCTTATTCCGTTTACTCATCATTCTCACTCCTTCTGCTAAATATTAGTCGTGCATACATTTAATCTTTATATATGAACATATGAATAATTATTCATACGTTCTGTTATTATAATAGCACTATTAATAAAATTTGTCAATAGCTTTTAAAAAGAATTTTTTATTTTTTTGATGTATAATTATATAAAATTATGCGCACAAAAAAAGCCTGCCGCTTTTATTCTGCGGCAGACCCGGATAATCAATTTGGAAATGTATGCTCAACGTGAAGAAAAGCTTTCTTA
>DXIJ01000015.1 GCA_019112945.1 Candidatus Monoglobus merdigallinarum | reverse complement strand
GGGGGTGTAAAAAAATCGCCCGGAGCGTTCAAGGGCAAAAAAACTTGACGATATTTGCTTTTAATGTGCTCAAAAAATTAAAACATCCCCTTAAATGCAGAAAATCCGCCCTTTTGAGCGGATTTTCTATGTCTATGCCCTTGAACGCTCCGGGCGATTTTTTACACCCCCTTTGTTATGCTTTATTTCTCGCCTTTGCTCTTTGCTGGTTATTTAAAATCTTTTTACGTATTCTGAGGTTTTCCGGCGTGACCTCCAAGAGCTCATCCTCTGCCAGAAACTCAAGGCACATCTCAAGGCTCATCTGTATCGGAGGAGTGAGCTTCAACGCCTCGTCACTGCCGGAGGCACGTGTATTTGTGAGCTGCTTTTTCTTGCAGACGTTGACGTTCATATCCTCATGCTTTGGATTGACGCCTACCACCATGCCCTCATACACTCTTGTACCGGGCGCGATGAACAGCGAACCCCTGTCCTGAACCTTAAACAATCCGTAACCAACCGCCTCACCCGTCTCGAAAGCGACAAGCGAGCCGGTATGCCTCTTGCTTATCTCACCTTTAAACGGCTGATAGTCATAAAATACGGAGTTTAAAATTCCCTCACCCTTAGTATCGGTCAAAAACTCGCTTCTGTAACCCAAAAGTCCGCGCGCCGGTATCAGATACTCGATTTTCATTCTTGAGCCCTGAGGCGTCATAGACAGCATTTCCGCACGCCGCTGACCCATCTTCTCCATTACCGAACCCATGCTCTCCTCGGGCACATCTATGATAAGCCTCTCAACCGGCTCGCAGCGCACACCGTCTATCTCCTTGTACAAGACCTTTGGCGTCCCCACGCAGAACTCATAGCCCTCACGGCGCATGGTCTCGATCAATATAGAAATATGCATCTCGCCGCGCCCCGCCACTCTGAAGCTGTCAGTAGTCTCGCCGTCGGTGACCCTGAGCGAAACGTCTTTAAGCATCTCGCGCATAAGCCTGTCGCGGAGCTGCCGCGAGGTCACAAACTTGCCCTCCTGACCTGCAAACGGCCCGTCGTTGACTGAGAACGTCATCTCAATGGTCGGCTCGCTTATCTTCACAAACGGCAGCGGTTCCGGCGACTCGGGCGCGGATATCGTATCTCCAATCGTGATCTCCGGTATTCCCGAGAAGCAGATAATATCCCCTACGCCTGCGCTCTCTACAGCCGTTCTGTCAAGGCCGTCTATCTGATAGAGATTTACAAGCTTTGACTTGTACGGCTCATGATTGCCGTGGTACTCTGAGACTACTATCTCCTGGTTCTGTTTTGCGGTTCCGCTCTCTATCCGGCCTATTCCTATCCGTCCGACATATTCGTTGTAATCAATAGATGACACCAGCATTTTAAGCGGCGCATTTTCATCGCCCTCGGGCGCGGGTATATAGTTCTTTATCGTCTCGAACAGGACTTTTAAGTCCTTGCCCTCCTCATACTGCGAAAGCGAGGCTGTACCCGCACGTCCTGAGCAGAACAGGATAGGACTTTCAAGCTGCTCGTCATTAGCATTGAGCTCTATAAGCAAATCCAAAATCTCATCGGGTATCTCGTCAAGTCTCGCGTCCGGCCTGTCGATCTTGTTGACAACAACAATAACGCGGTGGTTCATCTCAAGTGCCTTTTGCAGCACGAACCTCGTCTGCGGCATCGGCCCCTCGGCAGCGTCAACCAGCAGTATTACACCGTTGACCATCTTGAGTATACGCTCTACCTCGCCGCTGAAGTCGGCATGTCCGGGAGTATCGATAATATTCATCTTTATCCCGTCATAGTACACTGAAGTGTTCTTTGCAAGAATGGTTATACCGCGCTCGCGCTCTAAGTCGTTATTGTCCATTACGCGCTCCTCGACCACCTGATTCTCGCGGTAGACGCCGCCCTGCTTGAGCATTTCATCGACAAGGGTAGTCTTTCCGTGGTCAACGTGCGCTATTATTGCTATATTTCTTAGATCCTCTCTAATCAACCTTATTCCTCCTGACAATAAAACAGACACGATAGATTTTCGTGTCCGATTACATCGGGACCAAACACAGCTCCCGACTTTCCATATTAAAATTATATCACAGGCACCGATGTGTGTAAACATCAATTTTATTCAAAATTCACCGCAATATACGCTAAAATTTGATATATTTGCGGCAAAACCCAAGACCGCGCTACTCTGCCTGTGCGGTGAGCCACTTGCCCTCCATGCCGTTTATCTCAAAATTCCTATAGGCGTATTCGGCTGCCTCTTTATCCTTAAAGACGCCGAATACCGCACTGCCGCTGCCGCTCATCATTGCAAAGTCTGCGCCGAGCTGTAAAAACTCACGCTTGTAATCGGCGATCTCCGGACAGACCTTGATGGCAGCGTTTTCAAGCACGTTTCCCATGTTTTTAAACATATCGTCCGGGCTGCCCTGCCTGATTGCGGCGGTCAAGCCGTCAATATCAAGACCTGACGGCTTTCTGGTAAAATCCAGATTCTCATACACCCATTTTGTGGAAACGCTCCGCCCGGGTTTTGCTATAACATACCAAAGCTCCGGAAGCCTGCCGAGAGGCGTCAGTACTTCGCCTATCCCCTCGGCCAATACACTGCCGCCGTGTATGCAGTACGGTATGTCTGCGCCGAGAGCCGCACCGAGCTCCATGCGCTCTTTAAGCGTCAGAACACCGCCGAAGAGCTCATTCAGGCCGTTTATGACCCCGGCCGCGTCCGCACTGCCTCCGGCCATGCCCGCGCCCATGGGTATGCGCTTTTCTATGAAGATATCACAGCCTGAATCCTTAATGCCCGCACGCTCAAAGAACGCCTCTGCCGCTCTGACGGCAAGGTTGTCCCGTCCCTCCGGCATACCGGCAGAGTCACTGCGCACTCTGACTGCGCCGTCATCTCTCAGCTCAATGCTGAGCGTGTCAAATATATTAACCCGGATCATCACCATTCTAACTGAGTGATAACCGTTTGGAAGTCTGCTGAGCACGTCGATAGACAGGTTTATCTTTGCTCTGCACTGCTTTTTGCAAGCCCTTTGCATTTGCCGCACCTCATTTAATCTTCAAGGAATTTTCTTATCACATTTCTCGCGATCGGTGCGGCGTTTCTGCCGCCCGAACCGCCGTCATTTTCAAGCACAACCGCAACGCATATGGTCGGCTGCTCGGCCGGGGCATAGCCCACGAACCAAGCGTGATCCTCCTCGGATTCGTTTTCTGCAGTTCCCGTCTTTCCGGCGACCGTTATACCGCTCAGCTGCGCTGAGGTTCCGGTACCGTCTTCGATAACACCGATCATCATGTCCTCAATGTATTCCGCACAGGCAGACCCTATGCTCTCATACATGACCGACGGGCGCGTCTGACCTATCACTGTGCCGTTTTCGGTCGTTATTGTCTCAACCAGATACGGCTTCATCATTTTGCCGCCGTTTGCCACCGCGCTGCCCATCAGCGCAACATGCAGAGGCGTCATTACAAGTCCGCCCTGACCTATCGACACAAGCGCACCGTCTAAATCGGTCATTCTGCTGTACTGTATCTCACTCTTTGAGGTCGGGATATCAAAGCTCAAATCCTTGTTCACGCCGAACTTCTCCGCTTCAAGCTTAACGTTCTCCGCGCCAAGCTCATAGCCCATCGTACAGAACGCATAATTGCTTGATACCTCAAACGCCCGTTTTAAGTCGATATTGCCGTAGGATTCGCGGCCATAGTTGTATACCGTAACGTCACCGCTCTCGAACACTCCGTTGTCATTAAAGGTCATATCCGTCATACCGTTGTCGTAAGCGCCCGCCGCCGTAACGATCTTATAGGTTGAGCCGGGCGGATAGAGCCCCTGAGTCGCCCTCGCCAAAAACGGGGAGTCCTCATCCTCCATCATCTCCGACCAATCCTCCTCTATCGTCATCGGATCGAAATCCGGCAGGCTGACCATTGCCAGCACCTGTCCGGTCGTCGGCTCAATTGCGACTATCGCACCATTTCTGCCGTCCAGCTGGTCATACGCATATTCCTGCAGCTCATCGATTATCGTGAGGTGCAGGTTGTTGCCGGAACGAATGTCATTAAGCGTTATTCCTATATTCTCCTTGCCGATAAGGTCGCTGTCGTATGTCATCTCAAGCTGCGTCTTTCCGTAGACCTGCGAATAGTAGCCGATTATGTGCGAATACAGCCGTCCGCGCGGATATATCCTGTTCCTCGCGTCTCCGTCTATTTCGGTCTCGGCAAGCAGCACGCCGTCCTGTGAATATATATCGCCGCGCTTGACCTCGAGCTCGCTCTCCCACTGCCTCTTATTGTACGGATTTGTGGATATCTCATCGGCTTTAAACATATTGAACCATAACAAATATGATATCAGGACGAGGAACAGCAGAGCGATACCGACCAGTACCCTGATAATTCTCTTGTTCGTTTTCACCCTATGCTGCCTCCTCCTTTCTTGCCGTCTTTGCGGAAATGGCCTGGACTATCCCCAGCGATACAAAGCTCATCACCATTGAGGTGCCGCCATAGCTTACAAACGGCAGAGTTATACCGGTAAGCGGTATGAACTTTGTTACGCCGCCTATAATAATGAACGCCTGAATCGCAAACATTGCTGTCACCCCGAACGAGACAGCTTTGTCAAACGGGTTTTCCGCCATAATCGAAATCTTAAAGCACCGATAGGCGATAAGGAAAAACAGCAGAATAACCGCTACTCCGCCAAACACGCCCATCTCCTCACAGATAGCTGCAAATATAAAGTCTGAATGAACCTCCGGTATATAGTAAGGCGATCCGTTGCCCAGTCCACGTCCGAAATATCCGCCGGAGGCTATCGCAAACAGTGACTGAGTGATCTGATAACCTTTGTTTGATATGTCCGACCAAGGATCGAGCCATGTGGATACGCGCACCTGGATATGATACAGGAACATTACTCCGATAGTTCCGATGACCAACAGCATTCCAATGTTCATAAGCAGCAGCTTTTTGTTTGGCTCATACACATAAAGCATCAGCAGATATATCGAAAACATCACAAGAATAGTTCCCCAGTCGCGCTGCAGTACCAAAAAGCCGATAAACATATAGGTTATAATCAGCACTATCCACTTAGGCGAAACCTTTCCCAGCACAGGCTTTGACCACGCTCCGGAATAGTGACACGCGAGGCACATTATAAACATTATCTTAGTTATCTCGGATGGCTGGAAGCCGACTCCCGCTATAGATATCCAGTTTTTTGAGCCGTTGACTGT
>DXIJ01000105.1 GCA_019112945.1 Candidatus Monoglobus merdigallinarum | reverse complement strand
GGAAATATATGTTTATGTAATGATAACAAAATGTTTGGGTAATATTAAAAAATATTCTTTTAAAATTTTATGATTCATCTGTGCTTAGGCGGTCATAAGCAGAAAACAGGCAGCAAACTCCCGCTCACTGCCTGTTTAACTTTTTATTCTCTGCTTGACGCTATAGCATTAAAATCAACAAAGCGCCCTCTGTACTCAGTGAAATTCAGACACAAAACTTTCATCTCACGCTCAACCGATATACGCACTGCTAATCATATTAAGAGCGCGCACCAAAATTGCTGCGGTCTCCGCGCGGGTCAGAGTATCGGACGGACGCAGTCCCGCCTCGTCACCCTCTATAATACCGGCAGCAATCAGCTTTTCAGCCGCCTCTCTTGCGTAATCGGATACCTTAGAGCCATCTGCATAAGCCGACAAATCGTCAGTGTTTGACAGAGGAACATTTTCATAAGTCAAAAACCTATACATCATATCCATCATCTGCTCGCGGGTAAGCGCCGATTCCGCCGCAAAGCTCCAGCCTCCGCCGCCTATTATACTGCTTTCCTCGCCCCAAGCCTGAGCGGCAGCATACCAGCTGCCATCTGATGTTTCTGCCGTCTCGCCGCCGTCTGCGCGGTAGAGCATCGTTATCAGCTCCGCTGCCGTTACCGTATCTTCCGGCATAAACAGCGTGTCGGTTTTTCCGACTATCAGCCCGGCGTCATATGCCTCCGCCACAACATCGTAAAACCATGCGTCCTGCGTAACGTCCTCAAACGGAAGCACTGCGATCTCCGCGCTTGATACATTTGTAAAACTTCCGCTCTCGCTTGTCAATACAAACTCGTATGTCTCTGTCTCAGAGCTGCTGCTCATTCCCTGCGGACCGCGCATACCGCCGCCCATCATACCATCAGGCGGTTCCATTCCCTCAGGAAAATTCATACCGCCGTCAGGGCGCGCTGTACCCATAGGTATGTTCATACCGCCGTCGGGGCGCGCTGTTCCCTCAGGAGGCTCCATTCCCTCCGGGAAGTTCATATCACCCTCAGGGCGCTGCATACCGCCGCCCATCATGCCCTCCGGACGGCCGTTATTGACGGATGTTCCGCCGTGGTGCAGCTGCGCGCCGGCCGAGTACGAAGAAATATCGATGTAGAGGCCGTCCTGCTCATCGCCTTGAATCGTTCCGCCTATATACACATAGTATGTTTCCTCGGCAAGCTGCGGTGAACTGAATGAGATATACGAATAGCTGAACGGAAAATCATAGGCGAAAACCGGCTCGTTATTTGTATCGGTAACGCATATCAAATCGTCAGTAGCTTCGGTGAACTGCAAAAACATATACAGCTGCTGAGAACCTGCGCTGAGCTCATCAAACATGTTTCCCGCGCCGATGACTGTGCCTCCGTTTATAGTGGTTCCCAGCTCAGAATCCAGGCCGCTGTCCATGCTCTGTGTGCTCGCAAGTGCAATAACCGTGCCGCCGTTTATTGTCATATATCCGTTGGAATCTATGCCGTCACCCTCGTCTCCGACCGCGTGACAGTATAAATATCCGCCGTTTATCATGATGTGCGCCACATAATCCTCGCTGCCGTTGAGCGGGTCATCCCGGCTCTCGATATGGATCGTACCATCATTTACCGTAAGATGCTTATACTTTACCTCGATACCCTCCGTATCGCCGATAATATTCAGCAATCCGCTGCCGTCTATCGCAAGCGAAACATTAGAGCTCACTGCTCCGTCATGTTTTATCTCATCCTCCTCTGTGGCTAAGGTATGGGAGCCCGTCAGTGTATTTTCAGAGCCATCAGCAAGCGTTAATGTAACGCCTGCGTTACCTGCCTCCGCAGGCTCATATGCCGAATACACAAGTATAGCGGGGGCAGTGCGGCAGGTTATGTCCACACCGTCCAAAATGAGTTCCACGCTGTCATTTTCCCCCGCCTCAACTGCTATCTGTGCGTCCGTCATGCTGCCGCTGATACGATATGTTCCTGCCTCTGTAATCGTTATAACAGTATTTTCCACATCTTTAAGCTCTTCTGTTATATCCTCATGCGTCTCTGTCTTTTTCGACATATACACCGCCGAGGAATTATTTTCCGAAACCGCTTCACCGTTAACCGTAACGCCGCTGTCTGACAATACGATAGATGTTTCCGAACCGGCCGCAGCCGCCGGTATCATTAACGCTGTAATACACAGAATAAATACCGGTCCAATCAATTTCTTTAATGTATTATACATCGTTTATGCCTCCTTTAAGTAAGTGTTTTATTCTTTTGATATTTAATTATATATCACTAACCTTATAAAAACCTTAAAATCGGCATAAATTTTTTCGTTTTGAAATTTATGAAAAAAATTAAATTAGAATTTAGGCAGTGACATCACCGCCACTGCCCATTCTCTGATCACTATTCTCTAATCTCTATGTTCGCCTCTTTAAGCTTTTGGGCGACCGCCTGCATGTACGGCTCGGGTCCGTTTACAAACGGACCGTGAACACCTATTGCCGCGTCCAGAAAATCGTTATATTCAGGGCTGACATGTGTTTCCCAGCGTATTATCTGCCCTTGCGAGTTTGTGTTTATAAAACCGTAAGCGTGAAATGTCATGAACCTGCCATTTTTATCATGTCCGCCGAACATAGTTTTCATGGCAAACCCATCCGGCGACGGCCAGCATTCAAACTTGATCGGCCCCCAGTCCGGAAATGTGACCGAGTAAGACAGTGCCTCCATGGTAGCCGACTGCTCGACCGAAATAGGGTTAGTTTTTAAATCAATCAAATTATTTCCAAAATACGGCGACCAATACACCGCATCGTCCGCAAATTTCCATTCATCGTAGGTCGCCCCGTCTTTAACTGCCTTTTTCAGATAAGCGTGATAATAACTCTCCGCCATCCGTCTGTGCAAATCGATTCTTTTTTTAATATCCATATTTTACCTCCTAACGCAGGAGTTAGGTGTTGTGTATTAGGTTTCCATCAAAATATCCGCACAATTAATCTGACTTTTCCCGATACATCAATCCCCGGCTCCTACATTTTTTATTTGTTTTCAAATATACCGCCTATTCCGTTTTGCCGGACATTAAGCTGTTACCGGCCACCATGATAATACCGGTATTTTATTACCGTGATTTTGGCCGCAGTTTTTTTGTTAAGAAAAATCCTACGCCCGCTGCCGCTATCGCTGCTATCATTACGATTATCTTTATTGCTTGTTTCAAAATTCGTACCTCCTATCCGGTGCCTGTCGGAAGATTTTCTGCACTGCCGGATTTTAATTCATTGCCGAGCTTGACCATCTGCGGCGCGAGTCTCCTGCGCCTGCGCGCGGTCAACTTTGAAAACGCCGGATATGCAGCTATAATCATAAAAATTCCGACCGCGCCGATCACAACACCTATTGCAAACAGACCCGGCCACTCTATTGTGCAGCACATCCCAAGTCCAAGTGCCAGCGTTCCGATCACTCCCAGCGTAAGCGAGACAATTCTGCCCGGGAGCTCTGCACTTTTATCCAGACGGCGAAGTTTTTCTATGCCGTTCCCCTCTGCTGTGTACTTCTCAACTATTCTGTTTATCTCCTCCTGCCGCTCGGCCGAATAGCTGTAGCTGAAAGCGCCGCTTTTATTCCGATTTTCCATTTTCATTACCTCTTTTCATATTCTTAATTTCTCTTCACGTACGAATTATCATAAGCACTGCATCTCTGCTTTAAACCTGACATCAAATTACTTCAATCCTTTGGTATAAGACAAAGTAACAGGACTATTCCCTAAGATTTTACAAGAGGTCTGTTTATATTTTGTTTTTAAAATATTAAAGAAATATTAAAGTTTCAGCCTTACGCTGAATACACTGCCCTCACCCGGCACGCTGTTTACCGAAATCTCTCCGCCGATAATATCTATCACCCGCTTTACAAGAGCAAGCCCCAGGCCGTTTCCCTCTGCGGCATGCGAGTTATCGCCTTGATAAAACTTTTCAAAAATATGCGCGCCCACCTTAGGACTTATACCGCAGCCCGTATCACTCACCTCAACGACCGCACAGCCGCCGTCACGCATTAGGCAAACGCCTATACTGCCGCCCTCCTTGTTGAACTTGACCGCATTGGAAAACAGATTGTTCCAAACCAGGCTTAAAAGTTCCTCGTCCGCATTTATAATTATATTGTCATCGATATCGGTCTCTATATTGAGGTTCTTTCTCTCCCATGCGTCCTCAAAACCAATCAGGCATTCGCAAAGCTGTCTTCCTAAATTATACTCCTTGGTATCAGGAAATATCTGCTGGTTTTCCAATCGGTTCAGCTTTAGAATATTTGTGATAAGGTTTGCCAAGCGTCTTGAAGCATCAGTGATCGACTTTGCATATTCAATACGCCGCTCCTCGTCAAGGCTCTGAGCTTGAAGCATAACACCATAATTTTGAATCACCGCCAGCGGAGTCTTAAGTTCATGCGATACGTTGGCGATAAAATCGGTACGCAGTGTCTCAACTCCGGAAAGTTCTTCTGCCATCTTATTAAAGCCATCTATAATATTATCAAACTCATTCACATCACCGTGCCGGCGCAGCTTTTTTATACGGATACTGAAATCCCCGCGCATAAAATATTCTATGCCTTTTAAAATTCGTTTCACCGGACGCTCTACTGCAAACTGTCTGTAAATCTCATAAAAGACAGTAAAAATCAGACTTAGGAATATTATATTGAAAAACGTAACCGGCGCGCTCTGACGTACTGCAAATTCATCCAGTTCCATATAGTGAAAAAACAGCAAAAAACTGCATGTAGTAACCCCGGCCGACAAAGCAAAAAACAAAACAAATTTTGCGGCAGCAAGCAGCCTCCGCTGCATCACTTTGCTCAGCTTCATTTTATCACCGCCTTATAACCCAGGCCGTGAACTGTGACTATTTCAAAATCTACGCACCGCGCAAGCTTACTGCGCAGTTTTGTCATATACACATCGACCGTTCTCGGCCCCGATGCACTGTCTGCGTCCCAAAACTCATCCATAAGCTGAAAACGGGTAAACGTTTTCTTTGGATATGACAAAAGCTTATACAGCAGGTTAAACTCCCGTTTTGTCAGAGGTATCTCCTCGCCGCTCAAATAGGCTGTATGCTCATCCGCATCCATCATAAAGTTCCCAATGCTGAGTTTCTTGCCGGCCGCTATCTTGGCTCTGCGCAGCAACGCCCCGAGGCGCAGCAAAAGCTCGTCAAGATCAATCGGCTTTACCATATAGTCGTCTATACCTATCTTAAAGCCTCGCTGCTTAGCGGTAAAATCATCCCGCGCCGTAATAAATAAAATCGGTATCTCCTGATTTATCCCGCGCACAGTCTCGGCAAACTGAAAACCGTCAGTCCCCGGCATCATTATATCAGAAATTATAATATCAAAAACCTTGCTATACATAGCGTCATATGCGTCGTCTGCATTTTGACACCCGGTCGCTTCATAACCGTTTTGATTTAAGAATGAACACACTGTGCGGTTAAGCTCACTGTCATCCTCCACAAGCAATATATTAAACATGTTGAACTGTTCCCGGTATATTTAAAATATGCCGATACTCTCCTTTCTTTGTCTTTTTGGCAGTATAACATATAAATGTTAATGTTTTGTTAATGCTTTTGAGCTTTTATCTCCCTCACAGACACAGAATATCTTTTTCCTGTTTTTTATTAATCACATAATAAAATAACAAGCCCGAGTCCAAAACCGGACCCGGGCTTAGTTATAAAGCATTTTACTTCTTATATTTTGAGAGAACGTCCTTTACCTCGCTCTCTGTTGTGCAGCTGAGCGCCTCCTCTGCGACCTTATCGGCCTCGGATTTGCTCCACTTCAATATCTCGGCTCTTGTGGCAAGCACCGATGTCGGACTGACGCTGTACTCGTTTAGACCAAACGATATCAAAAGCGGTATCAAAAGCGGATCACTTGCGGCCTCGCCGCACATTCCGACCATTATCCCGGCATCAACGCCGCACTCAATAACACGCTTGATGCTGCGCAGCACCGCCGGATTATAGACCGAATACAAATATGCGACCTTGTGATTGCCGCGGTCTACCGCCATGGTATACCCTGTAAGATCATTGGTGCCAATGCTGAAGAAGTCGGCCTCGGCAGCCAGCAAATCTGCAATAACAGCCGCAGCCGGAGTTTCTATCATTACGCCGACCTCGATATTCCTGTCAAAGTCAATACCTTCACTCTCAAGCTCGGCCATAAGCTCTTTGACGAGCGCTTTTACAGCTCTTATCTCATCAACACAGGTCACAAGCGGCGCCATTATCTTTATATTACCAAACGCGCTTGCCCTGATCAGCGCCCGAAGCTGAGCCCTATACAGCTCAGGGTTTTTAAGGCAATACCTAACCGCTCTGTAGCCAAGGAACGGATTATCTTCTTTCTCAAGACCAAGATACGGTATCTCCTTGTCTCCGCCGACATCAAGAGTTCTAATAATAACAGGCTTGCCGTCCATTGCCGCAGCAGCAGCCCTGTACGCCTCAAACTGCTGATCCTCGGTCGGCAGCCGGTCAGTATCCATGTACAAGAACTCTGTTCTAAACAGACCTACTCCCTCTCCGTCACGCTCAAGCACATCCTTGCAGTCGGCAGGCTTGCCGATATTGCACACAAGCTCGGCATGTATACCGTCGGCGGTATGCGTTTCACAGCCTATCAGCTTTAAAAGCTCACGCTTATGCTTAATATGCTCCTCGCGCTTTGCCCGGTACTCCGAAATGCACTTATCGTCTGGGTCAGGTATTACCTCTCCGCCTATACCGTCTACTATAACGCTCTGCCCGTTTTTGAGCAGCTCTGTGATATTATCAATGCTGAGCACAGCCGGTATCTCAAGCGCTCTTGCCAAAATCGCTGAGTGCGATGTCTTGCCGCCGGTTTCGGTTATGATACCCTCTATGTTTTCCTTTACGATGCCTGCCGTCATTGACGGGGTGAGGTCATGAACAACTATAACACTGCCCTTTTTGAGTGCGCTTATATCAACATCCTCCGCACCCAGCAGAGCTTTTATCAGCCGCGTTTTTACGTCACGTATATCAGTCGCACGCTGCATAGTCAGCTCATCACCCGTGCCCTCGTATATCGCCGCGAACATATCGAGCACCTGCTCAGCAGCAGCTTCGGCGGTCAACCCGTCCGAAATAAGGCTGCGCACCTCATCACTCAGAGCCGGATCGCTCATAATCATAACGTGACCTAATAGAATCTCCGCCTCTGCTTCACCCGCACTCTTGCGTACCTCCTCAGACATTGCGTTAGTCTTTTCGACAAGCTCCTCTATTGCCTTATTGAAGCGTTCAAGCTCTTTTTCAACCGTCAGTGCGGACGCACGCTCATACTTCAGTTCCGGTTCCTTTATAATGACGACCTCGCCGATACCAACGCCGTCTGAGCCCGCAATACCTTTATACAAGTTAATCACCTACTTTGCTTCTTGTACCAGTTCAATTGCCTTTGCCAGAGCAGCTTCCTCATCGCTGCCGCTGCATTCTATCTCTATTTCACTGCCGCACTTTATGCATGCTGCAAGAACATTCATTATGCTCTTTCCGTTATACGTTTTTCCATTAAACTTAATAGTAACGTCAGAATCAAACACAGCAACTGACTTGGTGAAGACTCCGGCGGGTCTCATGTGCAGACCTTCAGGGTTTGTAACAGTAACTTTTTTCGAAACCATAATAAACACTCCTTTAAAATAACTAAAATTTTTGATGTATAACACATATTTTAACATCATACCGCTTAATTGTCAATCATATTATGCGCATATATTAATATTTTACTTATTTTTTTAAACCTGCCGCCTCTCCGAGCGGTTTTTTGAGAAGTGCCAGCAGCAATGCACCAACGACTGATCCGGCAATGAGCGCAATCAAATAACCGACGACGTTTTCTACAACCGGAAATACGAAGATACCGCCGTGCGGAGCCATAAGCTCACATCCGAACGCCATTGAAAGCGCACCCGATACAGCACTGCCGACTATGCATGACGGTATGACCCTCAAGGGATCAGAAGCAGCATACGGGATAGCACCCTCACTGATAAAGCACAGACCCATGATGTAATTTACAACGCCCGACTTCCTCTCGTTGGGTGTAAAACGGTTTTTAAAGAAAGTCGTACAAAGCGCAATCGCGATTGGGGGAACCATACCTCCGACCATTACGGCCGCCATTATATCATAATTGCCCTCTGAGATAGCTGCTGTACCGAATACGTAAGCCGCTTTGTTGAACGGACCGCCCATGTCTATCGACATCATTCCGCCGAGAACCATACCCAGCACTATCTTGCTGGCTCCGTTCATTGCATTCAGACCGTTGCTGAGCAGCGTATTGAGCGCACCGATTATCGGGTTAAAGAGGAACATAACTATACCCATTAGCAGTATTCCGACCAGCGGATAGATAAGTACAGGCTTTATTCCCTCAAGCGAATCCGGCAGCTTTGAGCAGAGTTTTTCAAGACCGAGCGTGATATACCCGCCCACAAAACCTGCAAACAGCGCGCCTAAAAAACCTGATGTAACAATATTAGCTTCGGGATCAACCAGTGAAGCAAAGGTTGTTCCTGCAACCGCTAAAGCGCCGCCGACGAAGCCTACCGCAAGACCCGGTCGGTCTGCTATACTCATAGCGATAAAGCCGGCAAGTATCGGCAGCATGAATCCGAACGCAGTATCACCTATCGACTTGAAGAACGCCGCAATAGGCGTATTGGAACCGAAGTTTGACGGGTCGATCGAGTAGTCATCAAGCAGAAATGCTATTGCAATCAATATACCTCCGCCCACAACAAACGGCAGCATATGAGAAACGCCGTTCATCAGGTGCTTGTAAAACGAGTGGCCTACGCCGTCTCCGCCCTGCTTTTCAGCCGCTGCGCCTGCATCACCGCCGTGATGTCTGTAAATACCGGCGCTGCCGTCGGCAATCTTCGCAATCAGCGCCTCGGGCTTGTGTATTCCGTCCGAGACCTTGCTCTGAACCATTCTCTTGCCGTCGAATCTCGCCATTTCGACATTTTTATCAGCTGCGATTATAACTCCGTCAGCCTCAGCTATTTCCTGTCGCGTCAGCACATTCTTTGCTCCGCCGCTTCCGTTTGTCTCAACCTTTATCTGATATCCGAGTTCCGCAGCCTTTTGCTCCAAAGCTTCTGCAGCCATAAATGTATGGGCAATACCGGTCGGACATGCGGTGACCGCTACCAGCTTCAGCCCCTGCTTTGCAGCCTCGGACTCTGCCTTCTTATCCTCGCTGCCGTACTTTTCTGCCTCCTTTTGGTCAATCAGCTTTAAGAACTCCTTTGCAGAGCCTGCACTCAGCAGCCTTTCTCTGAAGCTCTTATCCATGAGCATGACCGTCAGCCTTGACAGCACCTCAAGGTGTGTATCTCCGCCCTGCGCGGGTGCGGCTATCATAAATATCAAATTTGAGACCTCGCCGTCGAGCGCGTCAAGATCTATACCGCCCGGCACAGTCACAGCCGCCAGCCCCGGTCTCTTTACGGCCGCACTCTTTGCATGAGGTATTGCCACACCGTCGCCTATTGCTGTCGGGCCCTCCTCATCACGTTTTATAAGATCTCTCATATACTCACTTTTATCGCTTATGTTTCCGGCGTTATCATGAAGCTCTACGAGTTTTTCATAAAGCGCATTTTTCGAATCCGGCTTATAGTTCAAAGCGATAGCGTTTTCTTTTAACAAATCCGTAACCTTCATTTTTATTCTCTCCTTTATTAAAAATTTTATTAATTACCTAAAGCGTTTTTAGCAGCTCTTCGATCAGTTCCCTCTCGGCAAGCCCCGGCGAAAACGCCGTAGCACTGCCGCAGGCTGTACCCAGCTTCAGCGCCTCCTTGTAGCTGCCATAGCGCAGATATCCGCAGATGAACCCTGCCACCATAGAATCTCCCGCACCCACCGAGTTCTTGACCTTTCCCTTGGGTACGCCCATTCTTAAAACCTCGTCTTGCTCCGTCACCAGAACCGCGCCGTCGCCCGCCATTGAAACAAGTACGTTTCGGGCGCCCATCTCACGCAAGCGTCTTGCGCCGCCGATAACTCCGTCTATATCATCAAAGGTCTCGCCAAGCATTTCTTCAAGCTCATGGTTGTTGGGCTTTACCAAAAACGGCCGGTACTTCAGCACATTCAGCAGCAGCTCCCGCGTGGCGTCCACCACGATGTTAATCCCCCTGCCGCTGAGCCGCTCCATGATCCGCTCATATGTGTCGCCCGGCATGGTCAGCGGAATGCTGCCCGCCAGCACCAGATAATCATTCTCTTTAAGCATATCCAGCCTATTTAACAGCTCCTCCGCCGAGCCCTCGTCTATACCGGGCCCGCAGCCGTTTATGTCGGTCTCGGTATCCGCCTTTATCTTAACATTTATACGCGTTGTACCGTTCTTCAATCTGATAAAATCGGTCTCGACACCGGACTCTCTGAGCCCGTTCTCTATAGCCGTGCCAGTAAAGCCTGCAATAAAGCCGAGAGCAACACTGTCGCAGCCCAGATTGTTGAGCACTGTAGAAACGTTTATGCCCTTGCCGCCGAAGTATATCTCCTCGCCGTCCGCACGGTTGACCTCTCCGCTCCTTACCTCACTTAAATGGAGCACATAGTCTATCGCCGGGTTAAATGTTACCGTATAAATCATACAGCCGCCTCCTTGATCATTGTATATTCTCTGTAATCATTGTCCAAAAGCTCCTCTGTGATTATTGCTGCAGATCTGAGCTCTCCAAATGTAATCGCGCTCACGGCCTCAAACTTTGAGCTGTCAGCCAGGATATAACTCCTGGCACTGCGCTTTAAAGCCTCGGTCTTGACAGCCGCCTCCTCAATATCCGGTGTACTGTAGCCGCTCTTTATGGAAATCCCATTCGTTCCGATAAACGCCTTTGTGAAGTTATACTTCTGCATATTGCCTATCGCCGCCGTACCGATGACCGCCTCTGTCGTCAGCTTAATCCGGCCTCCTATTATATAAGCACTCAGCCCTTTTCCGATAAGCTTTTTCGCATGGACTATTCCGTTTGTCACAAACGTTGCTCTGACACCCTCGTTTATATAGTTGATCATAGCCATTGTCGTCGTGCCGGCATCAATAAAAACCATATCATTATTTGAGATCAGTCCGGCAGCCAGCTTTCCTATCTGCTCCTTTTCATATATATGAAGCGTGAGTTTTGTGTTCATGTCATCCTCATTAATAACACTGCTGCGGCTGACCGCTGTCGCTCCGCCGTGCACCTTTTTGATACGCCCCATGCGGTCGAGAGCGATAAGGTCTCTTCTGATTGTAGATTCCGATACACCGAGCGCTTCAGCAAGCTCACTCACGGTCACACTGTTCCGCACTTCCACACTGCTGACTATCTTGTCAAATCTTTCCTGAGTAAGCATTTACTCACCTCCAATTTAGTTATTCATAATTATTCGTTTTTTATGAATATTATTTGTTTTTTAACTTAAATTATCACTCTTTTTATTTGTAATTATATAATATCACCATTTTTATTCATTGTCAAGCATTTTCATTCAAATTTATGAAGCGTTTTAATCATTTATTCAATTTCAGCCAATTATACAATATTTACGCTTACTTGACGACTTATAATGTTCGATTTTTGTCAAAAATGCACATGCACACGTTGTGATAACACGGCACGCACTGTCGCGGCTTTGGACTTATAATTAAATCAGCCGAAAAGATACTCGGCAAATCAAATTTGAAAGGAGCATTCATATGCTAAAATTCGGTAACAAGAAGCAAAGGAGCGAATATCCCGACGGCGCTGCACCAATCGGTAACAGCAACGCACAGGAGCGGCGCGGCGGGTATCAGGAGCCGCGCGGATACGGCGGTGAACACGGGTATCACGAGCCGCAGAGACAGACCGGCGAATATCCGGAAAGCGGCGCCGCTCTGCCGGACGACAGCGGCCTCACAGAGTACATCAGAGAGCGCACCGCAGAGATCGACCGACAGGTTGAGGAGTTCAGCCGTAAGAATCCCGGTTTCGACATAAGACGTGAGCTGAGGAATCCGCAGTTTTGCACATATGTCTGGGAAAACGGACTTAGCATTGAGGACGCTTACTACCTGACGCACAGACGTGAGATGAACGCGTTTTCCATGCCGGAGCAGAGGCGCATTACCGAAAACGGTGCGGCAAGAACCGGCGGCAGCGGTATGCTGAAAAAAAATCCTGCAGAGATGTCCGATGAGGAAATCGATGAGATTGCAGAACGCGTCCGCCGCGGCGAAAAAATTTCGTTTTAATCTTATTTGACAGGAGGTTATATTATGAGTATTAATTACAACACACAGACAACCCTTACAAACAAAACCGGCAACAATCTCTCGCCCGAGATGAAAGCATATTATGACAGACAGATGATCAGGTTCGCAAGCCCTAAGCTGGTTCACGCACAGTTCGGACAAAACAAGCCCATACCCAAGGGCGCGGGCAAGACTATCGAGTTCCGCCGCTTCAGTCCGCTGCCTAAGGCAATGAAGCCGCTGACAGAAGGCGTAACACCAAAGGGAAACCAACTCAACGTCACCACGGTGGAATCTACTGTCGAGCAGTACGGCGACTATGTAACACTCTCTGACATGCTGACGCTCTCGGCGATAGACAATGTGATCGTTGAAACACAGAACGTGCTGGGCGACCAGGCCGGAAGGACCCTCGACACGGTTATCCGCGAAAAGATAAACGCCGGTACAAACGTGCAGTACGCTGACGGCAAGACCGACAGGAACGTGCTTGTCGGCGGTGCAGCGAGCGGGAACGACTATCTCAGTGTGGCTGCCGTAAAACGCGCTGTTGCAACGCTCAAGCGCAACAATGCACAGCCGGTCAAGGACGGCTGCTATGTCGCGATAATCCACCCCGACGTTGCCAATGACCTCACCAACGACCCCGACTGGAAAGAAGTCAAGCAGAATGTTGACCCCAAAGACTGGTACAACGGAACGATAGGCAAGATCCACGGCGTTGTATTTATAGAGTCCACAGAGGCAAAGATATTCAGAGCCGACCCGCTGCGCAGCATGGACAACATCACTATCGGCGACCCCGAGAGCCTAACTGTTGCGTCAGTAAGCGGAAAGGTAATAACAACCGCCGAGGAGATAGCGACCGCGGACGCAACAGCGCTCAGCGGCAGGTCTATCCAAATCAACGGATTTGACTACACAATATCCTCAGCAAAGGCAGGAGAAGCAGGAGCTGCGACCATTACAGTTTCCGAGGCACTGTCTGCCACTGTAACTCCGGGCTCTGTTATCTACCCCGCAGGCGCCGGAAAGAATGGCAGAGAGATATACTCAACACTATTTATCGGACAGAACGCTTACGGTGTGACATCTATCGCCGGCGGCGGACTGGAAACGATAATCAAGCAAAAGGGCAGCGCAGGAACCGGAGACCCTCTTGACCAGAGAAGCACTGTGGGCTGGAAAGCAACTCAGACCGCAGAGATACTCTCGCCCGAGTTCATGGTTAGGGTCGAGACGACCTGCAGCTATTAAGGAGGTGCATATCTTATGAAAAAATCATACGAGGCAGAGCTTGAAAGCTACTACAACGAACCGGTGCCTATCATGCTTGTAAAAGACAACTGGAAGTACAAGGACGACCTGACAGTTACACTCAACGGCACCAACTACCAAATCAAGCGCGGAGTGCCTGTAAACGTGCCGCGCAAGGTCGCACTTGTCATAGAGCGCAGTCATAAGCAGGAGCTTGAGGCAGAGAAGTACATAGAAAGCCTTAAGGCTTAAAGGACGGTGACGCCGATATGCTGATAACAAAAGCCATAGAAGCGGCGGACGCCCTCTGCCCAAACGACTATACTCTCGACGAAAAGCTCAGGTGGTGCAGCGAGGTAAACCTCGCTCTCCGCTGCGGCGTAAAAAAGCTCTATGACATGATAGAGACGGTTATAACCTCCCCTGATGATATTGAACTGCCGGACGATATCCCTCCGGATAGAATCGAGTGCGTATATATAGGCGGGAGGCTTATAACCCGCGTGGATTTCCGCAGCCTGCCATACCTGTCGGGAGACGTATTTACTGAGCGGTTCGGGATAACATTCACATCACCTCAAAAAATGAAAGTGATATATTTGACAACACCTGCGGAGCTCTGTGACATTATTATCAAGGGCAGCTTTAATGTCAGTGAGAACAAAATCGAAGCGGACGAGCTGCCTTTGTACGAGGGCGATAATATTATATGCGAAGTTTTAGACTCGCTCAGTGACGAGCCGTCCTTCAGCGATCCGCTTGATACTTACGTTCTCGAAAACGACGGCAGGGCTGTGCTGCTAACGGACGATATATTCACACCCGGAAGCGGCGTTAATTTGGCTATCCGCCGAGTGATCGATGATGAGACAGAAGCCGAAGCACCTTACGACCGTATGTATATTGAATACCTGCTTGCAAAGGCCGCGCTGTACCAGCACGACTATGAAGCGTATTCAGCACACATGCTTCAATACAACAGCATTTTTGACGAGTATAAAAGAGATTATAAACAAAGAAACCCGCTGAATGATCTGGCGGTGTTTAAAAATATTTGGTGAGGAGTGAGAAACCATGTATCTTCCCCCGGCGGGCTCCGAAAAGCAGACAAAGCAAGTTAGCTGTGTCAGCTTTTTGGGCTATGATGAGAGAGAAAAAATAGATGAAAGACAATTTTCTAATATGCTTAATATGTCGTCGGATTCACTGCCCTGTGCTGCGCCGCGCAAGCCGAGACTTAAGATAAACGCGCCGCAGAATATAAGCGCACTGGCGCTGCCGGGGTACACCGATGCAGACCTCAGTTCGTTCACAGGCGTTGCCGGGGGCAGGTTCTACTACTGCGGCAGCGCAATAAGCAATATAACGCTGAGCAGCGGTGAAAAATCTATAGTGGACTTTAACGGCAATATCTGTATTTTCCCTGACAAGGTCTACTATCGGTATCTTCCCGACCCCGACACCGGAGTTGTTGATACCGGGCTCAAAACCATGGCTAAAAGCCTTGCGGTAAGCGGCGCGTCGTTTTATTCAAGCTACAATGAGATAAGCGGTGAATACAGCGCCTATATCAGAAAGACAGGCGCCGGTTTTGACGAGGTGTTCAGCCCCGGCGACAGCGTAGTTATATCCGGCTGTCAGAACAGCCAGAACAACACCTTTGTGCTGAATTCCAAAAAGAGTTACGCCGCAGATTCACAGATAGTCAGTGCGGTAGTTGACACGGTCAGCGGCTCAACGCTTAACCTGCTTATGTACACAAAGACAGGCAAGCCCGCACTTTTCAAAAATACGTCGGAAAGCTCTGCCGTCACGATAGAGACGGCTATACCTGACATCAAGTGCGCCTGCGTGCAGGGCAACCGCCTGTTCGGAGCCTCTGAAAACGGAGAGTTCATTTATGCCTCCAAACTTGGGGACTGCTTTAACTTCAACTCATTCCAGGGGCTTGCGAGCGACAGTTGGTACTGTGAGATAGGCACGCCGGGCGGTTTTTTGGGTATAGTCAGTTACCGCACCTCGGTAGTTGCATTCAAGCGCGGATATATCCACCATGTGTACGGCGACTCCCCTGAGAACTTCTCTGTTCCCAAGCAGACGCTGAGCGGTACGGTTGACGGCAAGAGCATTGCAGAAGTCGGCGGAGTGCTGTATTACCTCGCGGCTGACGGATTTTATGAATACAGCGGCGGCGAACCGGAAAAAATCAGTCTGCCGCTCAAAACTAAATTCAAATCCTGTAAGAGCGGCACGGACGGCATTAAATACTATGCCTGTGCCGAGGACATGAGCGGTGCGCATTCGCTTCTGGTCTACGACCCGTACTACCGCATTTGGCACAAGGAGGATGACACAGATTTTATTGATTTCATAAGGCACGGCGACAAGATTTACGGCGTTACGCAGAATAAGATGTTTAAGTTCGGCAGCGAGGACGGCGACGAGGTATACAGCTGGTGTGTGGTATCCAAAAATTTTACCCTTGAGGATTTTGATTTCAAGGGAGTTAATGCAGCGTATATCCGTATTCAGTCAGAACCAGAGGCCGAAATTAAAGTCAGCTTCAGCACAGACGGCAGCGATTTTGTCGACTGCGGCGAGATATCCGGCGGCGGATTTATGACCTACAGGATCCCGATTCGCTTTAAAAAATGCGACAGCTTTAGGATAATGCTGTACGGCACGGGCAGAGCCACAATCCATGACATGGAAATTATTACATACACAGGAGGAAGGACGAATGTCAAGCACATCAGATAAGAACAAAAAGATAAAATACGACGTCCCGACCCGTGCGGACGGGACTGTCGGAGTCAGGGCAACGCTGAGGAACATGGGCATCTCAAACGACCGCATAGGCTATAACGAGCAGAACAAGACCGTGACGCTGGGCGGCCGCGAACTGATGAAGCCGTCATACATCGACGAGGACGCCGGTGTATCCTACGCCAAGCCCTCCGACATACAAAAAAGCCTGGTCAGCTACTACTCCGGCTCAAACAATCCCATAGTCAAGGTCTCAGACGCATACGCAAGCTATGCCGGACGATATGGTATCTCAGCCGACGCCCTCGGCTATACCAACGGCACGGTAACGATCGGCGGCACGCCTGTTGACGTCCTATACATTGACGACGAGGGGAAGTCATGGGCGTTTCAAAACGATATCGAGAGCTCTGTCTACAACTATCTGAACACTCTCGGTGCAGAGACTGCCGCCGATATCGCAAATGAATATGACGACCGGTATCTGAACCGTATAGACAGGCTGATAAACTCAGTCTCAAACAGGGAGGAATTCTCATACGACCCGGAGCAAGATCCGGTATACCAAGCGTACAGAGAGAGCTATCTACGGGAGGGTAACCGTGCCGTTGAGGACGTTCTGGCAGGATATTCGGCGCAGACCGGCGGATATTTGAACTCTTCCGCGGTGACTGCGGCGGCGCAGACCGGCCAGTATTACCGCTCTATGCTGACAGACAAGATACCGGAGCTTGCACAGCAGGCATACGAGAGGTATTCCGACAAGTACAACACCGATATTGATCTGCTCGGAAGCATTCTTGACGTCTATGATACAGCCTACGGCAACGCTTACGGTGCAAACAACAAAACTGTCTCTAATATCAACTCGGTACTGTCAAGCAATGCAGACAGGGACAGCAGCTCTATTGAGCGTTACTGGGACAGCCTGTTTAATGAACAGAAATACGAAACAACAGAGCGCGAAAATGAGTGGGACGAAATATTTAACGGACAGGAATACAGCCAAAACGCACTTGATATTGAAAGCATGAGAAACGAAAACGCCATAAGGCAAATCTATCTGCAGTATTACAACAGACTGCTGGAGAGCCAGCTTCAGTCGGAAGCGCTTGACAACAGGCTGACGCAGGAGAAGATAAACCAGCTGATTTTGCAGAATATGCTTATGACCTGGTAGCAGCCTGACCCAAAGCAATACCCCGCGGAAAAATCCGCGGGGTCTTATGTTTAATATTATTCAGCTGCGAATATTAGACGTTATAATCAACCATGAATGAACGGAAATAACTTCCGCCGTCACCTATCACGAGCTGTGTGCTTTGAGCGCCGCTGACGGTTTCGGAACCGTTGTCGCCGATCTTTTCAACGCCGTTTATTGTGTACGCGCCCGTGTCTGTATAGATATCGCCCATTGTAACTGTGGTCTCGCCGTATACCGGGATTGTGAATACCGTTCCGTTATTCATCTGTGCCCAGTCTGTCCAGTTTCCGTTTGCGACCTTGCCGCTTGTTGTATCGACATCGATCTTGATATCCTGAACCTCACCGTTTACCTCAGCCTGGGAAACATAAATATTCTGCGAGTCCTGCCAGCTGAGCGTCGGAGCACCGTTCTGCCTCTGGAAGTCATATGTTACACTGAACTTACCTGTCCTTTCCTGAGTGTTGTCACTGAACACCGGCGTCAGCGTCACACTTCTTGTCACAGCATACTGTGAGCCGGGCTCATAAACATTCCCACCGTCCGTCCAGCCGGTAAGCGTCTTACCCTCAGCATAAAGAGTCCTGTTAAGCGGTATTGTTATATACTCGCCTATTACAATATTGTTCTCTGCCGGCGGGAGTTCTCCCTCGGCAGCTGTTTCTCCGGCTGCATATGTAACAGTTCCTACAGACGGAGCCTCCTCAGTCTTGACCGCAATATACGGTATATAGCTTCCGCCGTATATCGTCAGAGTTGTCGGCTCGTCCTTAGTATAGTAGAGCACTGTCACTCTGTCTGACGGGTCTCCCGCATAACAGTTCTGATCCAATGCAGTGTTTGCAGTCGCACTGTAGTCACCCTCGGCGTTTGTGACAGTCACATCACTACCCCAAGCACAGTTACCGACCGTTATCTTAACAGGGCCGGGAACATATACCTTAACACTGCCCGGATTTACACCATGATCCTCACTGTGATACCTGTAATTCTCAAAATTCCAAACCGCATCCTGAGAACCGAGTGCGACACGACTTCCATCCTTTGTGAGCCCGAATGAAACAGTTGTCTTGTTCGCAATCTCATCGCTTGTCAGAATAGACTTTCCCGAGAGATTCATAAAGTCAACCGCATAATCAACTTCTGTGATGGGCTCGGGGGTCGCTTCCGCCGATCCGGTCGTTGTAAAGCTCAGACCATGGAGGTATATAGCGCCGCCGTCTATCTTAAACGAGAGAGTTGTTGCCTCGCCGTCATAACTGAACACGATATCTCCGCCGTCGTTTGCAGTCTTGAGACTTGCTGATGCAGGCGATACTCCTGCGGTATCAGCCGTGATAGAAGCGTCGGCATATGCGCAGCCCTTAAACACTATATTCGTTGTGCCCTCGGAAACCTTTATGTTTACTCCGAGCGGCTTCTGCGAATCCGAAATTCCGTGGTCGTTATAATATTTAACATTTGTAAATGTTACCAATCCGTCCTTTGTCACAAATGAGGGATATAGGATAGTTGAATCTTTGGGGAACACAGAGCCGTCACTGAAGCTGTAATTTTTTGTTCCGCTCTGCGGATTTGCTGTTACCTTTGTCGCTACAATATCAGGATCAACTGTGTCATACTTTATCGTGATATTCTCAGATGTTGTGTATGCACTCTGTCCGCCGTATATTCCGGATACTATAAACTCACTGTCAGCCTTTAAGGTTATCGAAAATTTACCATCTTTAAGCGGCAGTGCCGTCAGCAATCCGTCAAGCTCTCCGACCAAGACAGCTACAGATTCATCTGACTCATCAAGACCGCTGACTGTACCGCTTGACCTCAGCCTCCGGCTTTGGAGTCGGAATCTCCGTAGAAGGATTCTTTGGTGAGGTGACTGTCACAGAGCGGTAAAAACCGCCCTGTGTCAAAACTATGTCTACTGTATCGGCTGTGCCGTAGTAGGTATATGATTTGTTTCCTCCGACAAACTTCTCACCGTTTATTGTGTAGGCCTCTGTTCCGTAATACGTGTCGCCCATGGTGATAACGCTTCCGTTTACAACAGGAACTGTCAACACAACCTCAGGATTGACCGCTATCCAGTCACCATGGTCACTGCCGCCGAACTTTCCCGTTGTCGCATTGATAGTCATAGACTTGACCGCATTCTCGGTATCCCTTGTATCATAAACGTATGTCTCTCCGGAATTTACCGTCTGTGTAAAGCCGTTATTCTTCTGAAAATCCCAGGTTGCGCTAAGCAGCACCTCGGGAGCATCACTTCCCTCTACCGTCGGCACAAACTTAGCACCGAGGAAATTGCTCTTTGAGCCCGCAACCGTCGCATAATAGACCTCACCCTTAGTTACATTAATTGAGAGCGAAGCCGGTACGTTTGCACCGTTTAAGCTGTCCGAGGTCTGTGCGTTTCCGATATAGAACGTCTTATTATTGCCCGGTATGCAGTATACTGTCCATACTCCGTCTGCCGGAGCCGTGAATTTCAGAGAGTTACTGCCGTCCTTTACAACACCGTTCTGCCAGTTACCGTTATTTGAACCGCTGCTGAGTCCGCAGGCAAATGTATATCCGTCAACACTGCCGCCGTTGCCTTTCTTGTCGGGCGAATACATGATCTGCATTCCCCTCATAAGGTAAGCGTCCTTTTGGATTCCGACCTCTGACTCGTGAGCTCTCCAGAACGTGCTGTACACCTTAGTTGCGTCGGTATTGGACATTGCCATAATGTTATCATATACTGTATCGGTAGCAAGTGCAAATCCGGTAATAGTGCTTGCAACTACTGCACCGGAAGTTAGTCCGTCTGTCACAGCCGTTCCGTTTACCTCTGCTGTAACGCTGCCATCACTATTTACTGTAATTTCGACCGTGTTCCAAGCATCTGCTGTGAGCGCACTCGAGTTGAACGTTACAACCTCCGCACCGCTCGCGTTTTTAAGTGCCGCGCTTGTCTGTGCGCCGTATACGTCATATTTAAACGTGAGCGGCATTCCGCCTGCTGCGCTTACATCGAACGAAGTCGAAACCGTGCCGCTTACGCCGTAGCCCGAATCGTTTCCGCCATCACGCTCCGTCAGCTTTCCGCCTATCTCAGTCACGCCCCGCTCAAAATCTGCATAGAAAATATCTGCTTTTTCTGTTGGTATCGACACATTATACGACACATAATCTCTGAGCAGGGTCGAGCCCTTAACGCACTCTATTGTGTATATAACACTTCCGATAGCATTGCTCTCGCCAAACGGCGCACGGGTGATCGTTCCGTCCTGATTGACAAATCCGGCATATTCTGCCGTAATATTTGTAACAACATCATCAACGGTTTCGACCTCAGGGATGACCACTGTTCTGTCAAGGATTGGATCACCGTTCGGTGCAATCTCCGTATAATTCTCAGCAATCAAGCCTTTAGCTTGCTGCATTGACTCGTTGAATATATCGGGATCAATATTCGGATCTCTTGTTATAATGAACTGTATAAGCTTTGACGTTCCTACAAGCTTGTTGTCGGCAAGTCTTATATATACCGTCACAT
>DXIJ01000014.1 GCA_019112945.1 Candidatus Monoglobus merdigallinarum | reverse complement strand
TTTTTGCCCTTGAACGCTCTGGGCGATTTTTTTACACCCCCTTATTTAACCGTATTACATGCTGCATACCCGGATAAATTCTTTGCAGACCGGCAAATATAATATCCGCCGGCAATTGGGAAGAAATCTATAATAATTAAAAAATTATTATCACCGTTAAAACACAATCCACTTAAAGTTTTTGTATATTCTTATCAGCAAACAATATATTCTCTTTAATAATTATATACAACTTCCACAAATAAGTCAATAAACTTTTACAAAATAAATAAAAGCACAAAATATCATAGGCCTAAACATAATATTTGCCATACATTCTCAAACGTCTTTCCTTGATAAAATCACGGAAGATAGGACTGTAAACACTGCTATAAATGCTGTACATATCAAAACAAACTGCAAATATCCGCTTTCCATGATCTGCTGCGGTGAGTTTGAGTTCATGCCGTATGCCATTAAAGAATACGGCCATATATGCCCAAAGCCCTTGGCAAGAAACACCATCCCGGAAATACCTCCGGCTAAGGATATACCAACAGGCAGTGCAAAGCTCTTTATAAACAGCGAAATCATCAGCTGAGCCGAAGCCATAACCATGCCGCCCAGAGTTCCAAATATACACCAGCGCAAAATATCACCGACAGGCGCCGGAGCCGTTATCCCGGCTGCCAGCCCCGAAATCACAAAGAGCAGGCATATCCAAACCTCGCTTAAAAATATCATAATTGAAGCCATAGTAAGTTTTGCGGCAAACACCGCTTGCCGCCTGACCGGAAGCGTTAAAACCTTGTTCCAATTATGGTTATTCTGCTCCTCGCGCATGATATAAGAACAGTAGACGCCTATCATCAGCGGAAGAAAAAAGTAACATGTAAACAAAGTATGCTGCGTCCAGAGGCTGTACCATTCGCTTTTCAGCATCTCAATATTGTTAAGATAGTTTAATGTTCCCAAAACTGCCGGCACTACCGGCATAATCATAAACGCTATCCATACGGGCGAGCGTTTCAGCTTCAGCTGCTCCGCCCTGATTATTTTCATCAGCATTTTTCAAACCTCCCTTTTGCGAAACAGCTTGCGTCCGGCAAAATAAACCACAGGCAAGACTGCAATTACAATTATTATAAATATAGTATCAATTTCCATTATTTCAAAATACGCATTTTGATATCTTGTCTCAGACGTCCAGCCGTACAGGCCGACAAATTGAAGTGCACCGTAATATCCCCAGGGAATAATCCTGCGGAGCCAGGGCAGCTGCGGCAGAAACATTGAAAATAAGCCTATGAATGTTCCGATCAGACCGCTGAAAAAAGCTGCCGCCTGATTTTTGAAAACCATTGAAAGCGTGTGCTGGATAATATAGATTATGGCCGTCGGCACTATAGTAAACAGCAAAAATCTCAGATACAGTTCAAGCGGCAGCTCTCCGCCGAAGCCTATCAATTTTCCGAAAATTATTACCGCAGCCCAATTGATAAAAACACAAAGGCAGATTATACCGAGTCCGTAAATCAGCTTGGCGTCAAAAATTTTTCCTTTATTTTCAATGGCAGACAACTGCTTTAACATCAGCCCCTTATGTTCTATATCAGCCAGTCTGGATGCTGTGACGATAGACAGCATCGGGAAAAATATCGCGTTGGACAGCGGAAGCTGATACAAAAACATCATCCAGCCGTTTTCAAGCAGAAAAGAGCTGTTTTCTCCTGAATAATCTCCATAGAGTGAAAATACAAGCGCAAACGCTGTTATAAACAAAGCCGTCAGCAGAACATAGCGCCGCCGTGTTTTATAAAATTCACACCTCAAAAGCTCTATCACAGGCTCACATCCTTTCCTGTAAGCTCAAGGAATATCTCCTCCAAGGTCTTTGACTTATCGATATTGTGCAGCGCATTCAGCTCGCCCTGATATTTCAGCCGTCCGTTGGCAATAATACCTATATCCTCCGCTGTCTGGTCGACCTCGGACAAAAGATGGCTTGAAATTATCACCGTCATGCCATATTGCTCAGGAAGCGAACGAATCAGCTCCCGCATTTCCTGTATTCCGGACGGGTCAAGTCCGTTTGTGGGCTCGTCAAGGATCAAAAGTTTTGGAAACGCAAGCAGTGCCGCTGCCAGACCAAGCCGCTGCTTCATGCCAAGAGAATATTTTGATACCCTTTTAGACCCCTGCTTGTCCAGCCTGACAATTCTCAAAACCTCATCTATGTTGCTTTTGGGGATATCCAAAATTGTCTGATAAATCCTCAGGTTCTCCGCAGCGCTGAGATGTCCGTAATATGACGGGGACTCAATCAGCGAACCTATTTCACGAAGCACCTTAATTCTGTTTTTGGAAGTAATTCTTTTGCCGAAAATCTCGATCTCGCCCCCGGTCGGATATACCAGACCCAGCAGCATTTTCAGAGTTGTAGATTTTCCGGCTCCGTTAGGACCCAAAAAGCCGTATATTCTGCCCTCGCGAACACTTAAATCAAGCTCCTTTACGCACTCATTCCCGCCGTACACCTTTGTCAGGCGATGCGTTCTCACTATCTCTTTCATTCTTTAA
>DXIJ01000104.1 GCA_019112945.1 Candidatus Monoglobus merdigallinarum | reverse complement strand
GGCTCATTTATACTTATCAATCGCCGTACACTCCGGCACGGTCGTTTACTACATAGAGGCGAAGCAAATCATCCGTCAAATTCAGACGCCCGTTTTCGTCACCCTTTAGATAGCCTTTCTCTATAAGCTTTAAAATTGTGGGCTTCGCCCAGGCCGGCATATTATCGTCTACATAATCATACCTCTTCATCTGAGCTTTAAGTCCTGCAATATCCGATGTATTTTTCTCTATATCCTTTCCGATTTCGTCTATTACCTTGTTCTGGCGTTCGTTTTCGCTTTTAAGCTCCTCATACCTCTGCATATCAATATCCTCGCTTTCCAAATTATATTCTATACCAAAATAGTCGCATATGCCCTTATATATCGCTGTTGCGCACGCTCTTCTGCCGGTCTCTGAGGCTAAGAGCTTGTTGTCATCATAATTGTCAATAAACGCTGTCTCGACCAAAACAGCGGGCATGTCAGTGTGCTTGATCACTGCAAAACTTGCTGACTTAACGCCTCTGCTATAAAGTCCGGTCTCGGCTGCAAGGTGCGGCTGTATCTCGTCCGCAAGAGCCCTGCCCTGTGTGCTGCCGGTATAGTAATACGTCTCACAGCCATACGCCTTTGTGTTTGCAGCGTTGCAGTGTATTGACACAAATATGTCTGCTCCCCAGCTGTTCGCCCCGCCATAGCGTGCAGACAGGCTGCCGCTAAGACTGCTTGATATTGTGTCAGTTACACTCTCGCGGCTCATCTTTACGCTCTGCCCACTCCTAACGAGCATATCTCTTAAAATGACGCCGATCTGCACTGTTATATTCTGCTCTTTAAGACCGTAGCCCACAGCCCCGGTGTCCGCCCCGGAAGCGTTGTGCCCCGGGTCTATATATATTTTCGCCATTGTTGCGCCCCCTTAAATACGTCTCAACTAATAATATACAGTTAAACTTGTCTATATTCTTAATTTATGCCGCCCGTCTGTCTGCTGTTCAGCTCCTTTAAATACTCGTCAGCCTTTACGGCGTTCGCGGTAAAGCTGTTATTGTTCCACCAGGAAGCAACCGATGCGGCTATGGTAAACGCCAATGTTACAGCCTGATAGATATCATTTTCTGCTATCTCTATCCTGTCCTTTCCCCATATTGCAAGCCCCTGGTTTATAAGCGCCAGGACTAACACTATCGTCCTTGCTACCGTCTCTGCTTTCATCAGATATCACCCCTTTCTCTCTCGTGTTCAAGCTGCTTGATCCGCGCGTTGTGTGTGTCCAGCGCCCCTGCGTGTTCCCACAGCTTTTGATTTATCTCGTCTATTTTAGAGCTGTGCGCATTCAGTCTTTTGTCGTGAGTGTTTGAGCTCCTGAGCAGCATTTCTATGTTTGAATTTAGCTGCACTATGCTGATATTCAGCTTTTCTATCGGCTTGTAGCATTTAAACACCACGCCTATAAGGCTGGCAAGCGTAACGATCGCCACCGCCATCATTCCTAAAAATTCAAATGACACCATTGTTATCGCCTCCGTAAAATTTAATTATGATTTATAAAAAGTCCTAAGCAGCGGTATATCATTCTGATTTTGGAGTGAAAACGAGCCGTAATAATCCTGTGTGCCTGCATTATTGGTAGAACTGCCAACCTGTACATCTCCTATATAAATATATAAAGCGGTGATAACACAGCCGTCCTCAATTTCAAGATAGCTGTTGGGCTTGCCTTTAACGGCTTTTAAAATTCCGCTGCATGACACATTAGACAGCGTGCCTGACGGTTCGTTGACCGTAAAAGTATATTTTAGGTAACAGCGGCTATCGTCCATGTGTGATGGATATAATGCAACGTCCGCAAAATCTATTTCCGTCACAGCAGGCAACGTAAACGATCCGAAAAACTTATCTGTTATCGTTATTGACGGTACATTCAGGCCAACGGCCCAGTTACCCTCCTGTTCATTAATACTGAATTCTTCACTGTATGTGAAGCTTCCGTTTATTTTCGCTGATGATTCATCTGCCTCTGAAACCGCTTCCTCCAAATCATAAATTATCTGTTTAACGTTGTTGTCAAGTTTTTCAGCGGTTATTGCTCCGTTTTGGATTTTCGCTGCTGTGACCGCGCTGTCTGCCAGTTTTGCCGCTGTTACAGCCCCGTTTTCAATTGCGTAGGTCTGTACAGCATTATCGCTTAGATTCCAGTTCGTGATGGTCTTTGTCTCTATTTTTGCACCGGTCACGGCTTTATCGGCAAGCTTGGCGGCCGTAACGCTCTTGTCAGCAAGCTTGGAAGTCGTAACACTCTTATCGGGATGATCCAGCACGCCAGCTGTTTTATGCTCACCGATATCTCCTGCGACCTCGTTTACCGCTGTCACTACACTGCTTTTTCCGCCGGTAATTAAATCCGATAAATCACCAACATCCGTAAGGCTTCCGTCAGCTTCAACTATACGCTTATTATACACCTGCATAGTTTTTGGTGTATTGTTAGTTCCCATGCCAAGCTGTATGGCGTCGATATATGTATCGTCTGTATCGGCAGCTACTTTTGCCAATTTGCCACCCGAAAATCCGGCGCCCGAAACAGCGGAAGTACCAACGGCTCCGCCGTCTACCGTCACAGCAGACAATCCTACAGCTCCGCCGTCACCCTCAGATATTGCATTAGAGCCTCCGGCAAAACCGGTGTTTGATACGGCTTTTTGACCGACTGCTCCGCCTTGACCGGTATTGGCGTTATCTCCTATTGCTCCGCCGCCGGAAGCCTTGGCAGCATTGCCGCCTGCAAACCCATGGTTAGCTGCGGCTGAATTGCCGGCTGCTGCACCCATACCTGTACTTTTGGCATTATATCCGCCCGAGAAACCAGAAGTTGCCTCAGACTCACTGCCGATGGCGCCTCCTGCTCCTGTGACCTTGGCGTAGTTCCCTATCGCAACGCCGCCGGAAACATTTGTTGCATTATTTCCTGCAACAAAACCACCGTTTGTTACCTTATCCGCTTTTGTGTCTGCGATCTCATTTACCGCCCCGACAACGCTTGTCTTTTCTTCTGTTTCAAGGTCGTCAAGCTCTCCTATCCTATCCTTTACAACGTTTATCATTTTAGTTATATCAACGACTATACCGACCAAAAAGCTGCGTATAAAACTGACTAATTTTTTAGGCGTTACATAGCTGGTGTCGTCTGTACTCTTGTCGGCTATAGCTTCAGTAGCTTTGGGCGGAACCGCAACGTTAAGCAGCACGAACTGAGAGCCGTTGTATGACAGCAAAAGCGTTTGGTATCTGCCTATCTCACCGTAGCAGAATTTATCGGTATAATATTCCTTATCATCATAATCGGCATAATGTTTATTCCCGTCAGAATCAGGCTGACCGCCCGGTATCGGTCTCCCTATCGCCTTTTGTCCATATCCGTTTACGTTTACATACACATTTGAGGGAGTTTCGAATGTACACTGATACGCGCCGGTGTATACCGCTATCGTCTTGTTTGTAAGCTGTGAATAATCGGTTATACCGTCTATTGTGATATAAAGAATGTTGTTCTCGGTTCCGACCCGGTTTATATCTGCATTGTATACCGTCTCAAAGGCATATTTCTTATCAGCCTTTGTATTGACCGTGCCGGTCAGGCTGTTTATCTTGCTGCTGTTTGTGCCGACAGCTTCGTTTATAGTATTTTCACTGTTTTTCATGTAAGCTTCCACACTGTCTATTTTATCTTTGACAGTTGTATCATCGCTGTAATCGACATCATCCGCACTGTGCCGTGATGAGGCTCCCGAAATATGAGAGGTCAGTATCTCACGAAGCCCATTTATCGCCTCGTCGCAATATGCTTTAAGCCAGCCTCTTTTCCCGTCGGAAGCGTATTCGCCTTTTCGCGTATTAAACCATATTGACATAATTTACCTTCTTTCCGTAAATATTTTCTGTGGTATCCTGTCTTTATTTTAATACAAATACTCTGCCGGCGCGTGCCAAAAAGGCAAAAAAATATCCCCGCATTAAACGGGGACAATATAGAAATGTTTAATTTTACTCATGGTCATGTCCGCAGCCGCACTCATCATCATGCATATCCAAATCTATCTCAATGATCTCGCCGCACTCGGGGCATGTAAAGCGGCCGCTGAGCAAGTCATCTATTTCGTTTTCGGAAAACATTATATCAGCGCCGCAGCTTTCACACTTGACCTGATAATCACCCTCATCTTCCGGGACGTCGTCGAGCATTTCATCTGCCAGCGCATTGACGACATATTCAAGATCATCATACTGGTCAGTCAGATATCCCTGCTCCTGATCAATAAGGTCGATCTGCTCGGCTGATTTTTCAAGAAAACCGATTATTGATTTTAGAATTTTTGTTTCGGCCTTGTCAGCGTCAAGCTTCATGCCGTCAAACAAGCCTTTGATATAGGCTGCTTCCTTTGTTAAATCAGACATAGTAACCTCCAAAGTTTAAATAAATCTACAGTTACACTCTCTCCATGTACTCTCCGGTACGCGTATCAACTCTGATAACGTCACCCTCGTTGATAAACATCGGGACCGTTACCACTGCACCGGTCTCGAGTGTTGCAGGCTTTGTAACATTGGTCGCAGTATTGCCCTTAACGCCCGGCTCGGTATGAGTGACCTCAAGCTGAACAAATGTCGGCGGCTCGACTGAGAATACATTACCCTTAAATGAACAGAACTTAACAACCATATTTTCCTTGACAAATTTAAGCGCATCGCCAAGCTGCTCAGAACTCAAAGGCTCCTGTTCATAAGTCTCGGGATTCATAAAATAATACAAATCGCCGTCTGAATACAGATACTCCATATCCTTTCTCTCTATCATAGCCTTTTCAAACTTCTCGGTAGGGTTAAAGGATTTTTCGACTACCGCACCGGTTATAACATTTTTAAACTTTGTTCTTACAAATGCGGCGCCCTTTCCGGGCTTTACGTGCTGAAACTCTATAACCTGACATACATTTCCCTCATATTCAAAAGTCATA
>DXIJ01000103.1 GCA_019112945.1 Candidatus Monoglobus merdigallinarum | reverse complement strand
GATGTTTTAATTTTTTGAGCACATTAAAAGCAAATATCGTCAAGTTTTTTTGCCCTTGAACGCTCCGGGCGATTTTTTTACACCCCCGATATTTTTATACCGGATGGGTCATATCTTCGTAGTCGACCATATCTTTGTCTATCTTATATTTCTGGGCTTTTCTCTGCTCAAAGAATTTTACGGCAACCTGTTCAAACAGTGCGTATGACAGTACGTCCTCAGGCTGCTCCGTCCATTCCGCACATTCCTTTTTAAGCTTTTTGAGCTCCGGCTCCAAAAGGTCTGCCGGACGGCAGGTGATAGCCTTTTCGTTGCCGATAATCTTTTTGCGGAATTCCTCATCTATCGGGACAGGCGTCCTGCCGTATTCACCCTTGCAGATACCCTTGGTCTCTTTGGTAACCATTTTGTATCTCTCGCCCATCAGCACGTTCAAAACAGCCTGAGTGCCGACGATCTGGCTTGTCGGCGTTACAAGCGGGGGATACCCGAGATCCTTTCTGACCTCAGGAACCTCTTTGAGAACCTCATCGAGCTTATCCTCCTTGCCCTGCTGCTTGAGCTGAGACACGAGGTTTGAGAGCATTCCGCCCGGGACCTGATATTTCAGTGTGTTTATATCAACACCCAAAACCTTTGTATCCATAAGCCCGGAGGCGAGGTATTTTTCCCTGAGCGGCTTGAAGTATTCAGCTATCTCAGTCAGCTTGCCGAGGTCTAAGCCTGTGTCGTACTTAGTGCCCTGAAGTGTCGCGACCAGAGGCTCTGTCGGCGGCTGAGACGTTCCGAGAGCCATAGGTGACAGCGCAGTGTCGACCACGTCTGCACCGGCTTCGATGGCCTTTAGGTATGTCATGGAAGCTACGCCGCTTGTGTAGTGTGTGTGCAGCTGGATAGGGACCTTGACTGCCTTTTTGAGCTGCTTTACAAGCTCATACGCGGTATACGGCGTAAGCAGTCCCGCCATATCCTTTATGCAGATAGAGTCCGCGCCGCAGCTTTCGTATTCCTTAGCGAGTTTTACAAAGAAGTCGTTGTTGTGAACGGGACTTATTGTATATGAGATCGCGGCCTGAACATGTCCTTTTTCCTTTTTTGTAGCGTTGATCGCGGTCTGGAGATTTCTGACGTCATTCAGCGCGTCAAATATCCTGATTATATCAATACCGTTTGCGATCGATTTTTGAACGAAATATTCAACAACATCATCGGCATAATGTCTGTAGCCGAGCACGTTCTGACCTCTGAACAGCATTTGCAGTTTTGTATTGGGAGCTGCCTTTCTGATCTTTCTGAGCCTGTCCCAGGGATCCTCGTTTAAGAATCTCAGGCATGCGTCAAAGGTTGCTCCGCCCCAGACTTCAAGCGAATGGTAGCCGACTTTGTCCATAAGGGGCATTGCAGGTAAAATTTCGTCCGTTGTCATTCTTGTGGCAATCAGAGATTGGTGAGCGTCACGACAAATGGTTTCTGTAATTCCTACCTTTGCCATATTTATTTCCTCCTATAAATCTTTGAATTTTTGAATCTACGCGAACATTGCGAGAAAAACGCCGGCTGCAACGGCCGAGCCTATAACTCCGGCAACGTTCGGTCCCATTGCGTGCATAAGCAGGAAGTTTGAGGGATTTTCTTTCTGTCCCACAACCTGCGAAACACGGGCTGCCATCGGCACGGCCGAAACGCCTGCTGAGCCTATCAGAGGGTTGACCTTTCCGCCGGTACATTTGTACATGATCTTTCCGAACACAAGACCGCCGAAAGTACTGAAGCAGAATGCTATAAGGCCGAGCAGGATAATGCCCAGGGTCGCCGGAGTCAGAAAGGTTTCAGCCTTTGCCGTAGCGCCTACGGTAAGACCCAAGAATATGGTTATTGTATTCATAAGGCCGTTCTCTGCGGTCTTGGCAAGTCTGTCAACAACACCGCTCTCCTTGATAAGATTACCGAGCATGAGCATTCCGACAAGCGATACTGCGTCGGGAACAATAAGCGCAACAACTATCGTGACTATTATCGGGAAGAGTATGCGCTCGGTGCGGCTGACCGGCCTGAGCTGTTCCATTACGACCATGCGCTCTTTCTTTGTTGTTACAAGCTTCATGATAGGAGGCTGGATAACCGGTATAAGCGCCATGTAAGAATATGCAGCGATTGCTATCGCCGGAAGAAGCTCCGGAGACAGCGTTTTTGTAACGTATATTGCTGTCGGGCCGTCAGCTCCGCCGATAATTCCTATGGAAGCCGCGTCCTTTACGTCAAAACCGATAGACGGTATTGCCGCACCGAGAGCCAGCGCTCCGAGAAATGTTAAGAATACGCCGAACTGTGCCGCAGCGCCGAGGAGTATGCTCTTGGGATTGGCTATAAGCGGACCGAAATCGGTCATAATGCCTATTCCCAGGAAGATAAGCGGCGGGTATATGCCCGCCTTTACGCCCAGGTACAGGATATCAAGCAGCCCGCCCTCGGCGAAGATTTTTCGTACGTCCAGATATTTGCCGTCTATCATGTATTGGGGGTCGGTGAAGAACTCATTGTGCATGAGTATAGACCCTGAGTTTTCAAACATAGGCAGGTTCGAAAGAAGTATTCCGAAAGCTATGGGGAGCAACAGCAGCGGCTCGAACTTCTTTACGATTGCCAGGTATAACAATACGCAGGCTATGATGATCATAAGCGGTGTGCCCATAATCTCAAGGAAGTTTTTACCGGAGCTTGCGGCTTCGACCATGGAATTGATCAATGCAGCAACGCCGGTACTTTCCAAAAAGCCGATAAAAGCGTCTAACACAAAATCACCCTTTCGTTAATAAATATAAAGTCTTAAAATCCGATCTATTAGCTGAGTGAGATAAGTGCATCGCCCGTATTGACCGCTGCGCCTTGATTTACGCATACTGCCGCTACCTTGCCGGCTCTCGGAGCCATGATCTCGTTTTCCATTTTCATCGCTTCAAGAACACACAAAACATCGCCCTCCGAAACCGTATCTCCGGCCTTTACCTTGATGCCTACTATAGTACCGGGCATAGGCGCTTCTATCGTTGCAGCGCCGGCTACGGGAGCCGCTGCGGGCTTTGCTGCCGGTGCGGGAGCGGGTGCGGCCGGCTTGGGAGCCGGTGCGGCCGATTTTTGTGCAGGAGCCGCTGCTCCGCCGACCTCTTCGACCTCGACCTCGTATGAGGTGCCGTTTACTGTTATATTAAACTTTCTCATTTTAGATGTCCTCCTCAATATTTTTTATGTTAAAATCTTGAATTGATAACGTCATTCAGCCCGGCTCTGCTCCAGCTCGGCGATGTGTTACCGATTCTTTTATATGATTTGATGTTCAGGTTATATGTTGATGTATTCATGCTTGCGGCAACAGCGGCTGTGAGCACGGCTATGAGCTCTTTTTCATCGAGCTCGGGCTTTACAGCCGTACTTGCTGTGTCCGGAGGCGTTTTTTTCTGTGCGGAGCCGGTCTCCGGCTCTTTTTTGTAGAATACCAGTTTAAACGCCATCAGTACCAGCATAAGCAGTATAAGCACTGCAAAAACAATAGTCATGCCTATAACGGTGACTCTAAGGCCTTCCGCAAGAGCTTCGCCTATTGACATAAGTTTCATCCTCCTTTTTGATTTCAGTCGTGTTCTGCAATATTACAGAGGTATATTGCCGTGCTTTTTAGCAGGCCGTGTTTCTCTCTTGCTTGCCAGCATTTCAAGTGCGCTGATTATTCTCGGCCGTGTTGAGTCGGGCTCTATGACGTCGTCAACATATCCGCGGCTTGCCGCCACATAAGGATTTGCAAACTTATCGGTGTATTCGGTAATCTTCTCTTGGCGGGTCTTAACCGGATCGTCCGAATTCTTGATGTCTTTTTTAAAGATTATGTTCGCTGCGCCCGACGGTCCCATAACGGCGATCTCGGCAGTCGGCCATGCGAATACCATATCCGCGCCGAGGTGCTTGCTGTTCATCGCTATATATGCGCCTCCGTAGGCCTTTCTTACAATAACGTTGATCTTAGGAACCGTTGCCTCGGAAAACGCATACAGCAGCTTGGCTCCGTGCCTTATGATACCGCTGTGCTCCTGGGTAACGCCCGGAAGATAGCCGGGAACGTCCGTGAATGTGACAAGCGGGATATTAAAGCTGTCGCAGAAGCGCACAAACCTTGCACCCTTGTCGGATGAATCGCAGTCAAGCGAGCCTGCCATAAATTTGGGCTGGTTTGCGATAATGCCTATCGTAGAGCCGTTCATTCTTGCAAAGCCTGTGATAATGTTTTTGGCATATTTGTCAAACATCTCAAAGAACTCACCGCCGTCAACTACCTCTTTGATAACGTCAAGCATGTTATATCCCTTGTTTACGTCCTCGGGAACGATTTCCGAGAGGTTTTCGGACAGCCTGTTCAGGTCATCGCCGCAGCTGTAGGCCGGCGGTGTTTCAAGGTTGTTGGACGGCAGGTACGACAGAAGCGTCTTTACCTGAGCGAAGCATTCCTCCTCGCTTGCAAACGCCTTTCCCGCAACGCCGCTCTTTGTCGCATGCGTTGCCGCGCCGCCGAGCTCTTCAAACGTTACGTCCTCTCCCGTGACGGATTTTACTACCGACGGGCCTGTGATAAACATCTGCGAGGTCTTGTCGACCATGAAGATAAAATCGCATATTGCCGGTGAGTATACTGCGCCTCCCGCACAGGGTCCGAGGATTATGGAAATCTGAGGTATAACGCCCGAGCAGTGTGTGTTTCTGAGGAAGATATCCCCAAAGCCCTTTAATGCGTCCAGACCCTCCTGGATCCTTGCGCCGCCGGAGTCGTTAATGCCGATAATCGGCGCGCCCATTTTTGCCGCCATGTCCATGACCTTACAGATTTTTGCGGCGTGCATCTCGCCGAGAGAGCCGCCTATCACGGTGAAGTCCTGAGCATAGGCGTAAACGAGACGGCCGTCGACTGTGCCGTAGCCGGTCACAACTCCTTCTCCGGGCGCGTTTACCTTGCCCATGTTAAATTCGCTGCATCTGTGCTTTACAAATGCATCGATCTCAACGAAGCTGCCTGTGTCAAAAAGCATGTCAAGTCTTTCCCGGGCGGTCTTTTTGCCGCTTTCGTGCTGCTTTTTAACTTTATCCGCTCCGCCGCCCTGTTCAATGGTGCGGCGGATCTGCTGCAACTCTTCAATTTTACCCAATTTTATTTACCTCCTTATACAAAATCACTTTTTCAATAAGGGGCGCAGCCCCTCATATGGCGTTCCCGGCAGGCGCTCTGTCCCCTGCCGAAAAAATTAAGTTAAGTCCCCGCCGCAAAAGCGCGGACGTCTTAATTTGGTTATATAAAAGTTAATTGCTTTTTGTTTTTCTGCCCGGCACGGAGGCGCTGCGTCTTATGCCGTTTCCGCTGTAGTGCGGCTTTGTCTTTCTGCGTCCTCTTGTTTTTGACTTTCCGGCCGGGCTGTGCTTGCCGTAAATGCTTTGGCTTGTTTCTCTTGATGTTTTTTTGCCGGTGCCTATCTTTTTAAGCATATTGATCTCGGATTCCGAAAGTTTGCGCCATCTGCCTAAGGGTATGTGCCCAAGGTTCAGACCGGCCTCTTTGGTGCGCGTCAGTTTTTTTACAATGCAGCCGACGGCTTCAAACATCTTCCTGACTTGGCGGTTCCTGCCCTCATGGATAGTGATCTCAAGTTTTGCGCCCAGCTGCGTTGCTCCAATGACCGATACCTTTGCGGGACTTGTTTTGACGCCGTCAATAAAAACGCCGTTTCTAAGCTTTGTTATCGCATCCATGTTGATGTTTCCCGAGACCTCGGCTATATATGTCTTTTCGACATTATTTTTCGGGTGGGTGAGCTTGTATGTCAGATCTCCGTCGTTGGTCATCAGAAGGAGCCCTTCCGTGTCATAGTCAAGGCGGCCCACCGGATACACCCGGTACGGAATGTCCGATACGAGATCCATAACAGTGCCGCGGCCTTTGTCGTCGCTGACGGTGGTCACAAAGCCGGCGGGCTTATTCAGCATTATATAGATCATCTTTTTCCGCGGTGTAACAGGGGCGCCGTCAAGCAGGACCGTATCGGCGTCTTCATCAATCTTTACGCCCATTTCACGGATTACCTCACCGTTTACACTGACTCTGCCGCTGCGGATGATCTCTTCGCTGGCCCGGCGCGAAGCCACGCCGCAGTCCGCCAGATATTTTTGAAGTCTGACCATTTTCACTCCTCCCAATCAAACGGCAGCTCAGTTTTTCATAAACAACCGCATATTACCATAAAACACTTTTCCTACTATTATATCCTATTTGATTTTTAAATTCAACAAAAAACGAAGTATAATTTTAACCGATTATGCTATCTAAAACAGCCTTTATATTAGTATTTTTGTATAATTTTTAACAAAGTGATAAAATAAAGCCCTGCGCGGATAAATTCCGCACAGAGCCGAAGTTTTACGCTGCGCCCTTTGATGAGAGCGGGATATTGAGACGCTTAAAGGTCATTTTGATAAATATTATGCACAGCGCCACCGAAATGATTTCCGCGATAGGCATGGACCACCAGATAAGCTCAAGCTCACCGAGCAGTGATAAAACATACGCAACCGGAACCAAAACCACCAGCTGTCTTGATACGGATGTAATAAGGGAGTACATTCCCTGCCCCAGCGCCTGGAATACCGACAATGTCACTATACAGAAGCCGGCTGCCAAGAAGCTTATGCTGATTATCCTGAGAGCGGGCACTCCTATGCTTATCATCTCCTCAGAGGCGTTGAACATCATCAGCAGCTGCTCCGGGAATATCTGGAAGATAAGTAGACCTATCAGCATTATTGAAATAGCGTATATTATGCTCAGTCTCATGGTTTTTAAAACTCTGGAATATTTTTCGGCGCCGTAGTTGTAGGCCAGTATCGGCACCATTCCGTTATTGAGACCGAATATCGGCATGAATATAAAGCTGTTTAGCTTGAAGTACACTCCGTAAACGGCTGTTGCGGTGGAGGTAAAGGCGATAAGTATCTTGTTCATCGCAAACGTCGTTACCGAAGAAATAGCGATCATGAGTACAGACGGGAGGCCGACCTTGTAGATGCTTGCGACAATGTGCTTCTCGGGCAGGATCTTTTTTAAATCAAATTTAAGCTCCTTGTTGAACTTGATATTAAAGAAAACCGCCAGAAGCATTGCGACGATCTGTCCCATAACGGTGGCGATGGCCGCTCCGGAAACGCCGAGCTCCGGAAAACCCAGCAGGCCGAAGATAAGTATCGGGTCAAAGATAATATTGATAATTGCGCCTATGCCCTGCGTTATCATTGTGTACATTGTCTTGCCTGTGGACTGCAGGAGCCGCTCTCCCATTATCTGCCCGAAAACACCGACAGAAAACACAGAGACGATGCTTAAATACTCATAGCCGTATTCAATGATCTCCGGGTTGTCGGTCTGGACTGTAAAGAACCAGCGCGACAGCGTAAGCCCGATTATTATCAGTATCAGCCAGTTCATCAGAGCCAGGAATATACTGACGTTGGCGGCTTTGTTTGCGTACTTAAAGTCTTTGGCTCCGAGGCATTTTGAGATGAATGAATTAACTCCGACGCCCGTACCGCTGGCTATCGCGATCATAAGATTCTGAACGGGGTAGGCAAGCGATACTGCCGTCAGTGCATTTTCGTTTATCTGAGCTACGAATATGCTGTCCACAATGTTATAGAGCGCCTGAACCAGCATGGATGCGATTATCGGCAGCGACATTGAAATAAGCAGCTTGTTGATTGGCATGGTTCCCATTTTGTTCTCCTTGACGGAGTTTAACACATCTTTTTCTGTTGACATTTTTTTACCTCAATTTCTATAATTTTCGTTAGTATTTTATCATACAAAATTTTTTGTGTCAACCGCCGTAGTAGCGGAGGCTGCTTGATGCACTTTGTGTCGTAAACCGTTGACATAATATAAAAATTGAATTATAATAATGTAAAGCTTGTTTTTGAATAAAAATTTATATATGCGGAGGGCGTTATGAAAAATATAAAATTGTTCGCCGAATATCATGAAAAGCTGTACATTTTCGCGGTTATGGCAGTGTTCTTTATAATTGCACTGGTTCTGAATTTTCATACCGACTATGTTTCGGATGACTTTAAATACCATTTTTTGTATGACACCCCGCACACCCCGCATGAGGGGACAAAACGCATTTCAAGCCTGTTTGACGTTATACTGTCGCAAATTAACCATTGGAGACTTTGCAACGGCAGAGTGGTGGCGCACGGGCTCTTGCAGATGGTTCTGCCGTTTGGAAAGACTTTTTTTAAGATATTCAATTCTCTGGTGTATACCGGTCTGGGCTTTCTTATATACAGGCATGCCGCTTATAACAGGCGTGAGAATCCTGTCTTGCTCCTTTTTATATACATAATGATGTGGCTTTTTATCCCGCAATACGGAATGACGGTTCTGTGGGCGTCGGGCGCGGCCAATTATTTGTGGTGCGCAGCCATAATACTCGCCTACCTGCTGCCGTACAGAATGTATGCATCCGGCAGGGGAGTGCCGGAGGATAATCTCAGAAATCTTATACTGACGTCGGTTTTCGGAATGTTTGCGGGCTGTATAAGCGAGAACACAGGCGGCGGGCTTGTGCTTATGTGTATTCTGTTTGTGATTTTTTACAGAATAAAGGGTCTTAAGATACCCCGGTGGTCATGGGCGGGGATACTGTCCTCCGCTGCGGGAGCCGCCGTTCTTATCTGTGCGCCCAGCAGCGGCGGCAAGCTGTCGGGAGAGCTGACCTTTAAAATAATCACCGACAGGCTTGAGAGTATTTTAAAGCTGAACGCAGAGCTGACATACGGCTTAACAGTGATCATTGCCGTACTTGTGTTTATATGCTTTATCAGAGGAAACATGCCGGCTGACAGAAAGGACGGGCTGATCCCGGCCGTGTATCTGATTGGTGCATGCGCAACTGTGGCGGCGCTTGTGCTTTCGCCGCAGCACCCCGAAAGGTCGTGGTTCACGGCGGTGATTCTCATGATAGTTGTCGCCGGTATGTTCTGCTCCGAGATTTTAGACGGCGTAAAGCGCCTGACAAGCCCCTCCGTTATAATTGTCACTGCGGCGGTATGCGTGGTTTTTGCGGTATCGTTCAGTATTGGCTTTAGGGATATAAACACTACGTACAAGGTAGTGAGCGAGGGTGTGGACAGGATAGAACAGGCGCTCTCGGAGGGGAGGAGCGAGGTCACCATTCCTATCGTGACGCCGACAGACAGCAAGTATGACCCGTTTAACGGAGCCGGATATGTAAAAGCCTCGCCCGGTGACTGGCTCAATGCCTGGATGGCGGAATACTACGGTATAGACAGGATAAGAGGAGAGTAATATACCCGGTTTTTGATCCGTAACAGTAAAAAGGGGTGTAAAAAATCGCCCGGAGCGTTCACAGGCAAAAAACTTGACGATACTTGCTTTTAATGTGCCTAAAAAATTAAAATATCCCCTTAAATGCAGAAAATCCGCCCTTTTGAGCGGATTTTCTATGTTTATGCCCTTGAACGCTCTGAACTGTTTTTTGGACACCCCATACGCAACCATTTTATATGTCGAGTTTTTTACAGCCCCTTTAATAATGCAAATATTATTTATGCTTTGCCGACCGAGCCGAACAGCTCCATCTTTTCCTTTACGATAACCTTTATCGCTTCGGCTCCGGGTGCGAGCAGCTTTCTCGGGTCGTAGCCCTTGCCCTGAAGATCCTTGCCCTCTTCGATATACTTGCGCGTAGCTTCCTGGAAGTAGAGCTGGCACTCGGTGTTTACATTTATCTTTGCAACGCCGAGAGAGATGGCCTTTTTGATCATATCCTCCGGAATGCCGGTTCCGCCGTGGAGCACGAGCGGGAGGTCGCCTATCAGCGCTTTGGTTTTTGAGAGTGCGTCAAAATCAAGTCCCGCCCAGTTTTCGGGGTACTTTCCGTGAATGTTGCCTATGCCTGCGGCGAGAAAATCAACGCCCAGGTCTGCGATCTTTTTGCATTCATTCGGGTCTGCGATCTCGCCGGCGCCGACAACTCCGTCCTCCTCGCCGCCGATAGAGCCGACTTCTGCCTCGATCGAAAGCCCCATTGCGTGAGCTATGGTAACCAGCTCGCGGGTCTTGGCGATGTTCTCCTCGATCGGAAAGTGCGAGCCGTCAAACATTATTGACGAAAATCCGGCCTTTATACATTTGTAGCAGCCCTCGTAAGTGCCGTGGTCAAGATGCAGGGCAACGGGGACGGTTATATTGAGCTCCTCGATCATAGCCTTTACCATTGCGGCAACGGTCTTAAAGCCTGTCATGTACTTACCGGCGCCCTCGGAAACGCCAAGGATTACCGGCGAGTTGTTTTCCTGCGCTGTCAAAAGCACCGACCTCGTCCATTCAAGATTGTTGATATTGAACTGACCGACAGCATATTTGCCGGCAACTGCCTTTTGCAGCATTTCGGTTGCTGATACTAACATAATTTTTACCTCCTGAATATTTTTTATTTTAAACTATAAATTGTTTTCACGATAATAGTAATACAGGTACTGCTGTGCAAATCCTGCGTAACCGCCGTATTTTTCTGCAATAAAGCCGTCGGTCTCTTTTTCGGAGACGCCGTACACCGTATTTAACACACGCTTTATCCAGACGTCCTTGGGAAAGGTCTCGTACCTCCCGAGGGAAAATAATAAGATACAGTCGGCCACCTTGCCGCCCACGCCCTTTATCTTCATGAGCTCTTTTTTTGCATCCTGCGTGCTGAGCGACGGCAGGCGGGTTAGGTCTGTCTGCCCGCCGCAAACTGTCTCGGCCGCATGGAATATGTACTTGTCGCGGTACCCTGCGCGGAGAGGGGCGAGAGCTGAAAGCCCTGCCTTAAGTATTCTGCCGGGGGACGGGAACGAATAATATTCGCCGTCCGGTATTCCGAGTCCCTCGGGGATCTTCAGCCTGTCTCCGAAAGAGCGGCACATCGTCTCAATGATTTTTTTGATCCTGGGAATATTGTTGTTTGCAGAGATGATAAATGATATTATCGTCTCCCATACATCCTGCTTTAAAATCCTTATGCCCTTGCCGAACTCGATACATTTCTTAAGCTCTGTGTCGGAGCCGGTAAGAATTTTTTTTATTTCATCATAGTCGGTTGAGACAGAAAAATACCCGCTCCAGAATTCGTTGTCCTCCTCGGGGCAAAACACGGTGTTTTTTTCGACCCGCGCTATCTTTCCGGAGGCAATGCCTATGTAGCCTGTGCCATAATTATTCCAGCGGAAGCATTGTCCGCATTCGAAAGTGTCTTTGGGACTGAAGTCATGGTTTAGGCGTATCATTTCCGGTCATCTCCGCTCTGATTCAAATAAATTCGGGATACGTGCAGCGTTTTGACGTAAATATTTATCTGTTTTACGTTTATTGAGGTATGGTCTTCAATCGAGCTCTTTATGCTTGACGCTATCCGTTTGGCCTCCGCTACGGTATCGCAGGGGTAACGCAGCGAAAGCTCAATGTCCAGCACTATCCTGTTGCCCTTTGTGGCGATGCTCTTTACTCTCAGTATCTTATACATGCTGCGGAATCTTCCGGCCTCATATGTGCATATATCTATTATGGCCTTTTGAGAGATCTTATAATCGCCCAGGTAACTGTAGGTCGGGCGCATTACGGTCTTTTCCTCCGCAATGGTGCTGTTCTTCCGCTTAAAGAACTGAACCATCGGGTCAACAAGATATCCGGAAAAATGCTTCTTGACCTCAAACGTCGGCACAGGGATAACGTGCTTGCCGTGCTTCATGCGCATTTCGTGGGCGATCTCCATTTCCTCCGGTGTGGACACGTCCTCTATGCGAATGGTTTTCTGAATTGGAGCGACTCCTAAGACGTCCGCTATCTTGCCGACCATTTTATCACTGGTTCCGATTATAAGCAGAGAGGTTATGTTGTTGTCGGCAATGGCCTTTTTGACCTCCTGAGAGTGCGCGGGATCGCTGAATATCGCCCGGCGCACCGAGGCCACCTTGGTCGGCTCGCGTTTTGCGCTTTTGCCCGCAATGATCCTGTTGTCCGAGACCAAAAGGCCGTCGTCGATTATATACTCTATGTTGTTTTCGCGGGCGACCCACATGCTGTGGTGGGACTTGCCGGTGCCCGACTTGCCTACAAGCGCATAAACTTTCATAAATTACACCTCCGCATAGTGTGAATCAGTTCTCTCTTGCTTTGCTGTTGTCCTCGCTGACGGATATTTTATAGGACAGACGCATAAGACTGTCGCTCAGATGAACGTTTTCAACGATAATGCCATCGGTCTCCTCAAGCTCGGCGTATGAAAAGTTCATGAACGCGGTTATGCCCATTGATATAAGATCCTCAGCTACCGACTTCATGGCGTGCTTGGGAACGGTAAGGATAGCCATTTTCGGACGGTTATCCTTAATAAACCGTCCGATTTGTGCGTAATCCAGTATTTCAAAGTTTCTGATGCGGCGTCCGATAACCTCCGGTGAGTTGTCAAAAACGCCTATGAGCTTAAAGCCGCGGCTTTCGAACTTTGTATTTGTAACGAAAGTTCGTCCCATGTTTCCGGCTCCCACCAGAACAGCCGTATATCCCCGGTTAAGGCCGAGGATATTGGCGATCTCGGCGCGGAGCGCTTCAACGTTGTAGCCGTATCCCTGCTGCCCAAAGCCTCCGAAGCAGTTAAGATCCTGCCGTATCTGCGAAGCGGTAACACCCATCCGGCGGCTTAGCTCCTTTGAGGATATGCGCTCTGTGCCGCTTTCGTAAAGGTCGGTCAAATGTCTGTAATACCTGGGAAGTCTGTTGATAACAGAACCCGACACTTTCTTTTCCATTTCCTTTTCTCCTTGATTTACCGGATGTTTTATTATAGCTTAGACATAACATAGTCTGCAAATTCGGCAGACGTTGCACCGGTGTCGCGGCCTGTTATTGTAAGCTTTTTCTCCTTGTACATGCATATGTCAAGAGCTTCTTCAAGAGCCTTGGCTTTGTCGGCATAGCCGATGTGTTCAAGCAGCATGACTGAAGCTCTGATAATGCTGCACGGGTCGGCATAGATATCTCTGCCCTCCTGTACCATTCTCGGCGCGCTGCCGTGGATAGCCTCAAACATAGCGTAGCGTTTTCCGATGTTTGCGCTGCCCGCGGTGCCTACGCCGCCCTGGAACTCGGCAGCCTCGTCCGTGAGTATGTCGCCGTAGAGGTTGGGGAGTACAAGCACCTGGAACTGTGTTCTCCTCTTGGGGTCAACGAGCTTGGCGGTCATTATGTCGATATACCAGTCGTCAAGCTCGATGTCCGGATAGTCTTTAGCGACCTCCTTGCATACGCTGAGGAAGTTTCCGTCTGTTGTCTTGATAACGTTTGCTTTTGTTACGCAGGTAACGCGCGTCTTGCCGGCTTTCTTTGCATACTCAAACGCAGCCCTCGCAATTCTCTCTGTGCCCTCGTGCGTCTGTACAACAAAGTCTATCGCAAGGTCGTCCGTAACATTTATGCCCTTAGAGCCTACGGCATAGCCGCCCTCTGTGTTCTCTCTGTAGAACGTCCAGTCAATTCCCTCCTCGGGAACCCTGACGGGTCTTACGTTTGCAAACAGGTCAAGCTCCTTGCGCATTGCAACGTTTGCACTTTCGATGTTGGGCCACGGGTCGCCCTGTCTCGGAGTGGTGGTGGGGCCTTTTAATATTACATGGCACTGCTTGAGCTCTTCCGTAACATCGTCCGGCAGAGCCTTGCCTACCTCGGCTCTGTGCTCGATGGTGCAGCCTGTGATCTCTTTAAATTCCACCTTGCCGCGTGCCATTTCGTCCTTTAAGAGATATTTGAGTATTCTCTCTGCCTGAGCGGTTATAGCCGGGCCGATACCGTCTCCGCCGACCACGCCTATGACTATCTTGTCAAGGCTCTTATAATCGATGAAATCCTTTTCGGCTTTCATTTTCTCCACTCTTTTGAGCTGCTCGGTGAGTACCTCTCCGAACTTCTTCTGCGCTTCCTGAATTTGTGCTGAATAATCCATGTCTGTGTGTACCTCCTGCTTTAATATTATGTTGACTGCCGGTGATTTCAGGCGTTATTTTTTGTATAATTCAAAAGTCCGCCTGCCAGCAGCATTTTTCTCTGGCGCTCCGACAATTCGATTTTCGCTTCAAAATCAAAGCCCTTTGTCTTGTTTGTGATAGTGAGAGTGCTGCTCTCTTCAATTTGCTTTCTGACGTTTTCTATCAAGAGTTCATCCATTTGGTCTATCCTGTCATAATCCGCTTCATTTGCAAACGTCATGGGGATTATGCCCGCGTTTATAAGGTTAGCCATATGGATCCTTGCAAAAGACTTGACCAGTACAGCCTTAACTCCGAGATACAGAGGCGCAAGCGCCGCGTGCTCTCTTGACGAGCCCTGGCCGTAGTTGCTGCCGCCGACGATAATGCTGCGTCCAAGCTCAAGCGCTCTCTTGGGGAAATCTTCATCGCATACGGCGAAGCAGTATTCCGATATCTTCGGGATATTTGAGCGCAGAGGAAGTATCTTTGCGCCGGCCGGCATTATATGGTCGGTCGTTATATTGTCCTGAACCTTCAGGCTGCATCTTGCATCAATGGTGTCCGCCAAGGGCTCCGAGACCGGGAAGGGCTTGATGTTCGGGCCTCTTAATACCTCAACGGTATCCATCTTGTCAGCCTCTATCGGAGGAACGATCATGTTGTCGTTTATCGTAAATACCTCAGGCAGCTTGAATGCAGGCATTTCGCCGAGGCTCCTCGGGTCTGTCATAACGCCCTTGATGGCCGACGCCGCAGCGACCTCCGGCGAAACAAGATAAATCTGTCCGTCCTTTGTGCCGCTTCTGCCCTCAAAGTTTCTGTTAAAGGTTCTGAGCGAGATGCCGCCCGAGTTCGGGGACTGTCCCATGCCTATGCACGGTCCGCAGGCGCTTTCCAGTATCCTTGCGCCCGCATCGATCATCTTTGAAAGCGCGCCGTTTTCGGCGATCATGTTAAGAACCTGCTTAGAGCCCGGGGCTATCGCCAGCGATACGCCGGGGTCAACCGTCTTGCCGGACAGGATATGCGCGACCTTGAGCATATCAAGCAGAGAAGAGTTTGTGCATGAGCCGATACAAACCTGGTCTATCTTCATGCCCTCAAGCTCCGATATCTTTTTAACGTTGTCGGGAGAGTGCGGACATGCGGCCATAGGCTCAAGCTCGCTCAAATTTATCTCCACGACCTCGTCATACTCAGCGTCAGGGTCGGCCGACAGCGGGACATAATCCTGCTCGCGTCCCTGAGCCTTTAAAAAGCTTCTGGTGATCTCATCGGACGGGAAGATCGAGGTCGTCGCGCCAAGCTCCGCTCCCATATTGGTAATGGTCGCCCTCTCGGGAACCGAGAGAGTCTTTACACCCTCGCCGCAGTACTCGATGACCTTGCCGACGCCGCCCTTGACGGACAGGATCCTAAGTACTTCAAGAATAACGTCCTTTGCAGCGACCCACGGGCTCAGCTTTCCGCTGAGGTTTACCTTAACTATCTTGGGATATGTGATATAATACGTTCCGCCGCCCATTGCGACTGCAACGTCCATACCGCCTGCGCCTATCGCTATCATGCCGATACCGCCGCCGGTCGGTGTGTGGCTGTCAGAGCCTATCAGAGTTTTTCCGGGGATACCGAAGCGTTCGAGATGAACCTGATGGCAGATGCCGTTGCCCGGCCTTGAAAAATAAATGCCGTGCTTTTTGCAGACGCTGCCTATGAACCTGTGATCGTCGGCGTTTTCGAACCCGCTCTGGAGTGTGTTGTGATCTATATATGCGACTGATTTTTCGGTCTTGACCCTCGGCACGCCCATGGCCTCAAATTCAAGATACGCCATCGTTCCGGTAGCGTCCTGCGTCAGCGTCTGGTCGATGCGTATGCCTATTTCGCTGCCCTTTTTGGGCTCGCCTTCGATAATGTGATCTCTTAAAATTTTTTCCGTAAGTGTCAAACCCACTGCTATCAACTCCTGTTCAATTTAGTGTACTGCGCCTTAACCTGCGTTAAAGCATAAAACATTTATCCGCCGCATTGTTTGCGTCAGACATTTCAATTCAGTTACAATTGTTTTCTTTATTTTATATTATATACAGGGAATTGTCAAGAAAAAACCGTTAATGATTTCACAATCTTACAGCGGTTTTAAGCCTGTGCGGCCGGCGGTAAGCCGCGGTTCTGCATTTTTATATAAAATCGGCTGAATAAAATTCTGATGTTTAGTGCATAATTTTTTTAAAAAAGTGCTTGACAAATCAAAAAAATGATATTATAATATCATAGTTGCTTGTTTTAATTCGTGCGAGCATGCTGGAACCGGCAGACAGGCACGTTTGAGGGGCGTGTGCTTATGGCGTGTGGGTTCAAGTCCCACTGCTCGCACCATTTATTGCCTGATTGTGTAAAGGTAGCACGAGTGACTCTGACTCACTTTGTCCGGGTTCGAATCCTGGTCAGGCAGCCATAGAAGCGTTTGACATTTGTCGGGCGCTTTTTTTGTGCCGCTTTCGGCTTATTTTGCTTTGCTGCATGCGCGGCAGAAATGATAGATTATCTGCTCTGCGCGGCAGAAGTCCTCTTCGCTTAATTCCGACAGCATGATTCTTATATATGAATATTTGTTTTTGTCGGCTTCACCGTATAAAATGGTATTGCAGTCGGTTTTAAGGCTGCCTGCAAGCCGCATGAGCACCTGAACCGACATGCCCTTCTTCCCGGTCTCTATCTCATAGAGAAATCTTGAACTTATATTTGCCTTTTCACTTAAATACTCCCGCGTGTACCCGTTTCTGTTTCGAAGTTCCCATATCCGTTTTCCTATTTCTTTATTAATGTTTTCCATATTATTT
>DXIJ01000102.1 GCA_019112945.1 Candidatus Monoglobus merdigallinarum | reverse complement strand
ATCAACGCATAAGTTTTAAAGATGACTTGGATAAATTTGGACATAAATTTTTAAGGTTTATCCGGTCAAATTTTAGAGGTTTAAAACTTGAGTCAAATTGATTATGCAGAAAGGAGTTGTGATGTTAGAATAACGCATAGACGTATATTCGGAAAGATTTTTGGAGGTTTTTTGTTTTGAGTTTCAACTATAGAAAAGGTTTGAGGAGAATTGTTGCAACACTCCTGGTATTGATGACAATTTCTACTTTTATTATACTACCTACATATGCCGATTTTGATGATATTGATGAACCGGCTCAATACTACGGTGTTGTACAAGTTTCAACGCTTAATGTTAGACAGGGCGCGTCAATGGACGCCGGTGTTATTACTACACTTCCGTATGGTTCAAGAGTCAGAGTAAACTGGATAGAGCCCGGCTGGGTCTGCGTTGCTTATAACAATGACGGATTAATGGGCTATGTATCTTCAGATTATATTACAGTATACGAAGGCGCAATGCCGGAGGCCAGCGAGGGTGGCCAGGCTGTATGCGATTTGGCTGCACAGTTCCTGGGTGTTCCTTATGTATGGGGCGGTACGTCGCCCAGCGGTTTCGACTGCAGCGGTTTGGTTCAGTATGTATATGCACAGCTTGGTTATAAGCTGGCGCGTGTGGCTGACGATCAGATGAAAGAAGGTATTGCCGTTTCCAGAGACCAGCTTATGCCCGGTGACCTCATCGGCTTCAGCAGTGCGGGTCTTGGCGGATATGCTTCTCATATCGGTATCTATGTCGGTGACGGTATGATGATTCATGCACCGCATACAGGCGATGTTGTTAAGTATACAAGCATTGATTCGGATTACTACAAAACACGTTTTGCAGGTGCAAGAAGAATTATATATTAAGTTTAATATTAAGTGGAGTAGTCAGTCGGCTGCTCCCTTTTCTTTTTAGGTATAAAAATTTGCTGCGGCGTAAGCGGCATATTGTGATGCAGCGCCGTTTGTTTCGGCAGAATGGAGTTTTATATGACTGTTGAGGAATTAAATACTGTTTTAAAAAACGGAGCAATACCGAATGTATTGTTTTTTTTTGGCGAAGAGGAGTATCTGCTTGAAAATAAAATAAAAGCCGTAATTAAAAGGCTTATCCCGGGGGATTTGATTCAATTAAATTATTCGGTTTTGGACGAAAATGTTACAGCGGATGAGATTGAGGCTGTTTGCGGAATGCTGCCGCAGCTCTGCGGGCGGCGTGTTGTCCTGGTAAAAAACAGCGGGATTTTTGAGAACCTGAATAATTCGGATTTTAAGAAAATAAAGGAATATATTATGCAGCTGCCGGAATATATTTGTCTTGTATTCTGGGAACAGCGCTTTGAGTCCAAAAAGGCAAAATCCCTAAAGTTTATAGACGACATAGGCGGGGTTGTGGAATTTAAGTTTATGCCGGTCAACAAACTTGAGCTGTGGATAGAGAAAAAACTTGAAAATGCCGGCAAGAGGATAATTGCCAGGGATTTGAGCTATTTTGTAAGAGAGTCCGGGCAGTCGATGGCAAAACTTGAAACCGAATGTGAAAAGCTGATTATGTACATGGGTGACACGCGCCGTAAGGTGACGCGGGAGGATATAGACGCAGTTGTGGACAGAGCGATCGAGGCGCGCGTGTATGACGTTTTCAGCAAGTATATACTGGGCGGCAGAGGCGGCAAGGCGATGGAGCAGCTCGCCCGTCTTAAAGCCGAGAATGCCTCAGCCGCAGCGGTCATGAGTATAATACTCGATCAGGTATATGAGCTTCTGCTGTGCAAACTTCTTAAAAGCGACGGGCTTTCGGTCAATGAAATGCTTAAATACTTTGACAGGCAGCCCCCGGTATTTGCGGTGAAAAAGAATATTGAAAGCAGTGCGCGTTTTAATGAAGCGTATTTAAAGCGCATGGTGGATAAGGGACTGAAATATACTATCGATATGAAATCCGGAAAAATCGACATGTGGGACGCGGTTGAGCTGTATGTATCGGAGCTTGTGCATAGTATCTGAAAATTGCCTAAAAAAAACAGCCGTATATCATAACATAGTGTTTGACAAATTTCGCATTATATGTTATGCTATGTATCGGAATTGTTAAAAGATCAGAAATCGGATTATATGTCGATTTGCCCCGGGAGGTGAGTGTTTGACGGACGAGCGGACTTTGATAAAAAAGGCTCAGAAAGGTGATGTGGAGTCTTTTGAGGAAATATTATACAGATATCAGTCTATCATATATAATATATCATATAGGTTTGCGGGGAGCAGTGAGGATGCTGAGGATATGACCCAGGAGGTCTTTATTAAGATTTTCAGGAATATCAATTCGTTTCAGTTCAAATCCAAACTATCTACATGGATATATCGAGTGACGACAAACACCTGCCTTGATATTGTCAAACGGAAAAAGGATAATATGACGGCGTTTTCCCTGGATGATAATCTTGAAGACGGTGAAGGCAAGCTGCTCAGCAGCGAGATTGCGGACAGCCGTCCGACGCCGGATAAACAGGCGGAGCAGCATGAGATCAAAAATGCTGTTAATAAGGCGATTTCTCAGCTTCCGGAAGATTACCGCGCAGTGGTGATACTCAGAGATATTCATGGTTTGCCATATGATGATATTGCAGAGATAGTTGATTGTTCCGTCGGTACAGTAAAGTCAAGGATAAGCCGCGGGCGCAGAAAGCTCCGCGAGATTTTACTTAAAGACAGGGAACTTTTTGACGAGTTCTTCGTCTAAATATGACGGGAAATATATTTTAGAAATTTTGAATATCTGCGGGAACTTTTTTTGATATTTTTCGTCTAACAAAACGTAGAGGAATGGCGTTATCTATAATACAGAATTTCGTTATTCCGGCAGAGAATATAAACTTAAACAGTTTATATAATAATATTTTATGTTAGGAAGGAGGGGTAGAGTGTCAGATTTCGAAAAGAATGAGGAGCTTAGCCGTAAGTACGGCGAGGTAATGGACAGCATAGCCAACGACATAAGGCAGATTAATCTGGACGAAAGGGAACCTGTGGTTTTAACCGGCAGCGGTTCTGTTTCGGAGAATGCAGATCTGATTTCAGCTGCTGTGGATGACCTCTCGGGTGATTCGCCAATAGTGCAGGCAGAGGCAGGCAATAACGGCGGTTTAGGTGACGATGTTTTCAGCCTCAAGAGCGTTTCTGATGATTTGAGTGATGAATTTGACGATACCCCGCTAAGCAATATTGGTGATTTCGATAAACAGCTTTTGAAAATTCAGGGCTATGATTCGGAAGCTGATGATTTTGAGGATGTTCTCACTTGTGATGAGTGCAGAGATATGCTCTATGATTTTGTTTCTGATGCTCTTGATGAGACTGAAACCGGAAAGGTCAACGCCCATCTTAAGAATTGTGAGATGTGCAGGATAGAGCTTGATGATATAAGAGATATGCTCGGCGTTTTGAGTTCTGATCTTGCGCAGCCATGCCCGAAAGATTTGATTTCAAAGGCACATAATAACTTGGTTGCTATTGCTCCGGAGGTCAAGGAGGAATATGCAAGAATCCGTTCGCAATCAAAGATTTCCGATAAACTTCTCAGTGCTTTTGAAAATATAAAGACAGAGGGTGCAAAACTGGTAAAGAATGCCAACTGGCGCGTTGTAGCTCCGGCCGCTATGAGTGCAGTGCTCGTAATGGGCGTTGCGGGAAGCGGGATATACCAAATCATGAAGTCATCTGATGAACTTTATGACTTTTCGGATAATGCCGCTATAGCAAATGCCAAGGCTACCGCGAAACCCAGTTCGAGCGGGCTTGATGAGTATTTAGATGACGGTAATGATTCACTGCCGTCGCCGAGGTCATCTGCAAGGCCGTCGGCTGCATCATCTCCCGGGGCTTCTTCGCCGTCAAGGGCAACAGCAGCGCCGAGAGCTACGTCAAGACCTGCCGCTTCATCATCGGGTTCTTCATCAACTGCCCGTTCAAGCAGCGGTACATCTAGAAGCTCTTCATCGCGCAGCAGTACATCCGGCAGCAGCTCGTCTTCAAACAGAAGTACAGCCGGTTCTTCAGCTGCGACTAACAGAAGTACGGCAAGCAGCAGATCTTCCGCAACGAGAGCGCCGTCTCCGACGGCTACTCCGGCATACAGAACACCGAGGATAATACTTCCCGATATATCTTCAAACACAGCGTCTCCGACATATGTTCCGCCTGAGGGCGCACTGCCGTCAATACAGTTGCCGGATATACAAAGTGCACGTGATACCTCTCAGGAGGACGGTTATTTGGTCGGCGGGGCAGGAGGGGAAAGTGTTCCTGCAGCAGCTTCGGCTGATGCTGAAGCGTCGGAGCCGACGGAGGCTCCGGAGACAGCAACGCCTGCGCCTACTGCGGCGCCGGTACCGACAGCAACGCCGCAGCGTTCACAAACGGCGGCTTCTACCGCAGCGCCTGTGCACACGCCTGCCGTAACGGCTGAACCTAAACTTGACAGAAACAGCGAGGGTGAGACGGAGGCTTACCGCGCAGTGCCGTCTGAAAGACTGAACAGTGCATCGCTTATAAGATGCAGTATTGACAGCAAAGAGGTCTATGACGCTTTGATGAATTCTGCACTTGCGAACTGTTCTAAGATTAATCAAAGCGGGGAAGCAATCTTGTATTTTACGTCTGAGGAATATTCGGCGTTTACAGATTTTATGACTGCCAATGATTTGACGTATACTTTAATGTCACTTGGTACGAATAACAATAATGACGTAAAAGTTATTATTGCACCGCAGGCAGATTGATGAGTATTCGTTTGAGGACTGTAAAAAACTCGACATATAAAATGATTGCGTATGGGGTGTCCAAAAAAATAGTTCAGAACGGACAAAAATCAGTTTACAGCGGTGGCCGCAGCCGACGCTGTAAACCTTGCCCGACAGCGTATAGGTATACTCCGAGGGTGATTTTTGTTCGTAGTTCAAGGGCATAAACATAGAAAATCCGCTCAAAAGGGCGGATTTTCTGCATTTAATGGGATGTTTTAATTTTTTGAGCACATTAAAGGCAAATATCGTCAAGTTTTTTGCCCTTGAACACTCTGAGCGATTTTTTTTACACCCGCTTTCTGTTTTTGATTAACAAGCCGTATATATCTGCTGATATGGATTTTTGGTGTCGGGGGTCAGAACGAAGAAATTCTTCTTCATAATAACATTTTTGTCTCCGCCGAATATGTCGATATACTCATCGATATATCCCTCTATTTCGCCAAGCTCACTCTTTGCCGCCTTTGAGGCAATGACCTGGCTCGGCAAGTCAAACGGCAGCTCGTCACATCTTAAAAATATCTTTCCGCCGTGCATTCCGGTTGCGCAGAACCTCTCAACGACCGTTTTCTTATCGCTGTGGTTCAGGCCGAGAACAATTATATATCCGCCCGCCTGGTATTCACCGAGGAAGCTCCCTGCCTTTCCGCCTATCACAAGCACCGGAACTTTATCCTTATACGCTTTCATATGAATACCCGCACGGTATCCCGCGTCGCCCTTTACAAAAATTTTCCCGCCGCGCATCGCATAGCCCGTCGCGTCGCCGGATGAGCCGTGAATAGCTATCGTTCCGTCATTCATGGTATCGCCGGTCGCGTCCTGAGCATTACCGTATACGGTCACGGTCCCGCCGTTTAAGTACGCACCGAGAGCGTTGCCGGGCGTGCCGTAGACCGTCAGTTCCTTGCCCGTGAGGCCGCAGCCTATATAACGCTGGCCGAGGCAGTTATCGACCTCTATCTTCTTATCGCGGGTCGCGCGTATTTTTCTGTTGATCTCATCGTAATATGTCAGCCCTGCGTTAATTTTCATAGCTTATACCTCCTAAATCCACTTTTCTGACCGCCCTTGAAAACGCCATTTCCGCCGGTCTTTCGGCTATCGCCTCAAAGTCAATCTCATCAAGCGGGATTTTTTCGCGAACCAATCTGGTATAAATGCCCGCACGCTCGATATCGCCGATCAAGATAAAACCTCTTAAATGATTGCCGGCGGTAACCAGCTTTTTATATTTGCTGCCGTCCGCCTTTACTGTCTCCTCGCCGTTATAGTCTCCGGCGGTTATAACGTGCAGGCCCCAAAAGCCTATAGAGTTAAGCGGTATAGCGTTGTCATACAGCACATTGCCGCCGCTCATGTTTTCGCCTGCGGCGTGCCCCTGCATATACGCGTTCGGCAAAAGCGCCAGCACCTGTCTCTCTCCGGTTATGCTGTTCAAACTCTCGGCGCAGTCGCCGGCTGCATATATATCCTTTAGCGTTGTCTCGCACCTTAAGTCTGTTACTATTCCGCGCGCGACCTCTCCGCCCGCCTCGGCTATCAGCGAAACGTTAGGCCTTACGCCGACTGCGATCACCACTGCGTCATAATCTATCTGCGTGCCGTCTTTAAGCGTTGCTATTCCGTCCTTAAACTCCTGAACGCTGTTGTTTAGGTAAAACTCAACGCCGTGGCTTTCGATATGCTTCCTGACTATCTCTGAGCCCTTTTTGTCGAGTATACTCGGCAGGATCCTGTCCGCAAGGTCTACCACCTTGATGCTTCCAACCTTGTCGCTGACGCCCTCTGCGCATTTAAGGCCTATAAGGCCCGCGCCTACTATCAGGACGCGGCTTTTGCCGTCAACGGCCTTGTCGATCGCCTTTGCATCATCAAGCGTCATAAAGTTATAGCATTTTTCTATTTTATCCATGCCTTTCATAGGCGGAACAAACGGAGACGAGCCTGTCGCGACAAGCAGCTTTCCGTAGCCGAAGCTTCTGCCGTCACTGAGCTCTACGGTCTTCTTCTCCGGGTCGATCTTCTCCGCACGAACGCCCGTGATAAGCTCTGCTCTGTTCTCGCTGTAAAAGTTCTCCGGTCTGTAGCGCAGCATATTCTCCTCGGTCGTCTTATTCCACAGGAGATATGAAATAAGCGGACGGCCATACACTTTATAGTTCTCATCGGTCACAACGCAGATACTGCCCTTTTTGTCATTGCTGCGTATACCCTCTATGCAGCCGACAGCAGCGATCGAGTTTCCGATTATAAAATAATCATATTTCAATTTAACTCTTCCTTTCAATAAATTATTTCCGGCTGACTAATCTCTGTCCTCAAATACTATCGCTCTGTTGGGGCAGCCTTTTACGCATGCCGGTTCTCCGGCTGAATTATCTGTACAAAGCTGACATTTCTGAACCACGCTGTGGTCTGCGCCGGGCATTATTGCACCATAAGGGCAGAGCAGTATACATGTATAGCAGCCGACGCATTTTTCCTTGTCTATTACAACAACGCCGTCCGCGTCCTTTGACAGCGCACCGGATATGCAGCCCTTTATGCAGAGCGCATCGTCGCAGTGGCGGCAGTTTACGGCAAAACTGATATTATTATCGCCCTCAACGCAAATGCGCGGATGTATTTCTTTCCCCTTTAAAGCCTTTACCATATCGTCCATACCGGAATTGGCAAATGCACATTGGTATTCACACAAATGACAGCCAAGGCACCATTCTTCATTAACATAAACCTTTTTCATAAATTACTCCAATTCCTTTCATATTTTATTCACCGGCGTGCTTTATGCCTAAAATATCAAGTTCCTTTTGGTTCATGCCCACGCCTCTGAGCATAAGCCGGTTTCCGCGCAGGGCTTCGATAGAATTGATACCCATTCCGCCCATCATCTCTTTTATCTCATGCGTCCAGGCATGAACGAGATTTACCAGACGCTCTTTTCCGTCCGCGGGATTAAGCCTCTTTACAAGCTCCGGGACCTGGGTCGCAATACCCCAGTTACACTTACCGCTCTGGCAGCTTCTGCACAGATGGCAGCCAAGCGCAATAAGCGCCGAGGTCGCGATATAGACCGCGTCCGCTCCGAGAGCTATCGCCTTTACTATGTCCGCGCTGCTTCTGATACTTCCGCCCACAACCACGGAAACATCGCCTCTTATACCCTCGTCGCGCAGTCTTTGGTCAACGCTTGCAAGCGCAAGCTCAATAGGTATGCCGACATTGTCGCGGATGCACTTGGGCGCCGCGCCCGTGCCGCCTCTGTAGCCGTCTATTGCAATTATGTCCGCACCGCTGCGCGCGATACCGCTCGCGATCGCCGCCACGTTGTGAACCGCCGCGATCTTTACAATGACCGGCTTTTTATAATCGCTTGCCTCCTTTAATGAAAACACAAGCTGTCTTAAATCCTCTATTGAATATATATCATGGTGCGGAGCCGGAGAAATAGCGTCCGTACCCTCGGGTATCATTCTCGTTCTTGAAATATCGCCGACGATTTTTGTTCCCGGCAGGTGTCCGCCTATACCGGGCTTTGCACCCTGACCCATTTTTATCTCGATAGCGGCTCCGGCATTGAGATAATCCTCATGCACGCCGAATCGGCCTGAAGCGACCTGAACTATCGTGTTGGGTCCGTATTGGTAAAAGTCCTGATGCAGACCGCCCTCGCCGGTGTTATAAAGAATGCCAAGCTCCTCTGCCGCCATTGCAAGGCTCTTGTGCGCATTGTAGCTGATAGAGCCGTACGACATGGCGGAAAACATGATAGGCGTTTCAAGCTCAAGCTGCGGGGTCGTCTTTGAGACAATGTTTCCGTTCCTGTCGCGCTCTATGCTTACCGTCTTTTTGCCAAGATAAGTCTTTGTCTCCATAGGCTCGCGCAGCGGGTCTATCGACGGGTTCGTTACCTGAGACGCATTTATCAGCATCTTATCCCAGTACACCGGGTATTGCTTGGGATTTCCCATAGCGGAGAGCAGTACCGCTCCTGTTCCCGCCTGGCGTATAACATCGCTTATCGCCTCGTTTGTCCAGTTGGCGTTTTTCTTAAATGTATTATCGCTCTTTACGATCTTGAGGGCGTTTGTCGGGCACAGACAGACGCATCTTTGGCAGTCAACGCAGGTCGCGCTGTTGCTGACCATCTTTCCGAGATCGCTGTCATATTTATGAACTAAATTCGCACACTGCCGTTCACATGCGCGGCAGCCTATGCACAAGTCCGGGTTGCGCACAGCTTCGTATTCCGGATATAAATAATCACGTACCATTAGTCAATACCTCCAATTTCTTCCATAGCATCGTCATAAAGCCTGACAATAACCGGTTCTCCGCCGCGCGGCGACCATATTGTGTCAAGATTAGGCTCCACTACCCGCATAGCGCACTCCTCGCTCGCAACATATACCATGTCGTCCTTTTCGCCGACTACCATGCTTCTGAGCTTGAGCCTGTCGTTCAGCGCCATCATTCCGCCGGTAAAGCCCAGCAGGATAGAAAACGGCCCCGTTATCAGCAGACTGCTGAAGGTGTTTCTTAAAAACTTGTACCTGCTTCTCTCGGGCTCGGGCATATGGTCTATCGTAGACCAGAACGGCGCCGCGACCACGCTTGCCATTTCTTCAAGCGTCAGCTTTTTCTTTCTCAGAAGATAGTCGGTTATATATGTAATGACCTCTGTATCCGTCAAAAGGCTGCACTTATAGCCGTACATTTCTATAAAACGTCTGTTTGCGTCATATGATGAAATCTCACCGTTGTGGACTATTGAATAGTCAAGCATTGCAAACGGGTGTGCGCCTCCCCACCAGCCGGGGGTGTTGGTCGGATAACGTCCGTGCGCAGTCCAGCAATAGCCCTCGTATTCGCTCAGCCTGTAAAACCTGCCCACATCCTCCGGGAAGCCGACCGCCTTGAACACGCCCATGTTCTTGCCGCATGAGAACACATAGCAGCCGTCTATCTGATTGTTTATCCTATTGACGCAGCGCACGACAAATTCCTTTTCGTCAAGCTGCGACGCCGCCAGCTTGGTAGGCAGCGGGTCAACAAAATAACGCCAAATCAGAGGCTCGTCCTTGATCTCGGGAATTCTGGTTATCGGGATCTTGGACAGATTTATCACGTCAAAGTGGCGGTCAAGATATCTTTCGCAAACCTCTTTTGCCTCATTTGTCTCATAAAAGACATGAAACGCATATTGATTTTTGTACTCGGGATAAATGCCGTAACCTGCAAAGCCGCCGCCCAATCCGTTGGAGCGGTCGTGCATAACGGCAATGGAATCTATTATCGATTCGCCGTTTATTCTCTTTCCGCTTTTAGAGAATATACCTGAAATAGCACAACCCGACGGTATTCTGTTACCATTTTCGCCCTCTTTTAATAGCATTTTTCTTCCTCCTTATTATTTAATGGAATTACCAATCCCTAAATTTTTTTGAAAAATAATGTAAACTGACAAACAAAAAAGACGCCCGCAGTTGAAACCAACCGACGAACGCCTTTGTTCAGTCAAAAATACAGATACGGCATACACGCCGTTTTTAAGCCTTTGCATAAAGCCGCAGTTAACGGCGGCTT